>NZ_JBHNYO010000013.1:0-192075 GCF_054960675.1 Rhodococcus sp. PSi06
CCAGCGCCGATGGTACTGCACTCGACAGGGTGTGGGAGAGTAGGACACCGCCGAACACCCGTTGTAAGAAGGGGACCCACTTGGTGGGTCCCCTTTTTGCGTTTGTACCCGAAAATCCGAAAGGACGCCCGTGTCGGAAGACAACAACGATCGTCGCCCCTCCCGAGCAGACGGTGGCAATCGCTCCAGCGAGTCGCGCGATCGCAACCCTCGTGCTCAGGACCGCCGCGGCGATTCGCGTCGTTCGGACGGACCTCCGCGCAGGCGGGGAGGCGAAGGTGGCTTCTCCGGAGATCGACGTGGCAACAGCGCGCCGTCCGATCGTCGGCCCCCACGCCCCGAGGAACCTGATCTGCCCGATGAGGTCGAAGCCGGTCAACTCGAGCCGGCCGTCCGGCGGGATCTTCTGAGCTTGGACAAGAACAACGCGACAGCTGTGGCCCGTCACCTCGTGATGACGAGCAGGCTGCTCGACGACGACCCGCAGTTGGCGCTGCTGCACGCGCGCGCTGCTCGTCAGCGAGCAGGTCGTATCGCCGTCGTTCGTGAGACGGCTGGCATCGCGGCCTACCACGCAGGTGAGTGGGCGGAGGCCCTATCGGAGCTGCGGGCCGCACGTCGCATGGCTGGCGGCCCAGGTCTCATCGCGGTCATGGCCGATTGCGAACGCGGACTCGGACGCCCCGAGCGGGCCATCGAGCTCGGTCGCAGTGACGAAGCTCGTGAGTTGACCGGCGAGGAAGCGTCGGAGCTCCGCATTGTGGTGGCCGGCGCTCGGATGGACCTCAATCAATACGACCAAGCCGTCGTCACTCTGCAGACCCCGGACCTCGACGCATCTCGCTCGGGAACTGCGGCGGCTCGCCTGTTCTACGTCTATGCCGATGCACTGGTTGCCGCCGGTCGTGTAGACGAGGGTGTGAAGTGGTTCCTCAACGCTGCTGCGGCAGATGTCGATGGTGAGACGGACGCGGAAGAGCGAGTCGAGGAGTTGTCCGGAGGCGGACAGTGACGTTGCTGCGCGACGCCCACGACGTGCTGCTTCTCGATCTGGACGGTACGGTCTACGCCGGTAAGGACCCCATTCCCGGTGCAGTAGAAGCGCTTTCGGGTGGTTCCGAGAAGCAGTACTTCGTGACGAACAATGCCAGTCGTGCGCCACAGGATGTGGCCGAGCACCTTCGTGAACTCGGGTTCGACACGTCTGCCGAGTTTGTCGTCACCAGTTCCGAGGCAGCTGCGCGCGTCCTCGCCGGCACACTGGACGCGGGTGCGCGTGTTCTCGTCGTCGGCACCGACGCATTGGCGAACGAAATATCCAAGGTGGGCCTCGAGCCGGTCAGATCTGCCGACGAGGACCCGGTCGCAGTGGTGCAGGGGCATTCGGTCGATACCGGCTGGAGGATCCTCGCCGAGGCAGTCCTCGCCATCAGGGCGGGTGCCCTCTGGGTTGCAACGAACATCGATGCGACCCTGCCCACCGAGCGAGGACTCGTGCTCGGGAACGGTTCGATGGTCGCAGCGGTTCGCAACGCCACCGACGTCGAGCCCCTCGTCGCGGGAAAGCCGGCCGCTCCGATCATGCACGACGCGATCGAACGCAGCGGAGCACGTTCTGCGCTGGTCGTCGGAGACCGGCTGGACACGGACATAGCAGGCGCAAATGAATCCGACCTGCCCTCGCTGCTGGTACTGACGGGTGTGAGCACCGCTGCCGAGCTGCTGCGTGCTCCTCGTCATCTGCGGCCCACCTACATCGGTTCGGACCTCGGGGTTCTGAACCAGGACGAGTCCGCGTCGCGCGTGGGGAGCAAGGACGGTTGGACGGTCGGCATCGAGCACGGGCTGCTGTCGGTGCGATTCGACCGCGATACGACGCCGGATACGTTCGAGGGTGCTCTGGCCGTGCTGCACGTTGCGTGGTCGAGTACCGACTTCGACGAGGTGCGCTTCGATGGGGACAGCCTCGGCGATCTGAAGTCACTACTCGGGTGTTGACACCGCGTTCGTAGAGCGGCGGCGATCGGGCGTTCGTCGTACCCATCGGATAGCGTGAAGGGCGATGAGCACGTCGATTCCACTACCAGGACAGCACCGGCCGAGCAGTGCCGGAGATGAGTCGTCGGCAGATCCCGACTCCGTACGATCGGATGTCGCTGAGTTGCTGAGTCGGCTCACCATCGGCTCTGGGCACGACGATCTCGAGACAGTGGATTCGGACGCGCTCACGCGCGATGCAGATCTGCTGGACCGGGCGCACGAGGTGCTGGTGCGCGCCCTGACCACCGTCGACAAGACCTGACGTGGCTCGTCGCGCTCGAGTCGACGCCGAACTGGTACGTCGTGGTTTGGCACGATCTCGTGAACACGCTTCCGAGCTGATCGAGGCCGGGCGAGTGAAGATCGCCGGGACTGTCGCGTCCAAGCCGGCAACCGCGGTGGAGCCGGGAACGCCACTGTTGGTGGCCGAGGAAGACAACGAGGTCAGTTGGGCCTCACGGGGTGCACACAAACTGCTCGGTGCCCTCGACGCGTTCGAGCCCCTCGGGTTGACCGTCCGGGATGCCCGATGCCTCGATGCCGGAGCGTCGACAGGTGGGTTCACCGACGTCCTTCTGAGTCGAGGAGTGCGCGAGGTGGTGGCCGTCGACGTCGGATACGGCCAGCTGGTGTGGCGGCTGCAGTCCGACGACCGTGTGCACGTCATAGACCGCACCAACGTTCGGTCCATCGATGCCGAGACCATCGGGGGACCGGTCGAGATCATCGTCGCGGATCTGTCGTTCATCTCGCTGAAACTCGTTCTCCCGGCCTTCGTCGCGTGTTCGAAGCCGGGCACCGATATGGTGCTGATGGTCAAACCACAGTTCGAGGTAGGTAAGGATCGGGTGGGTGCCGGGGGCGTGGTACGAGATCCCGCACTGCGAGCCGAGGCGGTCGAAGCGGTGGCGACGGCGGCCGTCGGCTTGAATCTGACTGTTCGCGCGGTAGCTGCAAGCCCACTGCCGGGGCCGTCGGGCAACGTCGAGTACTTTTTGTGGCTGAGGGCAGGTGCGGGCGATGACGCGCCCCACGCCGACATCACGGAACTCGTCCGGCTCGCGATCGAGGAAGGACCACAGTGACTCCGTCCCACGCAGCACCGGAACTGGAGTCGACGCGAGAGATTCTTCTCGTCGCTCATCCTGGTCGACCGGACATCGCCGAGACGGCGCGTCGAGTGGGCAAAGTGTTCGACGAAGCAGGGATCTGCCTGCGCGTGTTGGTGGACGAGGTAGAGCCCTCGAAGATCGAGGCGTCCGATTCGGAAGAACACGACCACGTGTTCGTTGCGGACATGCGGCTCAACGTCGTCGAATTCGGGCCGGACGCTGCGGTCGGCTGCGAGATGGTCCTCGTACTCGGGGGTGACGGAACCTTCCTGCGCGCAGCCGAACTCGCACAGGCAGCATCCATTCCGGTACTCGGCATCAACCTCGGGCACGTCGGATTTCTTGCCGAGGCAGAGGCCGACCATCTCGAAGATGCTCTGGCGCGCGTGATCGCCGGCGACTACCGCATCGAGCAACGCATGACCCTCGACATCGCGGTTCGGGTCGGAGATCAGGTGGTCGAGCGCGGATGGGCGCTCAACGAAGCGAGCATCGAGAACGGTTCTCGGCTCGGGGTGCTCGAAGTGGTCCTCGAAGTGGACGGTCGACCGGTGTCCGCATTCGGCTGCGACGGTGTCCTGATTTCCACACCGACAGGTTCGACGGCGTACGCATTCTCGGCCGGAGGACCGGTCGTGTGGCCGGAACTCGAAGCGATACTTGTCATTCCGAGCAATGCACATGCTCTGTTCGCCCGCCCTCTGGTCACCAGCCCGGAATCGATCGTCGCAGTCGAGATCGATGCGGGCGGACACGCAGGATTCGTGTTCTGCGACGGCAGGCGGACATTGAGCCTTCCGGCCGGCGCTCGTGTCGAGGTGGTCCGAGGAGCCTCACCCATCAAGTGGGTCCGACTCGATTCGGCACCGTTCGCCGATCGCATGGTCAAGAAATTCGAACTGCCCGTGACCGGGTGGCGGGGGAGAGCGAGGTAGGGATGCTCGAAGAGATTCGGATCGACAGCCTCGGAGTCATTTCCGGAGCCAGCGCACAGTTTCACGAGGGTCTGACCGTACTCACCGGCGAGACCGGTGCCGGCAAGACCATGGTGGTCACCAGCCTGCACTTGCTTTCGGGTGCGCGCGCGGACGCCGGCCGGGTTCGCCTGGGCGCGCAGCGAGCCGTCGTCGAGGGGCGATTCAGTACCGATACCGCATCGGAGCAAGTGATCGACGACGTCGACAAGGTGCTCGAGTCGTCGGGAGGCCAACGCGACGAGGACAATTCGATCATTGCCGTGCGTACCGTCAACTCGGATGGTCGTTCTCGTGCCCACCTCGGTGGGCGCAGTGTGCCGGCGTCGGTACTGTCCAACTTCACCGACTCGTTGCTGACGGTGCACGGTCAGAACGATCAATTACGTTTGCTGCGGCCCGATCAGCAACTTGCTGCCCTGGACAGATTCGCCGGCGACGCGGTGGCGTCTCTGGTCTCGAAGTACCGCACCGCTCGCAAGACGTGGCTCGATGCGCGCAACGAGCTGATCGACCGCACCGAACGCAGCCGCGAACTGGCACAAGAAGCCGACCGCCTTCAGTTCGGCCTACAGGAAATCGATTCGTTGTCCCCAGAGCCCGGTGAGGATCTTTCCGTGGCCGAGGACGTACGTCGATTGGGCGATCTCGATTCTCTGCGCGAAACCGCGGAGGGTGCCGCGGCCGCACTCGTCGGGAGCACCGAGGAGGCGTCGGACACGACGTCTGCGCTGTACCTGTTGGGCGAAGCCCGATCTCGCCTCGAACATGCCGACGACGCTGCTCTGACGGAGCTGTTGCCGCGCCTGAACGACGCGATGGCCATCGTCGGTGACATCGGTGCCGATCTCACCTCGTATCTGACGGACCTGCCGTCCGATCCGGGAGCGCTCGATTCGATACTGAATCGGCAGGCCGAGTTGAAGTCGTTGACGCGCAAATACGCAGCCGATGTCGACGGTGTCATCGCCTGGGCCGAGGATGCCCGTGAGCGACTCTCGCACATCGACACCTCCGCCGATGCCCTCGCCGAGTTGAGTGCGAAGGTCGATGCAGCCGCGGTCGACGTCGCTGCCGCAGCGGTCAAGCTCAGTGCGGCCCGTGCGAAGGCCGCGGTGAAACTCTCGAAGGCAGTCAGCGTCGAGCTGGCGGGTTTGGCCATGGGAAAGGCGAAACTGCAGATCGATGTCCGAGCCCTGCCTGCCGGGCCGTCGGACACCGCCCCCATCGTCGTGGACGGTGCCGAACTGCATGCAGGAAGTAGCGGCGTCGACGAGGTCGAGTTCCGCCTGTCTGCACACGACGGTGCCCAGGCGCTACCGATCAGCAAGAGCGCGTCGGGCGGTGAGCTCTCGCGGGTGATGCTGGCGCTGGAGGTGGTTCTCGCGGGCTCGGAAAAGGGCGCGACGATGGTGTTCGACGAGGTCGACGCCGGAGTCGGTGGTCGCGCTGCCGTCGAGGTCGGGCGCCGGCTCGGCCGGTTGGCTCGCACCCACCAGGTCATCGTGGTCACACATTTGCCGCAGGTTGCAGCCTTCGCCGATACGCACTTGGTGGTCGACAAGACCGACGCCAAGAAGGGTGCGGCGAACAGCGGCGTTCGGACGCTGTCCTCGTCGGAACGCGTGGTGGAACTGGCCAGAATGCTCGCGGGGCTCGACGACACCGAGACCGGACGAGCGCACGCCGAGGAGCTGCTGGCCACTGCCAATGCGGAACGAGCCGCGTTGTAAGTGGTGTTGCTGATGTGATCAGTGTGGTAGTTGTTTCGGCGCGCCTCCATCGCCGGGCGTGTCGGTCGGGTCATCATGGTTGACATGAAGATGCCGGCTCTGCTGTCACGTAGTCAGGATTCGCTGCCCGGAATCACCGGTATCGCGCGAGTCGATCGCAACACGGCCAAGCTGCTCAAACGGGTCGGGCCCGGCGACATCGTCGTTCTGGACGAGCTGGACCTGGATCGCCTCACCGCGGATGCGCTTGTCGAGGCGGGGGTGCTCGCGGTCGTCAACGCGTCGCCGTCTATCTCCGGGCGTTACCCCAACCTGGGTCCCGAGGTCATCGTGGCCAACGGCATCACCTTGATCGACTCGGCCGGCACCGAGATCTTCAAGAAGATCAAGGACGGCACCAAGATTCGCTTGAACGACGGCGGTGTCTACACCGGCGATCGCCGTCTCGCCAAGGGTGACGAGCAGAGCGAAGCCGAGATCTCGGACAAGATGATCGAAGCCAAGACGGGTCTGGTCGATCACCTGGAAGCGTTCTCGGGCAACACGATCGAGTTCATCAGGACCGAGAGTCCACTGCTCATCGACGGCGTCGGCGTGCCGGACATCGATATCGACCTCCAGGGTCGTCACGTCGTGATCGTTGCCGACGGGCCCGGCCATGCCGAGGACCTGAAGAATCTCAAGCCGTTCATCAAGGAGTACTCACCTGTCATCATCGGCGTCGGAGCAGGCGCCGATACCGCGATGAAGGCGGGCCACCGGCCCGATCTGATCGTCGGCGATCCCGAGGACGTCACGGCTCAAACTCTCAAATGTGGTGCGGAAGTGGTTCTTCCGGCCGACTCGGACGGGCACGCACAGGGCCTCGAACGCATTCAGGATCTCGGGATCGGTGCGATGACGTTCCCGGCCACGGGAGCCGCTGCGGATTTGGCCCTGCTACTGGCCGATCACCACGGTGCCACGCTGATCGTCTCGGTCGGCAGCCCGGCGAGCCTCGACGAGTTCTTCGACCGTGGTCGTCGCAACACCAACCCGGCCGCGTTCATGACGCGGCTGAAGGTCGGTGCCAAGTTGGTCGACGCCAAAGCTGTTGCGACTCTGTATCGAAGCCGGGTGTCCGGTGGCGCGATCGCCCTGCTGATCCTTGCGGCCCTCGTTGCCGTGATCGTGGCGTTGGCGGTGTCCAACATCGGTGGTGAGTCGTTGGACTGGGCGATCGACCTGTGGAACCGGTTCGCTCTCTGGTTCCAGGGGTTGCTTCCGTGATTTCGCTTCGCCAACATGCCATTTCGCTGGCAGCGGTGTTCGTGGCGCTGGCCATCGGCATAGTGCTCGGTTCAGGTCTGCTGTCGAGCGGTCTGGTATCGGGCCTTCGCGACGACAAGACCGGTCTCGAGAACCAGGTGGACGATCTGCAGGCCACCAACAATCGGCTCAACGAGCAACTGAACTCGGCCGACGGTTTCGATGCGGCAGTGGCCGGCCGCGTGCTGCGGGACACGCTCGTCGATCGCAGCGTCGTCGTCATCACCACGCCCGATGCCGATCCCGGTGATGTCGACGGAGTCACGAATTCGATCGGGGCTTCGGGTGCCACCGTCACGGGACGCGTGTCGCTGACCGACGCATTCGTCTCCGCGGCGAACGGTGACGATCTGCGTACGCGACTGACCAACGTCATCCCCGCGGGAGTCCAGTTGCGTACCGGGGCTGTGGATCAGGGAAGCCTGGCAGGTGATCTGCTGGGTTCGGTGCTGCTGCTGAATGCGCAGACGGCGCAACCCCAGTCGACACCGGAAGAACTGTCGCTCGCTCTGGAAACGCTGCGCAGCGGCGGTTTCATCGCCTACGACAACGGTGCCGTCGCACCGGCGCAGCTCGCTGTCGTCGTGACCGGTTCCGGTTCCTCGAACGTCGAGGACGGCAATCGTGGGGCCATCGTGGCTCGGTTCGCCGGTGCCCTCGACTCGCGCGGTGCAGGGACAGTGCTGGCCGGCCGGTCCGGTGCCGCCGAGGGTAACGAATCCATTGCCGTCGTCCGCGCCGATTCGGCTCTGTCGTCCTCACTGAGCACGGTGGACAACGTCGACCGTGAAGCCGGACGGATCACGACCGTTCTCGCCTTGGCGGAGCAGCTGGACGGTGCGTCGGGTCGGTACGGCACCGGAGCGAACGCGAATGCCGTGACCGTCGGAGCCCCAGCGAGCTGATTCGTGCCCGGAACGAGCGTGTCGTTGGCGGTGGAGTACGTACTGGTGTTACCGTGAAGTCCCGTGGGTAGCAGGCCCAATTTCCACGCTCTACCTCTTCTATCAGCCCCCTGGTAGGAGCAAGCCCTGCAGACTCGTCACGGGAGCCTCATTGTCACGCCTTCAGTCGCGTTCGGACACCAAGCACATCTTCGTCAGCGGGGGCGTCGCGTCTTCGCTCGGAAAAGGTCTGACGGCGTCGAGCCTCGGCCAGCTACTGACCGCACGCGGACTCCGCGTGACCATGCAGAAGCTCGACCCCTACCTCAACGTCGACCCCGGCACGATGAACCCGTTCCAGCACGGTGAAGTGTTCGTGACCGAGGACGGCTCCGAAACCGACCTCGACGTCGGCCACTACGAGCGATTTCTCGACCGCGATCTGTCGGGATTCGCCAATGTCACCACCGGCCAGGTGTATTCGACGGTCATCGCCAAGGAGCGTCGCGGCGAGTACTTGGGCGATACCGTCCAGGTCATCCCGCACATCACCGACGAGATCAAGCGCCGGATTCTGGCCATGAACGGACCGGATCTGCAGGGTCACCAGCCTGACGTCGTGATCACCGAAATCGGTGGCACCGTCGGTGATATCGAGTCGCAGCCGTTTCTCGAGGCAGCGCGCCAGGTCCGCCACGACGTCGGCCGTAACAACGTCTTCTTCCTACATGTGTCGTTGGTTCCGTTCCTGGCTCCGTCCGGCGAACTCAAGACCAAGCCCACCCAGCACTCCGTGGCTGCGCTGCGCAGCATCGGTATTCAGCCGGATGCTCTGATTCTGCGGTGTGATCGTGACGTGCCGCCGGGACTGAAGAACAAGATCGCGCTCATGTGCGACGTCGATGTCGACGGCTGCATCTCCACGCCCGACGCGCCGTCGATCTACGACATTCCGAAGGTGTTGCACAAGGAAGGCCTGGATGCCTACGTCGTCCGGCAGCTCGGTCTGCCGTTCCGCGACGTCGACTGGACCATCTGGGGCGGATTGCTCGAGCGTGTCCATCAGCCCCGCGAGACCGTGCGTGTCGGCCTCGTCGGCAAGTACGTGGATCTGCCCGACGCCTACCTCTCGGTCACCGAGGCGCTGCGTGCCGGTGGATTCGCCCATCGCGCCAAGGTCGAGATCAAGTGGGTTCCGTCCGACGAGTGCTCGACGCCTGCGGGGGCGCAGGCCGCGTTGGGCGATGTCGATGCTGTGCTCATTCCCGGTGGCTTCGGCATTCGCGGTATCGAGGGCAAGCTCGGGGCAATCGAATTCGCCCGCACGCGCAAGATCCCGATCCTGGGGTTGTGCCTCGGATTGCAGTGCATGGTCATCGAGGCGGCTCGTTCGGTCGGTCTGACCGACGCCAACTCCGCCGAATTCGATCCGGACACCAAGGATCCGGTGATTTCCACGATGGCCGATCAGGAAGACGCAGTGGCCGGTGACGCCGATCTCGGCGGCACGATGCGCCTCGGGGCCTACCCGGCGATTCTGCAGAAAGGTTCGGTCGTCGCCGCGTCGTACGGTACCGAGAACGTCTCGGAACGTCACCGTCACCGCTACGAGGTCAACAACGAATACCGCGATCGGATTGCCAAGAGCGGCTTGGTGTTCAGCGGTACTTCTCCGGACGGCCATCTGGTCGAGTTCGTCGAGCTACCTGCCTCGGTGCACCCGTTCTTCGTCGCCACTCAGGCGCATCCAGAACTCAAGAGTCGGCCGACCCGTCCGCACCCGTTGTTCGCCTCTTTGATCAATGCAGCGTTGAAGTACAAGGCTGCCGAGCGACTGCCGGTCGACATTCACGGCGACACCGTCGCGGTCGAGGAATCGGACGCTGCCGCCGAGACCGTCGGATGAGCGAGCCCCGACACGAGTTCGCCACCCTCGACTCGACGGCGGCGTACTCCGGTGCCATCTTGGCGCTTCGGCTGGATCAGGTGGCGATGCCCAACGGTCGGCAGGCCGAACGCGAGGTGATCGAGCATCACGGCGCGGTCGGGATTCTGGCCGTCGACGATCAGGACCGAGTGGCCATGATCGAGCAGTATCGGCATCCCGTCGGGCGTCGACTGTGGGAATTGCCGGCCGGTCTGCTCGACGCGCCGGGGGAGCAGCCTGTCCTGGCGGCGCAGCGTGAGCTCGCCGAGGAAACCGGTCTCGCGGCCGGTAAGTGGTCGGTGCTGGTGGACGTGCTCGCCTCACCCGGCTTCACCGACGAAGCAGTGCGGATCTTCTTGGCGCAAGATCTGCACGAGGTCGATCGGCCGGAGGCGCACGACGAGGAAGCGGACATCGAACTGTCCTTCGTGCCGATGGACGAGGCCGTCCGTCGAGCGCTGGCGGGAGAGATAGTCAACGCGTCGGCGGTGGCGGGAGTGCTGGCCTTCGCTGCAGCCCGCGCCGTCGGCAGCGAACTGCGACCGGCCGATGCCCCGTGGGCCGATCTGCCGACGGCTTTCGAGAAGCGGAAGAGTTCACGAAAGTAGCCACCGTGATCGCCGAGCAGATTGGGACGTATCTCGACCATCTGGTGGTCGAACGTGGTTCGGCACAGAACACGGTGTCCTCCTACCGCCGCGATCTGGTGCGGTACGAGCGGTTTCTGAGCGGCTACGACATCACCGATCTGGCACAGGTCAGCGAGAACGACGTCACCGAGTTCGTGCTGTACCTCCGGCGCGGCGACGACGAATTTCCCGCTCTCGCCGCGAGTTCGGCGGCTCGAACCTTGATCGCAGTGCGCGGTCTGCACCGCTTCGCTCTGGCCGAGGGAATGGTCGAGCGCAACGTCGCAAGCGAGGTCAAACCCCCGCAGCCGGCCAAGCGGTTGCCCAAATCGCTTCCCGTCGACCAGGTCGTGGCCCTGCTCGAATCGGCGTCGATTGCGGGCCCGGACGCGCCGCGCGGACTACGTGATCGAGCACTACTGGAATTGCTGTATTCCACCGGTGCCCGAATTTCCGAGGCCGTCGGGCTGGACGTGGACGATATCGACACCGAGTCGCGCTCGGTTCTACTGCGCGGCAAAGGCGGCAAGCATCGCATCGTCCCGGTGGGCAGGCCGGCGATCGAGGCCATCGACGCGTACCTGGTGCGCGGACGCCCGGGGTTGGTGGCGCGATCCACCCCAGCACTGTTTCTCAACGTCCGCGGCGGCAGGCTGTCTCGACAGAGCGCCTGGCAGGTGCTCCAGGATTCGGCCGAACGAGCCGGAATCACCTCCGGTGTCTCGCCGCACGTTCTCAGGCACTCCTTCGCCACGCATCTGCTCGACGGCGGTGCCGACGTCCGCGTGGTGCAGGAGCTGCTGGGGCACGCGTCGGTGACGACCACTCAGATCTACACCCTCGTCACCGTCACCACACTGCGTGAAGTGTGGGCGGGAGCGCATCCGCGGGCGCGGTAGCACGAGGTCGACGCCGCCCGTCAGCGTGTCCGGTGACAGCGTCGGTCCCTCAAGCGGTAGCGTTTGCGTGAACTACTCGAAGACGAACGGGACAGGGGAGCGCTGGAACGTGTCGACACCGCAGCCGCCAGCGGCGGAGTCAGCCTCGGAGCGTGCGCATCTGGAAGGCGCGCTGTTCCATACGCGTCAGCCGGAGACCAGCCGAGAGTCTCGCGACATCATTCCTGCTCCGAACGAACTCGGCCCCACCGGTCGGAAGACGCGGTCGGTTCCCGACCCCCAACCGCTGGCCAGCCACGGCCCGGCCAAGATCATCGCAATGTGCAACCAGAAGGGTGGCGTCGGCAAGACGACGTCGACCATCAATCTCGGTGCATCGCTGGCCGGCTACGGCCGTCGCGTACTGCTGGTGGACCTCGACCCGCAGGGCGCACTGTCCGCGGGACTGGGCGTTGCGCATCACGAACTCGATCTGACGGTCTACAACCTCCTCGTCGAGGCGAAGGTGTCGGCCGACGACATCATCATGCGGACCCGCGTCGAGAACCTCGATCTGATGCCCAGCAACATCGATCTCTCGGCCGCCGAGATTCAACTGGTGACCGAGGTGGGCCGCGAGCAGACGCTCGGACGAGTGCTTCATCCGATTCTGGATCGCTACGATTACGTCCTCATCGACTGCCAGCCGTCGCTCGGCCTGCTGACGGTCAACGCGCTGACCTGTGCCGACGAAGTACTCATTCCGATGGAGTGCGAGTACTTCAGTCTGCGCGGTCTGGCATTGCTCAACGACACCGTCGAGAAGGTGCGCGATCGCCTCAACCCTCGTTTGAAGCTGGCCGGCATCGTGGTGACGATGTTCGACGCCCGAACGCTGCATTCGCGCGAGGTGATGACGCGGGTGGTCGAGGTGTTCGGCGACGTCGTCTACGACACTGTGATCACTCGCACGGTCCGGTTCCCGGAAACCAGCGTCGCGGGGGAGCCGATCACCACGTGGGCTCCCAAATCCGGTGGCGCGCAGGCCTACCGCGCTCTTGCGCGCGAGGTGATCTACCGGTCGGGTCCGTGACGGTCGACGCTGCAGACGAGGCCCCGATCGAGGTTCCCGCCGATGCGGACCCCTCGAAGTTCCGGGTCCGATTGCTCAATTTCGAGGGCCCGTTCGATCTGCTGCTGTCGCTGATCAGCCAGCACCGCATGGATGTCACCGAAGTGGCGCTGCACACGGTCACCGACGATTTCATCTCGTTCACCAAATCGCTCGGTGCCGATGTAGGCCTCGATCAGACGACGGAGTTTCTCGTCGTCGCCGCGACGCTGCTCGATCTCAAGGCCGCTCGTCTGTTGCCCTCGGGGGACGTCGAGGATGCGGAAGATCTGGCGCTGCTCGAAGTGCGAGATCTCCTGTTCGCCCGGTTGCTGCAGTACCGCGCCTACAAGCAGGTCGCCCTGCTGTTCGGTGAGCTGGAAGCTGCTGCGCTGCGGCGTTATCCGCGCTCGGTATCGGTGGAAGATCGGTTCGCCGATCTGATTCCGGAGGTGTTGTTGGGGGTCGACCCGGCCAGGTTTGCAGACATCGCCGCTGCCGCTTTCCGGCCCAAGCCGATTCCACAGGTGGGTCTCGATCACATCCATCAGCACGCCGTCTCGATTCCCGAGCAGGCAGAGTGGCTGCTGGAGAAGTTGCAAGGCCGTGGCCTGAACGAATGGGCGTCGTTCTCGGAGCTGGTGCAGGACTGCGAAGTACAGGTCGAAATAATTGCACGGTTCCTGGCGTTGCTGGAGCTGTTCCGGCAACAGGTGATCGCCTTCGAGCAGCCGGAGCCGCTCGGCGATCTCCGAGTGAGCTGGACCGGTAAGGACGACGGACCCATCGTGGTCACGGAAGAGGACTACGCATGAGCGTCGACCCCGAACTCGAGTTCGAGGGCGTGGAGGATTCCGACGAACTCGACGACGCCACTCTCGCGTCGGCACTCGAAGCCGTGTTGCTGATCGTCGACACCCCCGCGTCGGATGAGCAGCTCGCCTCGGCTGTGGGCACATCGGTAGCCCGCGTGCGCGCCTCCTTGACCGAGATGGCTGCAGCGCTGACCGAGCGAACCAGCGGAATCGACCTTCGCTACGCCGGTGACGGGTGGCGTTTCTACACCCGCACCGCCTATGCCCCCTACGTCGAACGACTGCTTCTCGACGGCGCTCGGTCCAAGCTCACACGTGCAGCATTGGAAACCCTGGCCGTGATCGCCTATCGTCAACCGTTGACCCGCGCACGAGTCAGCGCCGTACGTGGAGTCAATGTCGATGGAGTGATGCGTACGTTGCTCGCCCGTGGACTGATCTCCGAAGCAGGAACGGACCCGGAGACGAACGGCACGATGTACTGCACCACCGAGCTGTTCCTCGAACGGCTCGGGCTCGCATCGCTCGGTGATCTACCCGAACTGGCACCGCTGTTGCCCGGAGTGGACCTGATCGACGAGATCAGTGACAGCATGGTCACCGACCCGAGAACGACACGCTCCACCAAGAACCGCGGATCGAAACCCGATCCGGCAGCCGAGCTCGACTCGGACGACTGATAGGTAAGAAAACAAGTGAACAAGCCCGCTCGCCGTGATGGCACACCGGACCGTAACAAGAGACAAGACCCACGCAGGAAGCCCGCCGCAGGACGGTCGGACACCCCGCGTGACGCACGCCGCGGAGACCGCTCCCGCGACGCCGCGCCCCGTGACGGCGCTCCCCGTACGGGGGCTCCTCGAACTGGAGGACCCCGTGCCGGCGCGCCACGCGCCACTGGCCGACCGGCCCCGCGCAGAGGCGTCGAGCAGGGGGAGTTCGAGAATAAGCCCGTCGAGACGGGCATCAACGACCGCAGCAACGACGCGGTGCCTCGCAAGAAGCCGTCGCGCCCCAAGCCGCCGAAGCCGCAGAAGAAGCAGGTTCCGTCGACCACGATCAGCAACGCCAAGCCGGCGAAGCATCAGCACACCGATTCGTCCCCGCGCAAGCACGTGCCTGCCGGTGAGGGAGTTCGGTTGCAGAAGGTTCTCGCGCAGGCCGGTGTCGCGTCGCGTCGTGCCGCCGAAGAACTGATCGCCGACGGCCGCGTCGAGGTCGACGGACGCATCGTCACCGAGCAGGGCATTCGGATCGACCCGAATATTGCCGTCGTTCGCGTCGACGGCACCCGCGTGGTCGTGAAGGAAGAATTGGTTCATCTCGCGATGAACAAGCCGCGCGGATGGCAGTGCACCATGTCGGACGATCTGGGTCGTCCGTGCGTCGGCGATATCGTGGCCGAGCGTGTGCAGGCAGGCCAGCGACTGTTCCACGTCGGTCGACTCGATGCCGACACCGAGGGGCTGTTGTTGTTCACCAACGACGGTGACCTTGCTCACCGCTTGATGCACCCGTCGTACGAGGTGTCCAAGACCTATCTCGCGACGCTGTTCGGCACCATTCCCCGCACGCTCGGCAAGCAGCTCCGCGAAGGCGTCACCCTCGACGACGGTCCGGTGAAGGTCGACGGTTTCCAGTTGCTCGACATCTCGGACGGTAAGTCGCTCGTCAAGGTCACGCTGCACGAGGGCCGCAAGCACATCGTGCGTCGATTGTTCGACAAGGTCGGATTCCCCGTGGGGCGCCTCGTGCGTACCGATGTCGGCAACATCGTGCTCGGCGATCAGCGTCCCGGAACTCTGCGTGTTCTCGGCCGCGGCGAAATCGGCAAGCTCTACGAATCCGTAGGCCTGTGATGAGTACGCTCGTCGTCGCGATGGACGGTCCCTCGGGCACAGGTAAGTCATCGGTGTCGCGTCGGCTCGCGTCGGCACTCGAAGCGAGCTACCTCGATACCGGTGCGATGTACCGCGTCGCCACGGTGTGGGTGCTGCGTTCGGGCGTCGAGCCCACCGATGCAGTCGCAGTGGCGAAAGCTGTTGCTGCCCTTCCCCTCGAGATCGGAAAGGACCCGCTGTCCGAGACGGTCTTGCTCGCTGGTGAGGACGTCAGCGGCGAGATTCGCGGCGAGGCAGTGACCAAAGCCGTCTCCGCCGTGTCCGCGGTACCTGCGGTGCGCGAGCTCTTGGTGCAGATGCAGCGCGACCTCGCGAGCTCGTCGACTCGAATCGTGGTGGAGGGCAGGGACATCGGCACCGTCGTTCTTCCCGACGCCGACGTGAAGGTCTTCTTGACGGCCTCACCCGAGGCACGTGCGGAACGGCGCAACAAGCAGAACGTGGAACAAGGTCGCGGCGACGACTACGAATCCGTGCTCGCGGACGTGCAGCGACGCGATCATGCAGATTCGACAAGAGCAGTGTCACCGCTTCGTCCCGCCGAGGATTCGGTGATCGTCGATACCAGCGAGCTGGATCTCGACGGCGTGATCGAGCGTTTGCTGCTCGTGGTGAACGACAGAAGTGGAGCAGTGCAGTGAGTGAAGAATTCTTCTCCGGCGCAGCGGAAGCCGCGGGCGACGGAACGTGGAGCGACGAGGGCGAGTGGGAGTACGTCGACCTCAACGAGGGCGAAGACGGCGAAGATGCCGTAGCCGTACCGACTCTCGCTGTGGTGGGTCGTCCGAACGTCGGTAAGTCGACGCTCGTCAACCGCATCATCGGCCGACGCGAAGCAGTGGTCGAGGACGTTCCCGGAGTCACCCGCGACCGAGTGTCGTACGAGGCCAACTGGAGTGGTCGACGCTTCCTGGTGCAGGACACCGGCGGTTGGGAGCCCGACGCCAAGGGGCTGCAGCAATCCGTTGCGCGCCAGGCCGAGTTGGCGATGAACACCGCCGACGCGATTCTGTTGGTCGTCGATGCCCGCGTCGGGTCGACGACGACGGACGAGGCAGTAGCGCGAGTGCTGCGACGCTCGAAGACTCCGGTTCTGTTGGTGGCCAACAAGGTCGACGACGGCCGCACCGAATCCGAGGTTGCCGCACTGTGGTCCTTGGGTCTGGGGGAGCCGTTGTCGGTTTCGGCCACCCACGGCCGCGGTACCGGCGATTTGCTCGACCGTGTGCTCGAGGCATTGCCCGAAACACCACGTGAAGGGATTCCAGGTGGGGGACCCAGGCGTGTCGCTCTGGTCGGTAAGCCGAACGTGGGCAAGTCCTCGCTGATCAACAAGCTCTCCGGTGACGAGCGTTCGGTGGTGCACGACGTTGCCGGTACTACCGTCGACCCGGTCGACTCGTTGGTCGAATTGGGCGGCAAGACATGGCGATTCGTCGACACCGCAGGTCTGCGCAAGCGCGTCAGCCATGCCAGTGGTGCCGAGTTCTACGCGTCGCTGCGTACCAAGTCCGCGATCGAGGCCGCCGAGGTCGCGATCTTGCTTCTCGATGCCTCGCAGGTGATCTCGGAGCAGGACCTGCGGGTGCTCAGTATGGTGTCCGACGCCGGCCGTGCATTGGTGTTGGCGTTCAACAAGTGGGACCTGGTGGACGACGATCGTCGTCAGCAGCTCGAAAAGGAGATCGACCGCGATCTCGCTCGGGTGCCGTGGGCGCAGCGTGTGAACATCTCGGCGCAGACCGGCCGTGCCGTACAGAAACTGGTTCCCGCGCTCGAGACCGCTCTGGAGTCCTGGGACAAGCGCGTGCCCACCGGACGCCTCAACACGTGGCTCAAGGAGGTTGTGGCAGCCACCCCGCCGCCGATGCGTGGCGGACGTCTGCCGCGCATCATGTTCGCGACGCAGGCCAGCACCAGGCCGCCGACGTTCGTACTGTTCACCACCGGCTTCCTCGAGGCCGGCTACCGCCGCTTCATCGAGCGGCGTCTGCGTGAAGAGTTCAACTTCGACGGCAGCCCCGTCCGCGTCTCGGTCCGTATCCGCGAGAAGCGGGAACGGCCGGGCAAGGGCAACAACCGCTGATGGAGCCCGTCCCCGCCCCTGAGCAGGCGATTTCCTCTCAGGGGTAGGGCTGGGGTAATCTCATCAAGCGCCTTTCGAGGCGCGGCGGGCTGTGGCGCAGTTTGGTAGCGCACTTGACTGGGGGTCAAGGGGTCGCAGGTTCAATTCCTGTCAGCCCGACACAGGTAGATGCAGGCCAGAGGCGGTTTCGGAGAAATCCGGGGCCGCCTTCTTCGTCTGAGTGCCGCGGGATTGTCACTACTTGGTGTTTGCGGGGTCCAACTCGACGCTGAGGCCGTGTCCAGAAGGATCCACTGGTGTCCGGAAATCTGCGCTAGTTAAATAAAGGGACCTAAGCGAAACGAAGACACTTGATTCGGCTGGTTCGCTGTTATGTAGCTACAGAGTCCGTAGGGTCCGTGCGAATCGGAAACTGCGGGTTGCACCAGTGGGTCGGCTCGGGTTTTGCTCGGATCCGGCCCTGTTGACGCGTTGGATACAGCAGCGACCGGCGTTCGGGTTCAGCACGGGATGATGTAGCTCGGGTCCGTGGTGGTGTCGAGCCATTTTCCGTACGAGTCGCCTCCGGATGCCGCGACGGCGGCGCACACCTCGGGTTCGGTAGTGCCAGCTATGCGGTAGACGGCATAGATAGGGTTTCCGTCGGCAGTTGCCTGTCGAAGCGACGCGCAGGAATTGTCGGTGCGCAGATACTGCGAACCTGGGTTGGCGAGGAGTTGCGCGGCAACCTCCTGCGCGTAGCTAGTGGGATTGGTGGCTGAATACAGTACGACGATTCCTGTGCCGTCACACGACGGGACTGACATCGCGGAGGCAAGGCCGAGGTCGCCTCTCGCCGAGCCGGACGATGACGCAGGTGCGGTTGCTGACGAGGGGACTGTCGATGGCGCGGATGCTGTTGATTGTCCGACCCACTTCGCCAACTCGTCTCCGAGGGCACCGTTGTAGCGGATGGATGCAATCGGCGGTCCGGTGACATCGAAGGCGACTACTCCTTTGAGGAGGTCGCCCGATGTGACGGTTGCTGTCGATAGTTGCCCGTCGACGGTCCCGAGGGCTGCGTCGTAGGAGGTGCCGTCAGCCGCCCTGGCGGTGAAATAGAGGGGATTGACGTTTGTGGTCCCTCGGATGCCTTCCAATGTGACCGTGATCTGCTGCAGTTCACCGGCGGCGGGGAGGCCGTACTTCGATCCTACTGCAGGGGTGAGGGTTTGAACGGTGATGCGAGTCGTCACGTCGTCGTCGGTGACATCCTGTGCGGCTCCGATCGGAACCGCCGAATCGGTGGGTGGCGCAGTAGGCATCCCGATTCTGTTGCTGCTTTCTGCTGTTGGGACGCCGTTGGTGCTACTGCAACCTGTCAGCAGGAGCGCGGCGATGGCGGGGACGAGGAGCCACAATGCTCCGGTGTACTTGCGCGACATTGATGCGTCCCGTTTCTGTGTCGATGGATTGCCGATCACATATCTGCGTGCGATGTCGGGCGTTACATCTGAGCACCGGACGACGTGATGGAGCCGGCATCGAGTGCTCTCGCGTGGGACCGTTGACGATAGGTGACGGAATCGAGTTTGCGCGCACGTTCGCCGTTGTGGCGACCCGCTGACAGTACCGGGTCAACGTGCCGATTTCGGCGATCTAACCTGACCCGTTTGCTGCGAATTGTGCTGCGGTCCAACGCAACATGAACGGAAGCCCCGTCATGGCACCGATGAAGTGATCGCCTGCCACGGGCTCGTAGTGCACGTCGGCACCCTTGCTACGCCACTGCTCGATCAGGGCGGTCACGCCGGCCTCGGGGATGAAGCGATCACCGATCATCTTGCTCGCGGAACCGTGGAAGAACGCGACCGGCACCGACGGCGCGTCGGCACCCGGACGGTTCGCGGCAATTACCCGCCGTGCGATGTCGGAGTCGAACGGGTTGGGCTGGGACGCCAATTCCTCGATTCGCATGCGAACCAACCCGCCCAAGGCCAGGGGGAGGACGGACATGTCCTTCACCCAGGACGCCAACAGCAACGCCTTCGGGCCGAACAACTCCACCATCTCGGGGTGCTCACGCGCGAGACCCATACTCGCCGCGCCCAAAAGGCCGGCCGCGACAGTGCCGTTCATGGTGTCCAGCAGCATCGTGAAGTCGGTGGGCGTTCCACCGGCGACGGCGCCCGCCAATCTCACGTCCGGCGCGTACCTCGGCTGCAGCTGCGCTGTCCACGTGGTGGCGATCGCGCCGCCGCTGTAGCCGTAGGCCACCACTGGACTGTCTGCGAGCTCCGGGGCGACGACCGTCATGCCGCGTAGCGAGTCCAAAACGGCATGCCCGGCCATCGTGCCTTCGGAGTACGACATCCGCGGGCCTTGGTGATCGGCGACGAGGACGGCGTATCCGCGGGCGAGCCAGAGCGGCATCACCGGCGGGAGGTCTGCACCGATACCGTGCACGAGCCGGTACGACGGCGTGCTCTTGGCTCCGAGTGAATCGATGGCCACGTTGTGGGCGACGACGGGCCGCGGTCCGCGCCCGGTCCACGGCCGCCTCGGGATCAGCAGCGATGCGGTGACGCCGGCCGGGAAACCCCGCGCGTCGGTCGATCGCACCATGAACTGATGCAGGGCGGTTCGTGGCCGGGGCACCAGACCGCGGGTGGTGCGCCGCCGGATGACCGCACCGGGTGCGAGGTCTTCGATACCGGGAGGGGTGAGGAAGAAGGCGTCGTTGTCGATTGGCGTCGGAAGGATCGCTGCATGGGGATCGTCCGGAGGCTCCAGGGGTAGTCGTCGAATGAGTACGCGATCGAGTACACCGAACAGTGTCATGATCCCCCCGAGCTTGAGTGAGCCGTACCGATCCCCGCGGTCACCGTACAGCGCGAGGCGGTCGGTGAACGCACAATGGAGAACTCTTCCCGGGCCACCCTCCGCGACTGTCGGATCCGTGGCGAGCAGTTTTTGTGCGGTCGTCTCGGTGACACCGAGGATGCAGAACGCGAGGAGCCTTCTGTGTCGGTGCCCTGTGCGACTCTGCACGGCATGGCGATCTGCATGGCGTGTGACCTGGAAATGCTCGATTCGGTGGGGTGCACTTGGCGGCCCAGTCGAATACCCAACGGCAGGAGCAAATGTCACGACTGCGGCACCCCGCCACGAGCGCTCCACCACCCGGGCTGTGACGGTGAGCGGTGCAGATGTGGACAAATGCTGTCATGCGGCAGCGGATGCGCAGTGGACGAGTGCGAACGTGAAGACGGCCATGACTACATCGATGCACATTGCAGGTGGTGCAACGAACCGTTTGGACAGCTCCGCGTAGTGGACGACCGATGATCCGGCGGCCGCCAGGTTTTGTGGCGGTAGTTCCACTCTTGTCGGGGATGGTTGAGCCAGTAATGTCGGCGACCGCAAAACCGTTGCTGCACAAGCACAACGGTGGTAGTTCGGCGCGACACTCTCTGGGTGATCGCAACTGTCGGTCGCCGTGCAATGCCGGGACGTCGCCGTGGACGCTGCAACAGAGATTGTGTGAAGCGTACCGATTGCTACCGCTCGAGCCGCAGCAGCAGCAGCAGGTGCATCGGATGCATACGGGCTTTCGCGGTCGACCGTGCGACTCGCGGGTGTAGAACTGAAGCATGACCCAGTAGCGATGCTTTGCCGCGAGGTCGGTCCTGGGTACCGTCCGCTCAGCGTCGGCCATCCCCGGGGTGGTGCGGCGAAAACGACACCTACGACTCGAAGGAAGACGATGTCCGAACTGGCACAGACCCGCCCAGGTATCGACGTACCCGCTCCACCGGTGTTCGAGTCGGTCGACGACGAACGGCAGCACCGAAAGCAGCGGCTCGCGGCCGCTTTTCGGCTCTTCAGTCAGTGCGGCTTCGACGAAGGAGTGGCGGGGCACATCACCGCTCGCGATCCGGAGAAGACCGACCATTTCTGGGTCAACCCGTTCGGTATGCATTTCAGCATGATCAAAGCGAGCGATCTGATCCTGGTCGACCACGAAGGCAACATCGTCGAAGGCAATCGTCCGGTCAACCGTGCTGCTTTCGTCATTCACTCCCAGGTGCACGCGGCGCGGCCGGACGTGGTTGCGGCCGCACACGCACATTCGCTGTACGGCAAAGCGCTGTCGAGCTTGCGGATGGGAATCGCACCTCTGACCCAGGATGCATGTGCGTTCTACGACGACCACGCCGTGTTCGACGACTACACGGGCGTCGTCGCCGAGCTGGAGGAAGGGAGGAAAATCGGTGCGGCACTCGGCCAACGCAAGGCGATCGTGTTGTCGAACCACGGTCTGCTCACTGTCGGTCGGACCGTGGACTCGGCGGCGTGGTGGTTCATCACAATGGAGCGATCCAGTCAGGCGCAGCTCATCGCCATGGCTGCGGGTGAGCCGAAACCGTTGGATGACGTGACGGCGAAGCTGACGTACAACCAGGTGGGTCTGGAGTACGCGGGGTGGTTCCAGTTCCAACCGATGTACGACCGCATCGTCGCGCAGCACCCGGAGCTGCTGGACTGAACGACATTCGCGACGTGGTGTCCGCAGAACCGACCGAATTCCGCTCGACGGAGCGGCTTGCTGTCGGTGACGGGCACTGATTGCGTAGTCCAGGAAAGTCAGTAGCATTGCTTACGATGAGTGCAACGAGAAAGTTCCTGCCGGCTCTACTGCTCGCGTCCGGGGTCGCGGTCACAGCGTGCGCCGGGCAGGATTCTGCTCCGCAGCCGCCATTGGACACGCCGTCGACGTCCGCTTCGTCCGCGGCGTCGAGCAACTCGAGCACGCCCCAAGCCGCGCCGAGCAGTCAAGATGCGCCCTCGGTCGAGCCAGCGTTGCCCAGTAACGACACTGCGCCGAACGCCTCGGATTGCGCCGCAGCAGAGCTGTCGGTCTCCCTCGGTGCAGAACAAGGTGCTGCCGGTTCCGCGCTGCTCCCGATCGTGTTCACCAACATCGGCAATCGAACGTGCACGCTGGACGGATATCCCGGGGTTTCCTACGTGTCGAGCCCGGGCGGTGCGCAAGTGGGGCAGGCGGCGGTTCGATCCGAGTCCGAGCCTGAGGCGGTCACGTTGACCCCCGGGGCATCGGCACAGTCTTTGGTGAAAGCAACTGTGGCACAGAATTATTCGACGGAGGCGTGTCAGCCCGCGCCGGTATCCGGAATCGACGTGTACTCGCCCAACACCACTGAGGTGGTGTACTTGGCTTACCCCACAACCGGATGCAGCACAACGGACCCGTCGATTACGCAGTTGGCTGTCCAGCCGGTTCGGGCCGAGTGACTTCTGTCCGAAGGTCATGATTGAGGAACGTGGACAGTGGGCACTCGGTAGGCATGACAGACAATGCCAAGGTCACAGTGGAACGCACCATCGAAGCGCCCGTCGACGCCGTATTCGACGTCCTGTCCAACCCGGAGCGCCATCCGGCACTCGATGGATCGGGCTTCGTGCGGAGCGTGGATCATGCCGATCGAATTCAGAAGGTCGGCGAGAAATTCACGATGAACATGCAGGGCGACCACATGGGCGGCGAGTACCAGACCGACAACGTCGTCTCCGGTTACGTCAAGGACAAGCTGCTCGCATGGAAGACGGCTCCCGCCGGCAACGAGCCTCCCGGCTGGGAGTGGTTGTGGGAGCTGGAGTCTCAGGGTCCGGGCGAGACGTTGGTGCGGCACACCTACGACTGGTCCAAGGTCACGGACAAGAAGTTGCTCGAGCAGATCAAGTTCCCGTTGGTCACCGAGGATCAGCTGAACGACACTCTCGCTCGCCTCGCAGTCGAGGCGACGTCCTGATCGACCGACGTTCTGATCGACCGAGTTAGCGACACATATGCCGAGAAGGCCGGCCCCTCGGGGCCGGCCTTCTTGTATGTGCCGCTCACGATTGCTCGCGTGAGCACCACCAAGTAGTACGGCCGCCGACTGTTCCGCGAGTCATCGGCGCACCGCAACGCGGGCACGCGGCGTCCGTCTTGCGGAACGGAATGATCTCTCCGGTATGCACGCCACCCTTTTTGATCGCCGACCTGATCGCGCGCCGCAGAACGACGCGAAGCTCGTCGAGTTCGTCGGTTGTCAGAGTTTTTGCCCGTCTGGACGGAGATTGTTCGCTCTGCCAGAGCACCTCGTCGGCCAGTAGATTGCCGACACCTGCGATCGCTGCTTGGTCGAGCAGTCGTGCTTTCAAAGGTGCTCCACTGGAACCGATTCGGTGCCGGAAGTCGTCCCGTGTTATCTCTGCGGCGTCCGGCCCCAGCGAGTCGATATCGGGCTCGAGTCGAACTCGGCCGAGGCGTCGCTTGTCGAAGAGTCGAAGCTGGCCACCGTCCTCGAATGTCATCGAGAAACGCGTCCACTCGGGTTTGTCGGTATCGCGTTCGCCCACATGGGGATCTCCGCCGCCGTAACGAGACGTCTGCTCACCGTCCGGCGCGGTCACGATCACCCGGCCACCCATCCCGAGATGAATTCCGAGCGTCGGACCACTGGACCCGTCGGCGGTGACGGTTTCGCACCACATCGCCTTGCCGCGCCGACACGCCTCGGTGAGTTGGCCGCCTTTCAGAGCATGGGCAATATCGCCCGGCATGTGCGGGCGGCACTCGAAGGTGTCTGTGTCGTCGATGTCGACGATGACACGTCCGAGGGCTTTTTCGACGACCTGTCGAGCGTTTTCGACTTCGGGGAGTTCGGGCATGGAGCGGGTGTACCCAATTCGTCGATCCCAACCTCACCTGACCATTCGGCGAACCAACCATCCGAACAGTGCCGCCGCGCACAAGCCCACAGCGATTCCGATCGCCGTGTCCAGCAGACGCAACAAGGGCTGAACCCATTGCGGTGCGGGTCTGCCCAGATCCGCGACGATCAGAACGACGGTCGACGTGATGCCGGTCAGGGCGGCGTCCTGCGGCCGACCCGCGGCAATGGCGAGGACGCTACCGAGAACGATCACGAACGCGATCCCCACGGCGGTAACCGGGAAGAAGACGAGGTAAACCAGGCAGACGAGCAAGCTCATCACCGTGGCAGCCAGTCGAGACCGTGTGTCTGCCAGGCGATCGGACAGTGTCGAGCGGAAGACGAAGATGGTCGCCACGACGGCCCACATCGCACCGATCTCTCGGGATTCGCGAGCCTGGGACAGCACCCGGCCGACGCCGTCGACCATCAGTAGATACACCGCCCCGCACGCGACTCCCAGCACCAGCGAGGACACCAAGTCCGTCCGTGTGACCGCGCCCAGGTCTCGACGCACAGTCGCCCACCGAGGGGTGTTGTCAGCTGTGTTCACGACCGGAACCTGGCTGCCGGAAGCCGATGAGGTTGCCGAAGGGATCGAGAACCTGGCACAGACGTTCACCGGTGAACACCGACTTCGGACCTCGATGTACGACGCCTCCGCGATCGACACAGTTGGCAACCACGGCATCCACGTCGGCAACGTCCCAGTACGAGACCGCACCGGCCGTACCCGCGGGCCGGTTGTAGGTGTCGGTGACATGGACGGTGAGCCGGGTTCCGGAGACGTCGAAGGCAGCGAGTTGCTCGTGCACGTCGACCGGTTCTGTTCCCAGAAGCGTTCGGTACCAGTCGACGGCAGTGGCGAGATCGTCCGAGAAGTAGAAGACGTTCCCCACGCCCGTGAGTGCGTTGTCCATCATTTTCCGTTCGGGTTCGTTCGCACCGACAGTGCGATGTCATGGGTTTCGGTTCGGGTGGCGCCGTCTACGGTGTGGCGCAGCGCATCGCGCATCACGTCGTGGTCCGAGCCTGTCCATCGTTCTTCTCGCTGACGGCGATACTGGCTCCACGATGGGACGGTGAACTGTTCGACCACGGTGTCGTCGACGTCCAGACTTCGGTAGAGGTTCCAGGCGTACGCCCCCGTTCGCTTACGCGCGATTCCGACCGGTGCCATCGATGTCAGAAACTGATCCAGGGTGTCTTTCGTGACGCGATACGACACGGTGATGCGTACCGGCCCGTCGTCCGGATCGGGTTCGAACACCACTGTGGGGGTCGGCCAGGCCACCGACACCGCTCGATCGAGCACGCCGGTCTGGGGGTGCAGGGGCAGAACGGCGACACTGACCGCGACGAGGGCCAGTGCGGCCACCGCCACCGCCAAAGCGTCGACGATTCCGATCTTCGACGCCAACCAGCCCCACAGCAGGGACCCGATGGCCTGAGAACCCATGAACACGAGGAGGTAAACCGACATCCCGCGCGCTCGCACCCAGGTCGAGAGGGACAGCTGGATCGAAGCATTGAGGGCTGTCAGTGTCGTGATCCACGCGATTCCGGACAACAACAGTGCCGGGACGACCGCCCACAGCGGTAGCCAGGCGAGCGCGGCAACTCCGATGGCGTATCCGACGGCGGAGCCTGCCAGCAGTGTGTTGCCCGAGAAGTGCGTGCGCAGACTCGGTGTCACCGCGACGCCGATCACGGCCCCGACTCCCAGCACACCCAACATCACGCCGTAGCCCACTGCACCGAGCCCCAGAACCTTCGACGACGCGGACGGCAGCAGCGCCCACAACGCGGACGCGGGGAAGGCGAACACTGCGGAGCGAAGAATGATGCGTCGAATGATCGGTCCGGATCGGACGTACCGAATACCGGAAAGGATCGACTCGGCGAGGCCTTCGCGGTCGGTCTGCGGGTGCTTGGGCCGCTTCCAGGCAATCAACACGCTCAGTGTCGCGAGAAACGACGCGGCGTTGATGGCGAATACGAACGTCGGGCCGGCCAATGCCACCAGCACGCCGGCGAGCGCCGGCCCGATGGCACGCGCCCCGTTGACGGTGACGCTGCCGAGAGCCGAGGCGGCCGGGATTTCTTCACGGCTAACCAGCTCGGGTTGAATCGCCTGCCATGCGGGTGCGGAAAGTGATGTCCAGCAACCCAATACGAAGGTGCAGGCGAGCAGGCCCCATGGAGTCAAGGTGTGGGTCCACGACAACACGGTCAGCACGATTCCGGTCAGCATCGACCCGGCACCGACCACGATGAGCAGAACTCGGCGATCCAGGGCGTCGGCGAGTGCGCCCGCCAGCAGGGCCAGCAGCAGTGTGGGGAGCAGACTCGCTGTCTGCACAGCTGCGATAACGGTGGTCGACGCCTCGCGCTCGACCAAGAACCACTGTGCGCCGACGGTTTGCATCCAAGCACCGATGTTGGACACCAACTGGGCGATGAAGAGGCTGCGATAGACGGTGTTGCGCAGCGGTGACCACGCGGACGGAGCCGCCGGTGGCGTGTCGGTGGTGGTCATGCCAGTCCCGCCGACCACTGCGCGAACGTCTGCCACTCGACCTCGGGGTAGGTGGATCTCAGACCGTCGATATCGGCGTCGTATCCGACGTCGGTCAGGAATTGGAACATTGCTCTCATATCCTCGGACGCGATGTCCGCTGCTCGGCTCGAGTGGGGCCGCACCGTCGTCCCGAAGACGCGCCCGAGAGTCGTTGCCATCGCCGCCGGCGTCGGGTCGTCCGAGGCAAGATCGATTCGCTTGTCACGAAATCTCGCTGGCTCCATCAGCACGAGGGTGACGAAGCGACCCAGGTCCCTCCGAGACAACTGTTGCAGCTGCGTGTCGATCGGAAGTGGCAGATCGAGCCGACCGGCCATAACATCGTCGAGTCTGCCGAGGAGGTTGTCGTAGAAGTAGGTTGGACCGACGATCGTGTGCGACAGTCCCGACCGACTCAGCAGTGCCTCGGTTTCGGCTTTGGTCTCGAAGTGCGGGACGCCGGTGCGGCGATCCGCGCTCGCAACCGAGGAGAACACCACGTGCGGAACCTCTGCGGCGATGCACGCATCGACGAGGGCTGCGCCTTGCGCCGACTCGGCCGCGGGACCGTCCTCGAAGGGCGTCGTCATCACGAACGCGCCGGCACTGTCCCGCAGTGCAGCCGCGGACGATTCGCGATCGGTGATGTCTGCGACGACGATCTCGGCACCGCGCTCACGTAGGCGATCCGCCCGGGCCGACGAGCGCCGCACCACTGCACGCACCGGTTGCCCCTGCTCCAGTAGGGCATCCACCACTGCGCCGCCCTGCCCTCCGGTTGCTCCAACGACTGTGTACGGTCTGATCATCGTGATGTCACCTTTGCTTCCGGAGGGCGATAGCGGAGCTATTACTTGGCGATGAAGTCGAGAATGTCTGCGTCCAAGGCCTTCTGGTACTCGCCGTAAATGCCGTGCGGCGCACCGGGGTACACCTTGAGAGTGCCGTCCTTGACGAGTTCGGCGGTCTTCAGCGCCGCCGCGGCGATCGGAACGATCTGGTCGTCATCGCCGTGGGCGATGAAGATCGGAACTGAGAGAGCCTTCAAATCCTCGGTGAAGTCGGTCTCGGAGAACGCCTTCACGCAGTCGTACGCAGCAGTGAGATTGACCAACATGCCCTGTCGCCAGAAGTCGTCCTTGGCGCCCTGGGAAATGTTGGAGCCCTCGCGGTTGGCTCCGAAGAACGCCTCGGACAGATCCTTGTAGAACTGCGAGCGATCGTAGAGAACGCCGTTACGGATGTCGTCGAGTGCCTCGATCGGGGTGCCTTCAGGATTGGCCTCGGACTTCAGCATGATCGGGGGAACGGCGCCCGCGGTGATGATGCGAGCGACGCGATTGCCACCGTGCTGCGCGGCGTACCGCACCACTTCGCCGCCACCGGTCGAATGCCCGATGAGGGTGAGATCCTGCAAGTCGAGGGCTTCGACCAATTCGGCCAGATCCTTCGCGTAGGTGTCCATGTCGTGGCCGACGGCAGTCTGCGAGGACCGGCCGTGTCCGCGGCGATCGTGAGCGATGGCGCGGTAGCCGGCATCGGCGAGGAGCTTGAGCTCGAGCTGCCACGCGTCGGAGGACAGTGGCCAGCCGTGGCTGAGCAGAACCGGCTTTCCGGTGCCCTGCTCGGTGTAGTAGATCTGGGTTCCGTCGGTGGTGGTGATGTACGGCATGGTCTCTCCTACGTGTCGGTGTTCCTGCGGGGTACCGACAACCTTCGTCCGAGAGCCCGGGGAAAGCCTCGCTGCTGGCGTCCAACACGGGGGAGTGGATACCGGCGGCCTCACTACCGGCTACCCGGTAGTGAGGCCTATCCGCACCGAGAGCACGGTGCCGGCACCGTGCGGACTGACGATGGTCAGCGTTCCACCGACCGCTGCCACCCGATCCTGCAGGCCGATGAGACCGGACCCGTTGTTCGCATCAGCGCCGCCCCTGCCGTTGTCGACCACCGTCATTTCGAGGTTCTCGTCTATCACGCGTGCCGTGATCTCGACGTCCGTGGCAGCGGCGTACTTGGCCGTGTTCGTCAAGGCCTCGGCAACAACGTAATACGCTGCTACCTCGACGGATTCGGCCAAGCGGGAGGGAATGTCGGTGCTGAGGGAGACCGGCACGGGGCTGCGCCGCGCCAGAGTTTTGAGGGCGGGGGCCAATCCGCCGCGGGAAAGAATCGCGGGGTGTATGCCGCGCGAGAGCTCTCGTAGGTCGTTGTGCACCTGAGACAGAGTGTCGACACTGCGATCCAAGCTGTCCCGCAAGTCGCCGAGGTGGCTCGGAACAGCAGCCTGCGCAACCCGAAGTTCCATTCCCAAAGAGACGATTCGTTGCTGTGCGCCGTCGTGCAAGTCGCGTTCGATGCCGCGTCGTGCCTGGTCTGCCGCGGCGACCACGCGAGATCGAGACCGGGTCAGCTCGAGCCGTGTGTCGTGGTTGTACACGGCGAGGGCGATGAGGTCGGCGAAATCGGTCAAGCGGTCACGCATACCGTCGCCCACGAAGTCTCGAACGGCAGTGGTGCCGATGATGATTGCTCCCCACGTCGCACCGTTCACCGAGATGGGTACGCCCTCGGACTGCACGATTCCTCGACCTTCCAGCCGCACCGCGATGTCTCCTGTCGCAGTGGCGAAGTCGATGGACGCGGCGAGACCGGTCTCCCGAACCATGGTGGCAACGTTTCGCCCACCGATCGGCAGCTCGTCGCCCACACTCAGCGAGTGTTCGACCTCGTCGCGGTGGGCAATGATCGTGTAGCGATCCTCGGCGTACCGCACAACACAGACATGTTCGTTGTCCAGCCCGTCGGCCAACTCGTGCGCAACGGCCGCGAACACCTCCTCGGGTTCGGCTCGCAGCGCAACCAGTGTGGCAACTCGTCGCAGCGAAGCCTGTTGTCGCGCAAGTGCAACGGTGCGTCCGTGCATGTCCTGCCGCTCGCGCGCGGCTGCCAGCAAAGCCTCGATCGAGGGTACGACCCGTCGGATACGGCGAGACACCGTCGGATCCAAATTCGCGGGTACGACCAGGGACGCGGTCACGGCAGGCCCGTCGTGCATCAGGATCTTCTCCTGATCCGACGCAGCGGGAGCATCCCCGGACCCCAACACCGCGTAGGGCAAATCGAGTACGGCAGACAAGCGGCTGCTGGCTGCGTCGAGCATTTCCGGTGTGTAATCCGAGCGCAACATCGTTCGTGCGAACAGAGCGAGCAGGTCTGCTTCACGGCGACGTTGATCGGATTCGGCTGCGCGCAAACGTGATTGACCGACAAGCATGTTGGTGAGCAGTGCCAGGGCAAGGAAGACGATGACCGCTGGGACGAGACTTTCACTGCTCTCGATGACGTGGATGTAGGCGTAGGCGGCAGCGCTCGCCACCGACGTCGCTATCGACAAACGAAAGCCCCAACCCGCAGACACCACCAGAACGCCGAACAGAAAGACGGCTCCGAAGGCGTTCTCGGGGGCGACGCGTTTGAGGAGGAGTACGACGAAGACCTCGAGCGCGATCAGCGCCGCGGCCAGTACCGCCCCCCACGCCACCGGGGGAGAGCTCGGCCGCAGTATCAGGGTCGTGAGCCGATCGCGGAGAGCTGTCGCGGCGGTCATCGCCGAATCCGGAGTACGAAAGTACCGTTAACCGCAATGCCGGACTCCGGTGTTTCTGACAGTCTCGGTGGAGTGACGTCCTCGAGCCTGCGGTGTTTGATAATCGACGACAGCGACGCGTACTGCGTCGCTGCGAGTCGGTTGCTCGAATCGGCCGGCATCCACGTGGTCGGAACGGCATCGACGTTGGTCGAGGCCGTTCGCGCCGCACGATCGACCCACCCGAGTCTGGTCCTGGTGGATATCGATCTCGGCACCGACAACGGCTTCGACGTGGTCGAAGCCCTCGACTCGACAGCGCTCACGCCGAGGCCGGCCATCATTTTGGTGTCGACGCACGACGAAGACGATTTTGCGGACATGGTGGAAGCGAGTTCGGCCCTTGGTTTTCTGCCCAAGTTCGAGCTCTCCGCTGCCGCCATCGAGACCATGCTGCGCCCGTGATCGACCATCAGCCGACGGTGTCGAGGTAGAGGATCACGGCCCGTACTCGACGGTGGTCGTCGGCTGTCTCCGCCAGGTCGAGCTTGGTGAGAATGCTCCGCACATGCTTTTCGACGGTTCCCTCGGTGATCCACAGGCGACGCCCGATACCGGCGTTGGACAGTCCCTCGGCCATCAACGTGAGGACATCGCGTTCGCGGCCACTGAGCGCGCCCAGCGGATCTCCGCGACGCTTTGCTGCCACCAGCTCGTAGACCAGCGCTGGGTCGATGACGGATGCACCGGCGGCGACGCGATGAATTGTGGAGACGAAGTCCGCGACATCGGTCACCCTGCTCTTGAGCAGATAACCGACACCTTTCGCGCTGTTGTTTCCGCTGTCGAGTAGCTCCAGTGCATGATCGACCTCGACATGGGCAGACAGAAGAAGTAGCGCGACCTCGGGGAATTCGGACCGAATGCGCAATGCTGCATCGAGCCCCTCGGCGGTGTACGTCGGAGGCATTCTGATGTCGATGATCGCGAGCTCGGGTCGATCGGTTTCGAGAAGGGCCAGTAACTCCCCGGCATCGCCGGCCCGCCCCACGACGCTCAGTCCCGCTTGGGTGAGCAGGCTGGACAACCCCTCACGCAACAGCACATCGTCGTCGGCGATCACTACTCGAATGTCGGACATCATGCTCCCTGCGCCGCGTCGAATCGGATCGAAGTATCTCAGACGAAATCGATCGGCGTGATCTGTTGGATCATTGCAGGACATCGCGACCAGGTCTCGATTGCGCAGCGGCCCTTGTCGTATCCATACCGGGCGAGGAGACTGGCCCCGGAGTCATTATCCAAGCTACGGAGGTTGTCGACATGAAACTTGTTCGCACGCTTGTTGTTTGCGCATCGATTGTTCTCGGATCTGCTCTGGCGACGGTGGGTACTGCGTCCGCGGCTACAGCAGTACCGTTTCAGATCGACCCGGCACCGTTCGGAAATCCCAACGGGAGCTTCGATGCTCCCTCTGTTCGATGTGTCGCTGTCGTCGGAGAGCAGGCCGGCACGATCCGAATCACCGGTGGAAAAGAGGGCGGTTGGGGATGCCTCATCTCGTCACAGGTGTACTGGGTGAACCTGTCGAGCGGGGCGGTCGGCACCGCGGTGACCTCGGCGGGACTGCAAGGCCTCGTTCCCGAAGCAACACTTGCGACCGGCCCGGGTCAGGTTGCGATCACGATCGTCTCGAGCGGCGGCATCATCACTCCGGGTCTGGCGACGGTCTCCGTTCCGTAGGCATGACGTGAACTGTCCGGGATGTCTTCCGGATTCTTGGGCACCGAGAACGCTGCAGATCCGATCAGTGACTCTCGGACGACGCGTCGTCGCCGGGTGGTTCTTCGTGACGTGTGGCTTCGAGGAACAGTTGGAGAAAGGACGAGTGCTCGCGGCGATCCTGGGTCGACTTCTCTCCGCGAGGTTCCTCGTGCTGCTCAGGCATGGCGATTCGCGTCCCTCCCGTATCGGCTGTGCGGAATGCGCACGGCACCGCTGAGTCCGGCAACAGTCTCAGATTCTGAATAGTCAAACAACTGAGATAGTAGCCGAGCGGCGTGGAGACGGTCGACGACCGCTGTTCGTCGACGGTTCCTAGGGACGTTGCAGTGTGTGCCGCCGTACGAGAAGCGAGGACACGTTCACATTCCGGCGACGGTGGGTGGCTCGATAAGCATCCGCTTGATCACCTTGCCGGTGGCAGTGCGAGGGAGCTCGTCCAAGAACGTGATGTCCCGGGGAACGCTGAAGCGGCTCAAACGATTCTTGATGTAGGCACGCACCATGTCGGCATCGAGCCCGGCTGCTCCGCGGCCTACGACGAAGGCCGCGAGGCGCTGTCCGTATTCGTTGTCCGGTACGCCGACCACCGCGACCTCGCCGACCTGAGGAAGGTTGGCGATGGCATCTTCGACCGGCCCCGGGAAGACGTTTTCGCCCCCGGAAATGATCATTTCGTCGTCCCTACCGCAGACGAACAGGCGGCCGTTGCAGTCGATGTATCCCAGATCGCCGGTGTCCATCAGTGCCGCTCCGCGAGCGGAGGCCGTCGAGGGCGGCTCGGCGTTGGTGTAGCCGTCGAACAACATGTCGTTACCCACGAAGATTCGCCCCAGGCTTCCCACCGGCAACGCATTGCCGTCGGCGTCGAGTACCGCGATCGTGGTACCGAGTGGGGGTCGTCCCGCAGTGCCCGGAGAAGCGCGAAGGTCGTCGGGATTGGCGATCGTCGCCCACGAAACCTCGGTGGAACCGTAGAAGTTGTAGAGGATGTCGCCGAATACGGCCATGAAGCGGCTGACGGTCGATCCGGTCAACGCCGACCCACTGCATGCGACAACCCGCAGGCTCGAGGTGTCATAGCGCGATCTCACTGCTTCGGGAAGATCGAGTATGCGTTGAAGCATGATGGGCACGGCGATCAGAGAAGTGCAGCGATGCTCCTCGATTGCGCGCAGGCAGTCCTCGGGATCGAATCGATCCTGGAGTATCACCGTGGCCCGTAGAGGTGTACTGATCTGCAGTGCTGCCAATCCCCAGCTGTGGAACATCGGTGCTGCTATCAGCATCCGCTCGTTCATTCGCAGAGGCATGCGAGACAACATGGCAGCGATGGTTCCGAATCCCCTGGGCGTGGGTCGAAGCGCGCCTTTGGGTGCCCCGCTGGTGCCGGATGTCAACACGACCACCGACCCGGGACGATCCGGCATGGCGAAGGTGGCGGACGGTGGAGCGACGAAATTCTCCAGGGTGCGCCGGTGCGGAATGCCGGTACGAGAGGACAGGCTGACCCGCGCGACGTCGTCCGGCAGGTAGCGAACGATCGAGTCGAATTCGTCGTCCACGAACAGCATTCGGAGCTGGTGTCGTTCGGCGATCACCTCGATCTGGCGCGCGGCCAGACCGGTGTTGAGAAGTACCACCTCAACTCCCAGCATGCCGCAAGCGACGGTGCATTCGATCATGGCCGAGTGGTTTCGCGCCAGTATTCCGACGGTGCTTCCCGGGCGTATGTCGGATGCCGCGAGACCTGCAGCGATGCGACGCGACCGGTGGTGGATCTCGGAGAACGTGCGAGTTCCGCGGTCGTCGATCACGGCGATCTCATCGGGGGACCGAGCTGCGGCGGCCGCGAATCCGCCGCCGAGGGTGAAGCCCCATTTGGACAGGGAGTTCAACTGTCGGTACGCACGGTCGGGTCGGGCAGCACGGACCACGCCGGTTGCGACCATGGTTTTCAGAATTGCCAGTTGTAGCGAGCGAGAGTCCCCGCTGTTGGACACCACCGAGTTCGCCGTACCGGAGAGCGAGTTCTGCAGTGTACGAAGCCCTCCCATGACCCAGTCGACGACCGCGCGGTTGTTCTCGGGTTGAGGTACGTAGGCCCCACCGAGGCCCGCCTTGAACACGGTGACGTCGATCTTCGTCTCGCCGGCCGCGCGTCTGGTCAAGGTGAATCTGATGAAGCCGCCCGAAGCGGTGTGCTCGACGGTGATGATCGGTTGATTTCGCCGGTTCACAACGAGCTCGAGGGCGTGCTCGATACCGCCGACGCCGCACCGATAACCGGTGGCGGATTCACCGAGGGTGCAGTATTCGAGACCGGGGAAATAGCGTGGGTACATCTCGACCGCGCTCAAGACCTCGCACACTTGGTCGATGTCGTGTGCGAACACAACCTTGCAATCGATCACGTCCGAAACCATGCCCCACCCCCGTGCCCGCCGAGGCGGAGAACAACGCCGCATCGGCACCGACCAGGGGATGGCGTCGTGCCCCAGGAACGGGTCATCCGCCTGGATGAAACCGTTATGGTATTCCCCAAGTTCGTTTCATGGGCGAAATCGATGAATTTTCTTTTCCTGCGGCCGAGTCTGTTCGGCAATCAGAATGCAATACCCAGCGGCCATGCGAACACCGTGGACGCGGCAATGGTGATCAGTGCGATGGCGATCGGATTGAGCAAGAATCCGCCTCGCATCAAGTCGAGCAGGACTACCGGGTACCTATCGACAGTGGTCCGCGGGATTCCAGATCTCGCGCAACGGAACCGAGCGCTGCAGAATGCGCTCTGCAGCACGATGTCCCGACTTCAAGGCAGCGGTGACCGTAGCCGGGTCATCGGTCCAGGTTGCCTCGCCGGCAAGATGCAGCACACCGCCGATCGGCGTCGCGAGATCGTCGTGATCACGAGTCTGCGCACCGACCGTCATGTACGAGTACGAGCCGTGGGAGAACGGATCGTCCTGCCACTGAGTCACGTACACGGTGTCCGGCGATACGACGAGGTCGCCGTAGATGCCGCGCAGTGCGTCGGTGACGGATTCCCCGATGCGTTCGTCCGACCAGTGTCGGGTCTGCTGTGCACACGGCCCCGCGGCGAACGTGAGAAGTGTCGGACTGCCGCCCGGCTGGGTCACGTCGTACCACGAGTGCCACCAACGCCCGGCCTCGCCCTGCTGCCGGATCACGTAGACGTCCTCGTCCCAGAACTTGACCGGAAATCGGAGGAAGACTTTCTCGAAGGCGTTCATCTCGAGCCGATCGAGTGCACCCGAAACAGGCTCCGGCAGGGGAGGTTCGACGATGAAGTCCGATGATTTCAGCACCCCGATCGGCACCGTGATCACGGCGCATTCGGCGGAGAACGACTGGGTGGCGGTCTTCACGACCACTCCGTCCTCACTCCAGCCGACATGCATCACCTCATGTCCCAGGCGAACGTCGAGCCCCTGGGCGAGACGGACTGCGAGTTCGTCGTAGCCGTCGGGGAACACCACTTCGTCGCCGTCGATGGCGTCGTCGTCCAAACCGTGTGCGTCGAGATCGCCTGGGTCCACCCCCAGTTGTTCCTCCGCTCGGTGGCCGAGAAACTCACGAACTCGGTCGATTCGATCGTTGCCCCAATCCAGCTGCGCCAGAGTCGCTTCCACCGCCTCGCCGAACGATGTCCGTGCAGGACACTCGGCGATTGTTCCGGCGAATCGTTCGTCGAAGTCGTGTACGTCTGCGGCGAACCGCGCGGCCTCGTCTTCGCTCAACCTGATGCCGGTGGGCGAGTAGTACGCGATGGGCCGGCCATCCGATTGATAGCTGCCCACGGTGAATTCGGTGGTGCGAATCCCGAACGCATGCACGGCCTCGGCAAGCGGATTGTTGTCGATTCCGTGAATCCAGGAGGCGCCGGCGTCGAGGATGTCACCGTCGGCGCGCATCGTCCACACTCGGCCACCCACGCGGTCGCGTGCCTCGAGAACGAGGACCCGCCGACCCGCACCGTGCAGAATCCTGGCGGCGGTAAGACCGGAGATTCCTGCTCCGACCACGATCGTGTCTACATGGGTCATGGCTGCTCCGATCACGTGGGCCTGCTCAGTTCCCTCGACCGGGTTTACCCGGACCCGAATTGCCGTTTCCGGGCTTTGCCGGACCCGAATTGCCATTTCCTGGGTTTCCCTGGCCCGCGTTGCCGTTCGCGTTGCCTGAATTGCCGTTTCCGGTCCCCGGGTCTTGGTTCTGCTCGGGTGCGGCGGGTGCGGCGGGTGCGGCTGCGGAAACCGGTGCCGGGTTGGATGGAAGTGTGATCTCGGCGGCGGATGGGTTCGAGATGTCGGTGACCGAAGCCTCCGGCGTTTGTGTCCGGGGCACTTCGATCGTCGACGCGTCAGGTGTCGGTAGCGCCGGGGTAGCAGGCACCTGAACCGGATCGTCGCTTGCGCTGGACGCAATCCAGAAGATCCCCGCTCCGAGTGCGAGCACGAGCGCGGCCGCCCCGGGAACGATCCACCGTCGACGCGGAGGAAGGTGTGCGGGCCCGACCGCATCAGCAGCGACTACGTCGGTGCGCTCGACAGGCATCACGGCAGTCGGGGAGATCGGGGTCGAAGTTCGGCTGATTCTGCGCAGTCGGTGTGCGACTTCGGTTGCGTCCGGGCGATCCTCCGGCTGCCGCGACGTCATAGCAGTGAGCAAGGAGTGCCACTGCGGCCCGAGCTCCTCGGGAACGGTGGGATCACGGTGTAGGCGAGCGACTGCGGCGGCCACCGCGCTGCCCTCGAATACCATTGTGCCGGTAAGGCATTCGATGAGAACGAGGCCGAGAGTGTAGATGTCGGTAGGAGGGCCGGCGGACGTACCCGTCGCCTGCTCCGGGCTGAGATAGTGCGCGGTGCCCACTGTGGTGCCGTGCTCGGTGAGTCGCTCGGCGTCGACGATGCGGGCGATACCGAAATCGGCCAGCTTGACGCAGTGATCCGAACCTGAGTCAGGGGCCCGCGCGATCAGGATGTTGGCTGGTTTGATGTCTCGGTGCACCACCCCACGTTGGTGGATGTACGCGAGCGCTTCTGCTATCTCGCTACCCAGGCGTGCGACGTGGACGCCGGGCATGGACCTGTTCTGGCGAAAGGTGCTCAGCGTCGGTCCGTCGATCAATTCCATCACCAGGTAGGGCGACGAGATCCCGCTGGCGTCCGGCGCAGTTCCAGCGTCGTACAACGTGACGAGGCCCGGGTGCGACAGCGACGCCAGGGTGCGAATTTCCGCGTCGATCCGTTGGACCGAGTCCCGAGGCTCGCCGTGGCGGAACATCTTCACCGCAACCGACCTGCCGAGCACCTGATCTTCTGCGTACACGACGTCGGCCATCGCACCGCGTCCCAGAACTGCGCCCAGTCGGTATCGCCCCGCGAACACTCCATCTCGGGCAGCGCGGGAACCTGGATCCTGTTCCATCGTGATTGACCGCCGTTCGTCGACTACTTCGAGCACCCTATAGCGAACGAATCGTCGTCCGAAGCGCAGCGGGTTCTCGATCCCGCGGATTCATCGGGCATGATGGCTCACCGGGGTGGGGAACAGACTTAACAGCCGTCGAGAAAGGTCCTACCCGTGCGTACCCGATCGACGAATGCGCAGATCTCGCCGATGTCGATCGACATCACTTCTGCGTACCAACCGATCGTCTCGCTGGACGACCGCGCCGTGGTGGGGTTCGAGGCCCTCGTCCGGACCTGCGGCGATGGTCCGTCGGCTTCTCCATCGGAACTTCTGCGCGCCGCACGGGAACAAGGTGTCACCAACGACTTCGACTGGCGGTGCAGGGCGAGCGCACTGGACCGTGCCATCGAGGCCGGCTACCCCGCCGAGCTGCCGCTGTTCGTCAATGCGGAACCCTCCGCGCTGGATACGCCGCCGCCCCGGGACCGCTTGCAGCTGATCGACGACGCAGCGCGGATGTCGATCACCGTCGAAATCACCGAACGAGACTTGATGGGTGATCCGGCCGGTCTGCTGCGCGCGGCCGAGCACGCTCGAAACATGGGTTGGCGAGTGGCCATCGACGACGTGGGTGCGGACTCGTCCAGTCTGGCGTTGATTCCGTTGTTGCGTCCCGACGTCATCAAGCTCGACATGACTCTCGTGCACGAGCGACCGACGGATCGGACTGCCGCCATAGTCGCTGCCGTCGCCGCCGAGGCCGAACGCACCGGTGCCCTCGTGTTGGCCGAGGGAATCGAGACCGACTCGCACGAACGTTGTGCACGCGACATGGGTGCCGTTCTCGGTCAGGGTTTCCTCTACGGCGCTCCGGGGCCCCTCCCGGATTTCGGCGACCTGTCGAGCCCTGTCGGATCGCCTTCGCTGGATGCCACGGTGACCGTCCGCGCTCCGGTCGCGGTGACACCGTTCGGTCTGACCCACCAGCTCGGTGCCCGCAGGCACGCCGGTACGGCTTTTCTCGAGGCCATCGAGAACAGCCTGCTGACCAGTGCGTTCGGCACCGGACCGTCGACGGTCGTGTTGGCAACAGCAAATGTGTCGAACAGGCTGACGCCCGCACGTGCCGCCGTCCTCGACGACCTGGCCGCGCGCACTGCTCTCGTAGCCGTGTTCGGCTCCGATCCTGCGCTGATCCAGCACCGCTTTCGGTCGGTAGCGGTGGGGGAGAACGAGCCGTTGAACATGGAGCGCTCGACGGTGGTCGTGGCACCGATGTCGAGCGCGGCGTTGATCGCCGTCGAGTGCGGAGTCGCGCCCGACGGAACGACGCTCTTCGACTACCGCCTGACCTACGACCGCGACGCGGTACTCGACGCGGCCACAGTGCTTCTCAGACGAATTCCTGCTCGGACCACACCATGATCGGCCGACCGACTCGGTCAAATTCAGGTAAACATTCGCTCAGATATTGGTAAATGGCTTCGACCGTGCTTCGGGTGATGTTCACTCGTAAGGTATGAGCTCTCACCCCCTCGCCACCGAACATCTGGCCGCGGATGGAGGCACACTCAGCTCCATCGAGACAGCGATAAACAATGCGTTCGATCCGATCTCCGCAGCAGTGTCCAACTTCGTCTTCTTCACCGTGAACATCGGCGGAGCAGCGGTTCCCTTGATAGTGCTGTGGCTGATCCTCGGTGCCGTCATCTTCACGGTCACCTTCAAATTCATCCAATTCCGCGGGATCAAAAGGTCGTTGATCCTGGTGAGCGGAAAAGAAGACGAGGCCGATGCACCCGGGGAAGTGAGCCACTTCCGAGCTCTCACGGCCGCTGTGTCCGGAACCGTCGGGCTCGGCAACATCGCCGGTGTCGCGGTCGCAGTGACGCTCGGTGGCCCCGGTGCCACGCTGTGGATGATTCTCGCGGGCGTGCTGGGCATGGCATCGAAATTCGTCGAGTGCACCCTCGGGGTGAAGTACCGAGACATCAACGAGGACGGCACCGTGTCCGGCGGGCCGATGAAATACCTCACCAAGGGACTTGCCGAGCGTGGGCTCGCCAAGGTGGGCAAGGTAATGGCCGTCTTCTACGCCATCATCATCACGTTCTTCGCCGTCAGCGGTGGCAACATGTTCCAGGCCAACCAGACGTACGCACAGGTTCGCTCGGTCACCGGCGGAGAGGACGGCTTCCTCGGCTCCGACGGTGCGAAAGCGGTGTTCGGTCTCGTCATCGCGCTGATCATCGGACTCGTCATCATCGGCGGGATGAAGTCGATCTCGGCCGTGACCGCCAAACTCGTCCCGTCGATGGCGCTGATCTACGTCGTCGCGTGCGGCGTGGTCATCGCAGTGAACTTCCGGTCGGTCCCCACCGCGTTCGGAGCGATCTTCGAGGGTGCATTCTCGCCGGAAGGAGTGGCGGGCGGCGTACTCGGCGTCATGATCATCGGGTTCCAGCGCGCCGCGTTCTCCAACGAGGCAGGGTTGGGATCTGCGGCCATCGCACACTCGGCCGTCAAGACCCGACACCCGGTCACCGAAGGCTTCGTGGCAATGCTCGAGCCCTTCATCGACACCGTCGTCATCTGTACCGCGACGGCGCTGACCATCGTCATAGCCAACACCGTGTCTTGGCAGGACCAGCGCGCGATCGTCGCCGAAACGGGTGAACTACCTGCCGGCGGCGTCACGCTGACCTCGGACGCCTTCGAGACCGTTCTCCCGTGGTTCCCGTATGTCCTCACGTTGGCGGTGGCGCTGTTCGCGCTGTCGACGGCGATCACTTGGGCGTACTACGGGCTGCAGGCCTGGACGTCACTGTTCGGACGCAGCCGTCTCTCGCGCAGTTTCTTCAACATCATGTTCTGCGTGTTCACCGTCATCGGAACGGTACTGTCGCTCGGCTCGGTTCTCGACTTCGCCGATGCCACTCTGTTCCTGCTGGCCCTGGTCAATATCACCGGTCTGTACCTGCTGTTGCCTGTGGTCAAGCGCGAACTCTCCGAGTACATGGCGATGCGTCGCGGCGAACAGGAGAAAATCGACGCCGACGTCTGAGACACAGCGCGAAGTCCGAAGCGTCGGTCGCGTCAGCTTACGAGAAATGCGAGCTCCCACGACGGCAAGACGCCGCACTGTTCTCGGTCGACCGGTCGTGCGGTCAGCGGGTCCGACGACGCTCTGACACGATGGCCGACATGACCAATGCGGTGCGTCCGGCTTCGTTCACCGTCGGGACCCTCACCTTGCTCGGGGCTCTCTACTTTGCCCAAGGACTGCCGTTCGGATTCTTCACCCAGGCACTCCCGGTTGTGCTGCGAGAGTCCGGTTTCTCGTTGGTGAAGATCAGTGCCACCGGTGTGCTGTTTCTGCCGTGGGCGCTGAAGTTTCTCTGGGCACCGTACGTCGATCGGTACGGATCCAGACGCCGGTGGCTGTTGTCCCTGCAGTGTTCGGCTGCGTTGGTGGCTCTGGCGCTGTCGTTTCTGGACCTGTCGTCGACCTTGCGTTGGCTGTTCGTCGGAATTTTCGTCATGAACGCGCTCTCGGCCACCCAGGACGTCGCGACCGACGGCATAGCCGTGCGTACGTTGACCGCGGCTCAGCGCGGGCTGGGAAATGGTCTCCAAGTCGGTGCCTACCGGATCGGAATGGTGTGCGGCGGCGGACTGCTGTTGTGGCTGTTCACCTTCGCCGGGTGGCGGGTGCTGTTCGTCGCAATGGCGTTGCTCATCGTGTTGACGACTGTCCCGGTGTGGTGGATGCGCAAGCAGCTGGACGCGGCGGATGCCGTCCCCGATGAGCACGCCGAGTCGGAATCGCCGGTTCGGCTTGCGGTTGCGTGGTGGTCCAGACTCCGCCGACCCGGCATGGTGGCGTTCATACTGCTGATTATCGCGTTCAAATTCGGAAACTCGATGGGATCGGCGCTGGTGGGACCGTTCCTGTCGGACAGTGGACTGTCCCTGCCACAGATCGCCTTGGTCGAGGGCGGACTGTCCTCGGTGGCCGCGCTCGGAGGAGCCGCCCTCGGTGCATGGCTGACCTTCCGGCACGGACGTCGCCGGGCGCTCCTGATCGGTGGCGGGAGCCAAACGCTGAGCCTTGCGTTGTACGTCATTGCATCTGTCGGGATCGGTGGATTCCCACTACTGATCGCGGCGAACATCACCGAACACGTGCTCGGCGGGGCGGCCACGGTCGCGGTATTCGCACTGATGATGGACGCATCCGAGAAACGTTTCGCAGGAAGCGATTACACGCTCATGGCATGTGCGGTCGTCTTCGCGCAAGGAGCAGCCGGAATCGCAGCCGGTGTGGTGGGCGATCTGTTCGGCTATACGGCGATGTTCGGTTCTGCGTTGGTGTTGTCCGGAATCGGCTGTGCAGCATTGATCATTGCGCTCGACCGGGGTTGGGGGCCGGAGGGTCTCCGCGAGGTGATCCCGCCGAAGACCCTCACCGCCTAGCATCGGCTACTCGCCACCGGCTCCGCCTGCGGATCCCGCGATGTTCACCATCCACTGCACGCCGAACCTGTCGGTCAGCATGCCGAAGGTGTCGCCCCATGGAGCCTTGTCGAGGCCCATCGTGAATTGAGCGTCGGCAGCCAGCTTGTCCCAATATCCCGTCAATTCGTCCTCGTCGTCGCCGCTGAGCGACACGCTCATCGCGCTGCCGGGAGTGTGTTCCATCGAGGATGGCGTATCGGCACCCATCAGGGTGAATCCGTTCGGAGTGGTCAACTGGCCGTGCATGATCTTGTCTCGATCGGCGGGATCCTCACTGGCCTGTGCTTCGCCGAGCGTGGTGACGGTCAGATCGCCTCCGAAGACGGACCGGTAGAACTCCATTGCCTCGCGGGCGTTGTCTCCAAAGGACAGATACGGATTGAGAATGGACATGGCAGGGCTCCTCTTCGCTGATGTACACCGACGGCATCCGTCGAAACGGTAGACCGGCGCTACGACGAAAAGTCACCGGGACGAGGTATCGGCGTCTGTCGGCGTGGGTACTTCGGACTCCCACCGGGCCCGCCGTTCGTCGTCGGACTGCTCCCACCACGGTGTTCCACGTTCGCCGAGAGCGACCTTGGTCGCCTGCACGCCCGCGCGAGATTCCGGGGCACCCGACGTCCGTTTGACCTCCCTGCGCCATGCCATCAGAATCGACCGCAGCTCGGCGTTTCGCTCCTCGGGGATGTCGGGATCCGTTGCACGCCAACGCCGCCCCTTGATGACGACATAGTGCCCGTCTTCGGTGCGTTCCAGATCGTCAGTCATGGCTCCACCCTGCCACGAGTCAGCTGCTCAGGTACCTCGGAACCTCGATCGCGTCCAGTCCGAGGGCAACAGCAGCGCGAGCGGCGACCGGCCCGACCAGATTGCCGGTTCCGTTGTAGCCACCGAACGCGATCACTCCGTCATCGACGTAGCAGCACACGGGCCGCCCGTCCGCGGTGAACCCCACGGGCGCAGCCCACCGGGCGTTCACCGAGACGTGTCCACCGGCAAAGGACTCGGCGAGCGAGTCGAGGTAGTTCTGCACTCGGGCCGTCGGTTCGCCGGCCGAAGTCCACTCTTCCTCGGCGAATACGTCGCGGCCACCACCGACGTACAGGCGTCCCGACGCGTCCTGCTGTGCATAGTCGTACCCCCACCGTCCGTACACGGGGCACGGCAACCGACCCGCCGAAACAGGAGCGGTGGCGAGCATCTGCAGGCGAGCAGTTCGAACACGACCGTCCAGCTGGGGGAGTACGTGTTCGAGACGACCGTCAATAGCCACCAGTACAAGATCGCAGCGAATCACCCCGGTGGGCGTCGTCACCGCTCCGGACTCGATACGCACAGCAGGTGTGTGCTCGTGAAGCCTGGCGCGCGGGGAGAGGATCGCGGCCATCCCGATCGCCCGGCGAGCAGGGTTCATCACCGCATCATCGGGCAGGTAGATGCCGTGTCCCAACTCGTCCTGATACTGCTCGACGGCAATACCGTTTTCGTCCAGGCACTTCCGAAGATCCTCGCAATCCTGCGCGTCGGCCGGGTCGGCCTGCCTACCCGGGACGCCCGCAAGCCTGATGGATCCGGTTCGGCGAACAACCGCCGATCCCAGGAGCGCTTCCAACGAATCGATCTCGGCCAACGTCGCCCGGTAGAGATCGACGGCGCACGGCCCCCACTTCGACAGAGCCGTGTGCAGAAACGTTGCCGGGCCGCCCAGCAGAAAGCCCCCGTTACGGCCCGCAGCACATGCTGCGACTCGCCCTGCGTCGATCCCGACGACATCGAGGCCTCGGTCGAGCAGATCGGCGACCGCAGCCAGGCCCGAACCGCCGAGACCGACGACGCAGACGTCTGCGGTGCAGTCGCCGTCCAACATTGGCAAGCCCCGCCAACCGGAGACAGCAGGGTCGTCGTCCCACGCCGGCCGGGAGGTGTCGATGGGGCCGGTTACCGTCATCGAACGATGGTATCGGTGGACCGATGATCACATGGTCTACGATTCCGGCACCCGACACCCATGACTGTGAGGACCACCGATGCGCACTGTGATCGTGACCGCGTTCATTTCGCTCGACGGAGTGATGGAAGGACCGGGCGGTGAAGTGGGCTATCGCAATTCCGGGTGGACGTTCAAGGACATCGAGTTCGATCCGGCGGCGTACGAAATCAAGGGCCGTGAGCAAAGCGAGGCGTCTGCGCTGCTGCTCGGCCGCACTTCGTACGAGGCATTCGCGCCGGTTTGGCCCACCATGGACGATTTCGCCGAATACAACGCCATGCCCAGATATGTGGTGTCGACCACGCTGGAAAGCGATGATTCCCGTTGGCCCGCAACCATTCTGCGCAGCGTGGACGATGTCGCCGAGCTCAGGAACTCCGACGGGGGACCCATCTCCGTGCACGGCAGCGCCACTCTCGGTCGCAGTCTGGCCGATGCCGGGCTGGTCGATCGTTACCACCTACTGGTGTTCCCGATCCTGCTCGGTGCGGGAAAGCGCCTGTTCAGTTCGGCCGACAAGGACACCACGCATCTCGATCTGGTGGAACACGAGGTCTACGGAAACGGTATCCAGAAGCAGGTGTTCGACGTCCGCCGTTAGTTGCCGACGGAGTATCAGATGTCGTCGCTTCGGATGGTGCGCCGGCGAACCGATACGAGCTCGAGTTCGGGCCGAGACGCCGCAACGCGCTCGAGTCGATCGAGAACATCGGTGACGTGATCGAGGTCGCCGGCCACGACCGAAGCGCCGACACCTGCTCGCCGGTGAAGTTCGCGATGATCGGTCTCTGCGACCGATACCGCAAATTTTCGGTGCATCTCGGAGATCACCGGCCGGACAACGGAACGTTTCTCTTTGAGTGAGTGCACATCGCCGAGAAGGAAATCGAATTCTATCCATCCAATCCACATAGACCTTCGAGTCTAACGCCGCCGATCGGCCGGTTCCCTGTGCGGGCCGATCGCCCGCACAGGGAAGTGGACTACCGCGTGCTCACCAGACCGAGGGCAACGAGATCGGACAGATACTTCTCGATCAGCCCACGACCGAGGTGCGGAATCTCCCCGGCTGCTGCAGCAAATTCGTCCGCCGGCAACATCGCACCCGATGACGGCTGCTGCGGTTGTGCGTACGAGTGGATCAACGGAAGCAACGAGTGCGAACGCTGCTTCTCCGGCAGACCCTCCACTGCGGCGCTGAAACGTTCGAACCATTCGTCGTAGTTCTCGACGATCTCGATGTCACGACCCGCCTCACGGATCCAATCGACGAACGTGTCCAGCGATATGTTGTCGTCGTGCGGATTGAGAATGTCGAAGGTTCGGTAGCCCGACACGTCGGCACCGGCGATCGATGTGATGGCATCGGCGCTGAAGTCGGCAGGAAGTCCGTCGTAATGGGCCAGCGGTCGCCCACTGTCGTCCGTGGGCGCACCGGTTCCTGTGGCGTAGAACGTCCGAGGGGCCAAGCCGGTGGCGACGACCGACAGAATCAGCCGTGTGAACACATCCGGCACATTGAGCTGGCCCGACCACCTGCTGTGCGCGAGGATCATGTCCGAGCGAAAGACCGACACAGGCAGACCGAATTCGTCGAATGCATTGCGCAGCAACACTTCGCCGGCCCACTTGGAGTTTCCGTAGCCGTTGGCGTAAGAATCGTCGACCGACCGAGACGGGCTGTCCGTGCGGATGTCGCCGTCCTCCCGAAAGTCGTCGACGCCCACAGCGACGGCAACCGTCGACAGGTAGGTCACCGGCTTGACGTGGTCGGTGAGCGCGAGCCGAATCACCTCTGCCGTGCCGACGACATTGGGGCCGAACAGGTGCTCGTACGGTAGTGCGTGGTTCACCAGCGCAGCAGGGTGAACGATACGATCGACCCGCTCGGCAAGCGCTTGGAACTCGTTGTTGTCCAAGCCGAATCGAGGCGTGCCGAGATCTCCCGCTACTACCTCGAGGGCAGTCTCGGCCAGCGCTCGGTAGTGAGCGGTCAGCTCGGCATCCCCACTGTCGAACGCTGCATCGAGTCGGGACCGCGCGTCGGAGGCCGAGCGTCCGCGAACCAGGCACACCACCGTTCCGCCGACCTCGGCCATACGCTCGAGCCACTCCAGGCAGAGGAAGCGGCCGAGATATCCGTTGGCACCGGTCAGTAACACGGTTTCCGTTCGGGTACGAGAGCCCGAGACGTGCTGGGCAGTCTCGAGGAACTGCTCGTCCAGAAATGCGGACAGGCGTAGGTCGGAGGCATGGGCGACAGTAGCGTCGCGTCCGTGTACCGAGGCGAATGTTGCTGTGTCGGAATCGTTGTCCCGAGCCGAGGTGATGTAGTCGGCCAAGGCGGACAAATCCATGGCCGGCCCGGTGATCACTCCCACCGGTACGTCGATTCCGTAGATGTCTCGCAGGAGTGTCGAGAACGTCAACGCCGACAACGAGTCTCCGCCCAGATCGCTGAAGTGGGCGTCCGGTCGGACATCGGATCCATCGCATCCGAGCAATGCTTGCGCGGCATCGCCGACGGTCTGCAGCACCGGAGCGTCGGCACCGCTGCGTCTGAGCTCACGTAGGCGATCGTTCTGCCCGGATTCCAGGTCTGCGTAGCGACGCTCCAGGTCGGCACCGTAGCGTTCGACCAGTTTCGGCCGAAGCTGCTTCCCGGCACCGGAGAGCAGCCCGTTGTCCTGAGTGAACGGCTGGTGCTCGATCGTCACGTCGCGCGGAATTTCGTACGAGTTCAGCGATTCCGTACGAGCGATTTCTTGCAGTGACTCGATTATCGAGGCAGTGGTCGTATCCGGCCGAGCCGGGACGACGACGGCCAGGAGATATGCGCGTTGGCTGTTGCCGTAGAGGAATATCTGGTCGACGAGTTCGCTGGTACCGAACACTGCCTCGAGACGGGCCAGGGCCACGAACTCACCCTGGGCCAGTTTGAGAACGTTCTTGCGGCGGTCGACGTAGGCAAGTCGGTCCGGCTCGATCTCGGCGACGACGTCTCCGGTGCGATAGAAGCCCTCCGAATCGAACACCTCCGCGGTGACGTCCGGGCGCTTGTAGTACCCGGGAATGATGGACGCGGTCTTGAGCAGGAGTTCCCCGCGCGGATGCGGTGTGTCGGTGGAAAAGTAACCCAGCTCGGGTACGTCCTCGAGTTTGTACTCGATCACCGGTGGGCGCGCGACGACGCCGTCGTGCAGCACCATTCCTGCTTCGGTGGAGCCGTAGTTGTCGCGGACCTCGATATCGAGGAGCTCGGTGACGAAATCTTTGACCTCCGCAGCGATCGGTGCCGTGCCGACCATCGCTGCCAGGATGCGTCCGCCGAATCGCTCGTTTCGACTGCGCTCAAGCACATCTCGCCGAACCCGGTCTTCGTCTGCATCGCTCGAGCGTTCCACCTCGCGGTCGATCTCGGCAAGGACGTCGTGCCGAATCATCTCGCAGACACGGGGAATCAACAGCGCCATCGTAGGTCGAGCGAGCGCGAAATCATCGAACAATGTGGACAGGTCACTGGCTCCGGCGAAGTGCACAGTCCCGCCGGCGGCGAGCGCAGAGAAGACGAGGCCGCGGCCGGCCAGGTGACTCATCGGCAGATAGTCGAGTGTGACGACGGGGAACGCAGGCCCGTCCCCGGATTCGGCGGACGCTCCGGTTGGGTGCCAGGCCCCGGTCCAGGCCCCGCAGACGATCCGCTCGGTGTGCATCGCTCCCTTGGGAGTTCCGGTGCTGCCCGAGGTGTAGATCAGTGTCGCGAGTCGATCGGGATCTTCGGCATCGGGCAGTGGAACTTCCGGTAGCTGCTCGCCGTCCTGGATCAGTTCGCTCAGCGGTCGGATGACGATTCCTGCCTGTTCGGCTTCGTCGAGCGCGGACTTCATGATCCGGGCCTGCGTGTCGACGGCGCCGTCGTAGTCCAGGACGACGATTCGTCGAACGGACCGACAGTGAGTGGCAACCTGGACCGCGACGGACAGATTGTCGACGTCTGCTGCGAGGACTACGGGTTCGACCTCGTCGGCGATCGCCGACAGTTGGCCCGCGGTGGCACCCGCCTGGAGCGGGACGGCAATCGCACCGAGTCGGATCGTGGCCAATTCGGCGATGACGTAGTCGACACTTGCAAACCCGAGGGTTGCGAAGAAGGTGCCCGGGCCGACGCCGTCGTGCGCCAGCGCCGATGCCAATGCACCGGCGTCTTTCCAGGCCTGCCCGTAGGTGACGGTTTCGAAGCGGGGGAGCAGTCGGAGGGTGTGTGTTTCACCGGTCCGGGTGATCTCTCGCGCTCGGCGCCCGAGGGCCGGGCGATCCGAATAGCGCGTCATGATCTCGGCCACCACGCGGGCCAGGTTGGGAGACAATTCCTGGGCAGCGTCGGCCACCGAGCTGTCCGGTTCGGCGGCACGAAACTCCCGGTCGGACTCGTGCAGCTTCAGGAATCGATCGTGTTGCCTGCCCTGACGATCCTGTCGGCTGTCGACGGCCAATGTCTGCGTCATGCTCGACTCCCTCGCGCTTGTCCGGCTTTAATCGTTATCAAAAGTAAGTATATGCAGACGGCGGGTCGATCAATCGTGACGCTGCTCATAGTCCGATTGGTCGGAAAAGTCTGTCTGGCTGTGCTTTTCGAGCCCATGCTGCGCGCACGGATCCACGGCGACAGCTCGCGTGGGTGCTCGGTGAAATCGGGGGAGCGCAACTTGTATGGTGAATCCACAGTCACGTGCGTCACAGTGCTCGTCATCATCGTGCGCACGCGTCACCCCTCGCGATCGGAGAAGTGAATGTCGGATGTCCTCTCGCGCCGCGACTTGGATTTTCTGCTGTACGAGTGGTTGGACGTAGCCGGCCTGACCGCCCGTCCCCGCTTCGCCGAACACTCGCGCGAGACCTTCGATGCAGTACTCGATCTCAGCGCGGACATCGCCCGCAAACACTTCGCGCCGCACAACAAGAAGGCCGACGCGCACGAGCCGACCATGAATGCGGACGGCTCGGTGGAGCTGATTCCCGAGGTCAAGGAAGCGCTCGACGTGTATGCGTCGGCAGGTCTGATCGCCGGGCAGTTCGACGAGTCGATCGGCGGCATGCAACTGCCTGCGACGGTGTCGCGGGCCGCCATGGCGTTCTTCCAGGCAGCCAACGCCGGGACCTCGTCCTACCCCTTTCTCACCATGGCCAATGCCAACTTGATCGCCACCTATGGCACGCCGGATCAGGTGCGTGACTACGTCGGGCCCATGCTCGAAGGACGATGGTTCGGGACCATGTGCCTGTCGGAGCCACAGGCAGGGTCATCGCTGGCGGACATCACGACCAAAGCGGTCCCTCAGGGCGACGGCAGCTTTCGTATCACCGGTACCAAGATGTGGATCTCGGGCGGCGATCACGAACTGACCGAGAACATCGTGCATCTGGTGCTCGCGAAGACACCCGGCGGCCCTCCCGGTGTCAAGGGAATCTCACTGTTCATCGTTCCCAAGTTCCTTCCGAACGGCGACGGTGGCGCAGGCGAGCGAAACGACATCGTGCTGACCGGCCTCAATCACAAGATGGGCAACCGCGGCACCACCAACACATTGCTTGCGTTCGGCGACGGAACCCACTCGCCCGCAGGGCAACCCGGTGCGGTCGGGTTCCTGGTGGCCGAAGAGAACCGCGGGTTGTCCTACATGTTCCACATGATGAACGAGGCCCGGATCGGCGTCGGGTTTCTCGCCATTGCCCTCGGCTACGTCGGGTACCTCAAATCGGTCGAGTACGCGAAGACGCGTACCCAGGGACGACCGCTCGGCGCGAAGGATCCAGCAGCGCCGCCGGTGGCTCTGATCGAACATGCCGATGTGCGCCGAATGTTGTTGGCCCAGAAGTCCTATGTCGAGGGTGCGCTGGCGCTCGGTCTCTACTGCTCGCATCTGGTCGACCTACAGGATTCGGCGTCCGACGATGCCGAATCGGCGCGCTCGACACTGCTGCTCGACGTACTGACCCCCATCGCCAAGAGTTGGCCCTCGCAGTGGTGCCTCGAGGCGAACAGTCTGGCCATCCAAGTGCACGGCGGCTACGGATACACCCGCGATTACGATGTCGAGCAGCACTACCGGGACAACCGACTCAACCCGATTCACGAAGGAACGCACGGTATCCAAGGGTTGGACCTGCTCGGTCGCAAGGTCGTCATGCAGGGCGGCGCTGGTTTGGCTCTTCTCGAAGAGGAGATCTCGAAGACGGTCTCTCGTGCAGACGCGGTCGGCGGTGACAGTGCAGCCTACGGCGCGGAACTGCACGCACGATTCAGCAGAATCGTCGAGGTCACCGCGGCGGTGTGGGGGACCGGTGACGCAGCCGTGGCACTGGCGAACTCCACGGCCTACCTCGAAGCCATGGGACACATCGTCATCGCATGGATGTGGCTCGAGCAGTTACTCGCCGTCGGCGCGAAGTCCGGCGATTTCTACGACGGAAAGCGCTCGGCAGCACGGTATTTCTTCGTCTACGAGCTACCGAAGGTGGATGTTCAGCTCGATCTCTTGGCGCGACTGGATCGCACCACCCTCGATATGTCCCCCGCCTGGTTCTGACGACCAGCTACAAGGAGAGTCACGCATATGTCGATCTTGGACAAATTCCGCCTGGACGGTTCGGTGGTCATCGTCACCGGTGCATCCTCCGGACTGGGCGTCGCCTTTGCCAAGGCAGCTGCCGAGGCCGGAGCCGATGTCGTGCTCGCAGCACGCCGAGTGGAGAAGTTGGCGCAGACCGCGCAGCTGATCGAGAGTGTGGGAGGACGTTCGATCACCGTCGCTACCGACGTGGTCGATCCGGACCAGTGCACCGCGATGGTCGATGCCGCCGTGACGGAGTTCGGCAAGGTCGACGTGTTGATCAACAATGCCGGTGTCGGCACCGCCTTCCCGGCGACCCGCGAGACCCCCGAGCAGTTTCGCTCGGTGATCGACATCAACTTGAACGGCTCCTACTGGGCAGCCCAGGCGTGTGGGCGGGTCATGGCACCCGGCAGTTCCATCATCAACATCTCCAGCGTGCTCGGGCTGACCACCGCGGGGCTACCGCAGGCAGCGTACAGCGCCAGCAAGGCAGCGATCGTCGGTCTCACCCGCGACCTGGCACAGCAGTGGGGGGCGCGAAAAGGCATCAGGGTCAACGCGATTGCACCGGGCTTCTTTCAGAGCGAGATGACCGATTCCTACCAGCCCGGGTATCTCGAATCGATGGCTCCGCGCATGATCCTCGGACGCAAAGGTGATCCCGAGGAATTGGCGGCCACCGCGATCTGGCTTGCCTCCGACGCCGGGGGATACGTGACGGGTCAGACCATCGCTGTCGACGGCGGAGTCACGATCACCTGACCGCTGTCACTCGGCCACCGTCACGGCGATCCCCTCGCGGATGAGTCTGCGGGCAACCACCGATGCATCGTGGACGTCGAGGCCCGGCATCGAATCGAGACGGCACGGAGCGCCCTTCATCAGGCTCTCGATCGCGTCGGCGCACTGGGGTGGCAGTGTGACGGTCTTGTTCTTGAGCACCATCGAGACGCCGTTCTCTCCGTGCGCGATTCGCGCGAAGATGCCGGGCCGCAACCGAATCGAACTTTCGCCGCGCAACGCGCCCATCGCGGCGACGCTCGCCAGAGGACGTACCGGGTTCGGCCGGACCAGTTCGTCGTGACGATCTGCGACGCGGTCGGCTATACGAAGTACCGCCCCGGGATCTCGGGCGATCTCGTCGATTGCGGTACGCATGGCATCGAGAACTCGGTGGACGTGCGCGACGATGGAGCCCGGGTCGGAGTGGTCGAGTCCGGCGGGCAGCGGAGCACGCAGACTTTCGATGTCACCGAACGCCTTCACGACCTGATGTGCGAGGTCGTAGTCGTTGTACGACGCGACGCCGATGGTCAGGTGAACGGTGGTGTCGCCCAGCGCCTGCGCCGAATGGATCCACCCGCGCGGGAGGTAGAGCACGTCTCCGGGCTCGAGAACGATGTCCAGTTCGGGAGTGTTCGATGCGTGGTCCTCCACGGCCGACCGCCGGTCCGACCACGGTTGATTGTTGAGGGGATGCACGTGCACCGGCGAGTGGATGCTCCACCGCTTGGTCCCGGCGATCTGCACGACGAAAACATCATGCACGTCGTAATGTGGCGAAAACCCTTGCGATGCAGCGGGTGTGACGTAGCAGTTGACCTGAACCGGATGGCCGAGCTCTCGAACGAGATCCCCCACGAAGTGGATGAGCGGGGGCCACAGTCGGTGCAGGCCCTGCAGAACGAGCGTGTTGCCGGCCGCGAACGCCGCGAGAACGGCTGCAGAGTCGACTTGATCGGTTACCTCGGCGCCGAAACCGCCGGACGCCGTGAACTCGGATTTGTCCAACAAGCGGCCATCTTTTGCCATGCGGACGAACGGGGTTCGAACGCCACGTTCGGAGATCAGCTCGTCCACGGTGCCGAGCGTCATCAGGTCGTGAAAGGAATCCGACAGCTCGGCGGACCGGGTCAACTTGGGAGCGATGCCCCAGAACCGATCCGCGAACGACTCGAGGTCGGTACCGGTGAGACGACGGAGCGCGGACCGGAAATCCGATCCGCGCTCGTCGCTCAACTCAGTGGTCAAGCGGTACCGTCCGCACCGCCGTCGTGCCCGCTCGGGTTGGAACCGCCGTCGGCCGGGCCTTCGCCGGCTCCCGCGGGGCCGTCTGCTCCGCCGTCGTGACCGCCCGGGTTCGATCCGCCGTCAGCGGGTCCTTCGCCTGCGGCTCCGCCCGTGGTGGTGATGTCGTCGTCGTTGATGCTCATCGAGGTCCTTCCAGTCGTGGAGGTTCGTGTCCTCGTCCAGCGCGAGAACAACGAGGGTATTGACGCAAACTCTGTTCTTCAAACGGCTCGCAGAAGTTCAAGCGGAATCTTCGGCAATGTCCGGTGCGTTCGCCCGGGTCGCCATTCCGCCGCCACCACCTCCGTCCACCGGTCCGGGTCGACCGCCCTTCGGCGAATCGGTCGTGGCCGACTTCGTGTCCTCGGTCGGCATCTGGTCGTCTGCGTCGACTTCACTTCCCATGGTTCGACATTAGACCGCCGGAACGGTCATGGGACCATGGAACGATGGATCGATCCCGGGCGCAGCACGTGGTGCTGCTCGACGACGAAGGCCGCGCCGTCGGCACACAGGACAAGACAACCGTGCACACGCTGCAGACGCCGCTGCATCTCGCGTTCTCGAGCTACGTCGTCCGATCGGACGGTGCGGTTCTGCTCACGCGACGAGCGTCCGACAAGACCACGTGGCCCGGCGTGTTGACCAACACCTGCTGCGGTCATCCCGCCCCCGGTGAGGATCTGGCCGAAGCGGTGCTGCGACGGATCGGCGAGGAGCTGGGGCTGCGCGCGACCTCGGCCGAACTGATACTTCCGCATTTTCGCTACCGGGCCGTCATGGACAACGGCATCGTGGAGAACGAGATCTGCCCGGTGTATCGAGTGCGCGTGGACGAGCGCGCGACGCTCGATCCCGACCCACTCGAGGTCGACGAGACGCGGTGGGTGTCGTGGCCGGAGTTCTCGGCGGGCGTGCTCGACGGCACCGTCGACGTGTCACCCTGGTGCCGGACGCAGGTGGAACAGCTGTCGGTCCTGGCCGACGACCCGTTCGGTTGGCCGGTTGCCACCGACGATCTGCTGCCGCCCGCTGCCTTCCGCCCGCGCACATCTGCGGAGCTCTAGTGTTCGTGCTGTGAGTGACGAAATTTTCGTGGAGTCGAACGAGGACCGGCTCGATCGCGCTTCTGTCGCGCGCGAACTGGCGCGTTTCACCCATCGCACCGCCGAGGGGACCGGGCTGCGGGCCGCGGCGGTGGCCGTTGCACTCGGCGGAGCGCCGGGAGATCGGCGCATGCTGCTGACGAAACGGCCGAGCCGATTGCGCGCACACCCCGGCCAGTACGCCTTGCCAGGCGGAGGCGTCGACCCGGGTGAGTCCGCGATGCAGGCCTGTTTACGGGAATTACACGAAGAGCTGGGCATCGGTGCGGCGGTGGGCGACGTGCTCGGCCGGCTCGACGACTACGTCACCCGGTCCGGCTACGTCATCACACCGTTCGTGGTGTGGGTCGGTGACTACTCGTCCAGGTTGTGTCCCAACGAGGACGAGGTGTCCGAGGTCTTCGAGGTGACGGTCGACGAACTCGACGTCGACGCGCAGTTCGTTACGATTCCCGAATCGACCCGCCCGGTTGTTCGCTGGCCGTACCGAACCGGTGCCATCCACGCTCCGACCGGTGCGATAGTCCATCAATTTCGCGAGGTGGCGTTGCACGGAAGACACACCAGAGTCGCCGACTTCGAGCAGCCCGTGTTCGCGTGGCGCTAACGTGGCCGCAGAGTCGGCCCGACCGCACGACAGCAGAAGCGACAGGAGGTGATCGTCGATGACGGACAACCGTGAGCTCGAAGTGTCCGATCGCATCGTCACCGTTCCCAACCTGCTCAGTGCCATTCGGCTCGCCGGCGTTCCGCTTTTCCTCTACCTGCTGCTCGGCCCGGAAGCCGACGGATGGGCGCTGGTCATCCTGTTGGTCAGCGGCGGAACCGATTGGCTGGACGGCAAACTCGCTCGTATGCTCGGACAGGCATCGAAGTTGGGTGCCCTACTCGATCCGTTGGTGGATCGGCTCTACGTGGTCAGTACCCTCGTCGCTTTCGTTGTGCGCGGCATCATTCCGTGGTGGGTGGCGGCAATACTCATCGGACGCGATGCGGTTCTCGGATTGACGATGTTCGTCTACCGGCGTCGGTCCCTACCGCCTCCTGACGTCATCTACCTGGGCAAGGCCGCTACCTTCGTCGTCATGATCGCGCTGCCGGTGCTCCTGGTCTCCGCGGGCACCAGTTCGGTGGCCGACGCGGCAGGACCTCTCGGGTACGCACTCCTCGTCTGGGGCACCGCGTTGTACTCCTGGACAGGCCTGCTCTACCTCGGCAAAGCCATCGCGGTGGCCAGAGCGGTCGAACCGACAGCGGCCGGCATCTGACGGTGGAGTCTGCGGAACCGGCAGCAGTGGAGCCTGCGGAACGCCCGAGGCCTCGGGCCGGAAGGAACCCTGTCGCGTCGCTCCTGACCTCGTTGCTGACCGACCACCTCGACCCCGGATATGCAGCCGCTGCCGCCGAACGCACGGCGCAACACACCCGCACGTCACGCGTGCCTGCCGCTGTCTGGTTGCTGACCGGTGCTGTCGTGGTCGGGTTGATATTCGGTATCGCGCTCTCCAGGCTGGCATCGGGGTCTGTCGCAGTCGACCGCGCCAGTGCCGATGCGTCGGCCGCCGTCCGCGCTGCCCAGGACCGCAGCACCGAACTCGAATCCACGAGAGACGGCCTGGCCGAACAGGTGTCGACCGAACGCGATCGAGCCTTACAGTCCGACGCCGCGGGGAGCGAACTACTGGACCGATTGAGTGCCGTCGAATCTGCGGCGGGTATCGACACCGTCTCCGGCCCGGGTCTCGCCGTCGTCGTCACCGAACCTGCGGGAGCCGGCGGTTCGACGGTTCGCCCGGGCTCGGGCGCGGCAGTGCTCGACCGGGACATTGCCTCGATCGTCAACTCGTTGTGGGCGAGCGGAGCCGAGGCGGTGTCCGTGGACGGCGTTCGAGTAGGCCCGAACGTGACGATCAGGCAGGCCGGTGGTGCCATGTTGCTGGACAACCGACCGATCGACTCGCCCTACGACATTCGAGCCATCGGGCCCCCGCAGCGTATTCAAGTCCAGTTCTTCGTCAGCGACGCGTATCTCCGGATGAGTACCGTGGCGCAGCTGTACGGTGTCGAGTTCTCGATTCGCGCGGCCGATGATCTTCGACTGGGTCCCGCGGTTGTGAGAGAGTCGTTCGAGGCAGAGGAGGTCGGCCCACGATGACCGAGCACGAGTCGACGGCCGTACCGGCCGAACAGGTAGACGAACCGAATGCCGACGCGACCGTGGATGCTCCGATCACCCCTACCCACGGCATGTACGCCGTCGCCGCTCTGACTGCCCTGATCGCCGGCGTGGTGATCGGTACGGTTGCCGGGCCGCAAGTTCCCGCGGTGATCGCGCCCTATCTGCCGATCGCCGTCGTCGCTGCGATCGATGCGGTGTTCGGTGGTCTGCGAGCGTTTCTCGACGGAATCTTCGATGCCAAGGTGTTCGTCGTCTCGTTCGTCTTCAACGTCCTCGTCGCTGCCCTGATCGTGTGGCTCGGTGATCAGCTCGGAGTGGGAACGCAGCTGTCCACGGCCATCGTCGTCGTTCTGGGTATTCGCATCTTCGGCAATGCGGCGGCGTTGCGCCGCAGACTGTTCGGCGCGTAGTAGATGACGGCACGGACCGGTCGGCACGGCTGGCGCGCGCGGGCGATCGATCCGGATCGCCGCAGGCGCGGAACGGGGTTCGGCATTCTCGCGCTCGTTCTGCTGTGTGTTCTCGGCATCGGTATCGCCACCCAGGTACGCGAGACCGGTACCTCCGACAACCTGGAGAATGCCCGGCCCGAGGACTTGTTGGTCGTGTTGGACACCCTCACCCGCCGAGAGGCGTCGATCCGCGACGAGATCAGCACACTGCAGGCCACTCTGGCGACTCTGCGCCAGTCCGGTTCGGGATCGGAGGCCGCAATGACAGAGGCGCAGGAACGTTTGTCCGCGTTGTCGATTCAAGTCGGTACGGTCGCCGCCCAGGGGCCGGGCGTGACGCTCGTGATCGATGACCCGAACTCCGGTATCGGGTCCGAGGTGTTGCTCGACGCGCTGCAGGAATTGCGTGCGGCGGGTGCCGAGGCACTCCAGATCGAGGGTGGTGGTGGCGTGGTCCGCATCGGCGTCGATTCGTGGATCGCAGGGCCTGCCGGTCGAGTGGTGATCGACGGCCGCGAATTGCGAGCCCCTTACACGTTCACGGCAATCGGCGACTCGGCGACGCTCGAGGCGGCGCTGAACATCCCCGGCGGAGTGGTGGATACCGTCACCCGTAACGGAGCGTCGTCGAACATCACTCGGTCGGACCAGGTCACGGTCTCCGCCTTGCGGGATCCGCGCCCGCGTCAATACGCTCAGCCCGGTAACTGACCGCCCGACCGCCCGGGCCACGATCGAAGGGAATGCCGCGTTGAGCGACATCGACACACCAGCTGATCTGTACTACACGCCCGAGCACGAGTGGGTGCAGCGCACTGGCCCGGCGGCAGTGCGCATCGGCATCACCGATTACGCACAGGCTCAGCTGGGGGACGTGGTGTTCGTTCAGCTTCCGGCGGTCGGCGACACGGTCACCGCGGGTGAGTCCCTCGGAGAGGTCGAGTCGACCAAGAGCGTGTCCGACGTCTTCAGCCCGCTGACCGCGAAAGTGATTGGCGTGAACCAGGATTTGGACGGCGAACCGGAGAAGGTCAACTCGGGACCGTACACCGGGGGATGGCTGATCGACCTCGAGGTTTCGTCGCCCGAGGAATTGGATGCGGCGCTGGCGCAGATGCTCGATGCAGCCGGATATGCTCTCATCACGGCCGAGTGATCGGCCGGCTGTCGACACCGGCCAACCGGCCACACTGTCCCTACTGCGCAGGGTACGGTCGACACCGAGCGAATACCCTGTCGGGGCCGAAGGTCCAGCAAGCTGTACAGACGTAAGAAGAACCAGGCGCAACGCAACACCAGATGTGAAGACCACGTACTGCGTTACCCACGGCGTTTTCTGCCCGGGTGAACGGACTGAGAAGGAGTAACGGTGAGCCAGAACGACAACGACAGCAACTACGGGGAGTCGCCGGCAGAGACCACCTCGGTCTTCCGTGCAGATTTCCTCCAGGAGCTGGATAACTCCGCGGCCGCCCAGAGCACCGAAGCTCCGGTCTCGGGTGTCGAGGGGCTGCCTGTCGGAGCCGCTCTGCTCGTCGTCAAGCGTGGCCCCAACGCCGGATCACGTTTCCTGCTCGATCAGCCGACCACTTCCGCCGGACGGCATCCGGACAGCGACATCTTTCTGGACGACGTCACCGTGAGCCGTCGCCATGCCGAGTTTCGTCAGGACGAGGACGACTTCCAGGTCGTCGACGTCGGCAGCCTCAACGGCACCTACGTCAACCGTGAGCCGGTCGATTCCGCCGTACTGGCGAACGGCGACGAGGTGCAGATCGGCAAGTTCCGGTTGGTGTTCCTGACCGGACCTCGCGGCGGCAACGGATCTCAGGTCGGCGACGCGTCTGCGGGTGCAGGAAGCCAGTGACCGCCGTCGGGCAGCAGTCCAACGGGGGGATGTCGATTGGCTCCGTCCTCGATCGACTCCGGCCCGACTTCCCCGATGTGACAATCTCGAAGATCAGATTCCTCGAAGCCGAGGGTCTGATCTCGCCGGAGCGAACGCCGTCGGGTTACCGGCGTTTCTCGATCGCGGACTGCGAGCGGCTGCGATTCGTCCTGACCGCTCAGCGTGATCAGTACTTACCGCTCAAGGTGATCAAGGAACAACTCGAAGCCATCGATCACGGCGTGGCCACCGTCGAGCGTGCCGATGCATCGGTCACTCGGCCTCGGTCGCTGAAGGTCGCCCCCGGCGAGGTATCGCCGGAGGAGTTCCTACCGGACCGGGAGGTGCGGATCAGCAAGGCCGACTTGCTGGCGCAGGCCGGAATCGACGATGCGTTCCTGACCGAGCTGTTGCGCAGCGGGTTGATCACTCCAGGGCAGGCCGGCTTCTACGACGACGGTGCCGTCACGCTTGCCCGCACGGCCCACACGATGTTGCAATTCGGTCTCGAAGTGCGCCACCTACGCGCCTTCAAGCTTGCAGCGGACCGTGAAGCCGGTTTGGTTGCACAGATTGCCGGGCCGGTGGCCAAGGGCCGCGACGCCGGTGCGCGTGATCGTGCGGAGGAAATGATCCGGGAGCTGGCAGCGTTGTCGTTGACACTGCACACCTGTCTCGTCAAAGCGGCGGTGCGTGGCGCGCTCGATCGGTGACGCTCGCTCGTGCCTGCTCGAATTCCAATAGACTCGGCTGCGACGAGCTGAACGAACGAAGTGCAGCCCGGATTTCTCGAGGTGAGAGGCAGACACGATGAGTGAGATGCGTGTGGTCGGTATTCGTGTCGAACAGCCGCAGAACCAGCCCGTGCTGCTGTTGCGTGAGGCCGACGGTGATCGATACCTGCCGATTTGGATCGGTCAAACAGAGGCTGCTGCAATAGCTTTGGAGCAGCAGGGTGTTCAACCTGCCCGGCCGCTCACCCACGATCTCGTCAAGAATCTGATTTCGGCTCTGGGACACGAGCTCAAGGAAGTGCGCATCGTGGACCTGCAGGAAGGCACCTTCTACGCAGATCTCGTGTTCGACAAGAACGTCCGTGTCTCCGCTCGGCCGTCGGATTCCGTGGCCATTGCGTTGCGTGCCGGGGTGCCGATCTTCGCCGAGGAACCGGTGTTGGCCGAGGCCGGGCTGATCATGCCCGACGAGCGCGAGGACGAGGTCGAGAAGTTCAAGGAATTCCTCGAATCGGTGTCGCCCGACGACTTCAAGGCCACCGACGGGTAACGGAAGAGTCTCAACCTCAACTTTAGGTTCAGGTTTACGGCGCGTTGCGTTGAATCTGCGCGATTGCCCCCATAACGTTCGTGCCAGTGAAGTTCATCGCCGCCGCTGGTCGGATTCGGTGCAGTTTCGCGCCTCTCGCAGACCTGGCGAGGCGTACTCTGGCCTGGTACACGGTATGACTTCACGCGAGTACACCGAGGCGCTCACGTGCCCCGGACGGATCGCAGTACTGACTCGATCCGAACGCAGTGAGACATCCGAGAGGGAGCAGTCAGTGGGAGATCAGCCGCAGCAGCATCACGGAAGTCGAGAGTCCGAAGCCGCAGGCCGGACCGAGGACGCGTCCGCTGCCGATGCTCGGGTCGACACCCCCGACCAGGCGTCGAGCACCCGGGTCGATTCGCCTCAGGACATTCAGCCGGGCTTGTTCCCCGACGATTCGGTGCCGGACGAGCTCGTGGGATATCGCGTGCCCAGCGCGTGCCAGATCGCCGGCATCACCTACCGCCAGCTCGACTACTGGGCCCGCACAGGTTTGGTGGTTCCATCCATTCGCGGCGCAGCAGGTTCGGGCAGTCAGCGGCTGTACTCCTTCAAGGACATGCTGGTTCTCAAGATAGTCAAGCGCCTGCTCGACACCGGTATCTCGTTGCAGAACATCCGCGTCGCGGTCGATCACCTGCGCCAGCGCGGTGTGGGAGACCTTGCCAACATCACCCTGTTCTCCGACGGCACGACCGTGTACGAGTGCACGTCCGCCGAAGAGGTCGTCGACCTGCTACAGGGCGGTCAGGGCGTGTTCGGCATCGCCGTGAACGGCGCGATGCGTGAGCTCACCGGCACCATCGCCGACTTCCCGGCCGAACGAGCAGACGGCGGCGAAAGCCAGCCGAGCCCCGAGGACGAGCTGGCCTCGCGCCGCAAGAATCGCGCGAGCCGCAAGACCGGCTAGACTTTCATCGTCGCGCCCGTGCGGGAGAGTTCCGAGGCATCCAGTCTCGGACGCCGAAGGAGCAATACCTCCCCGTCAATCTCTCAGGCACACGGACCGTGTGGGCTTCGACAACTCTGGAAAGTGGTGGGAGCACCCACCCGCCCAAGGGGAAAGGTACCGGCGCACGTCACCCGAGCGCGCTGTGTTCGACCGAATCTCTCAGGCGCCCGCGTCAGCGAGCACACGACAGAGGGGGAGGAGCGGCCGGCGCGTATGCCTCGGTCGTCCGACGCCTCGTCTTTCCGGCACCTGGGAGTACATCGTGACCGTCCGAATCGTCTCGCCCGCACGCACGTTCGTCGATAGGCACATCGGGCCCGACGCCACCGAGCTGGATCGCATCCTCCACACGATCGGCGTCGACAACCTCGACGAGCTGGCCCGCAAAGCCGTGCCGTCGTCGATTCTCGATACCGTGGTCGACGGCGTACCAGAGGGATTGGCGACGCTTCCGCCGGCTCTGAGCGAGCACGAGGCACTGGCTGCGTTGGCGGAACTCGCCGGACAGAACACTGTTGCGACGTCGATGATCGGTCTGGGCTACTACGACACACTCACTCCACCGGTGCTGACCCGAGGGATCTTGGAGAACCCGGCCTGGTACACCGCGTACACGCCGTATCAGCCCGAAATCAGTCAGGGTCGACTCGAAGCGCTGCTGAACTTCCAGACCATGGTCGCCGACCTCACCGGCATGGATATGGCAAACGCGTCGATGCTCGACGAGTCCACTGCGGCAGCAGAATCCATGACGCTGATGCGTCGCGCCAACCGCAGCTCGAAGTCTCCTCGCCTCGTCGTGGATTCCGATATTTTTCCCCAGACGAAAGCCGTCCTTGCCACGCGCGCAGAACCGCTCGGTATCGAGTTGGTGTACGCCGATCTTTCCGACGGCCTGCCCGGGGGCGACTTCTTCGGAGTGTTGGCGCAGCTGCCGGGAGCGTCCGGCCGCCTGGTCGACCACGCCGCCACCATCGAGGCCGCACACGAGCGTGGTGCGCTGGTAGCAGTCGGAGTCGATCTGTTGGCCGCCACTGTGGTGACTCCGCCCGGTGAAATCGGCGCGGACGTCTGCTTCGGTACCACCCAAAGGTTCGGAGTTCCGATGGGATACGGCGGGCCACATGCCGGGTACCTCGCGGTCCGCTCCGGTCATTCCCGTCAGCTCCCCGGACGCCTCGTCGGCGTGTCTCTCGACGCCGACGGCCACCGGGCATATCGATTGGCGTTGCAAACCCGTGAGCAGCACATTCGGCGCGAGAAGGCGACGTCGAACATCTGTACCGCTCAGGTGCTGCTGGCCATCGTCGCGGCGATGTACGCCAGCTACCACGGTGCAGACGGTTTGCGCGCCATGGCAACTCGGGTCAACTCGCACGCTCGATCGCTGGCGGCAGGCCTGCGAGAAGCAGGTATCGAGGTGGTGCACGCCGACTTCTTCGATACCGTCCTCGCGGCAGTTCCAGGTCGGGCGCAGGCCGTCACCGACGACGCCAAGCAGCGCGGGATCAATGTGCGTCTGGTCGACGCCGATCACGTGGCAGTGGCGTGCGACGAGGCGACGACATCCGACATCATCACGGGCGTGCTCACGGCGTTCGGTGCCGAGCCCGCCGGTTCGGGTGCCGAGTCGTTGCCGGTAATCATGGCTCGCACGTCCGAGTACCTCACGCACCCGGCATTCACTCGATACCGCACCGAGACGGCAATGCTCCGTTACCTACGCGCGTTGTCCGACAAGGACATTGCCCTCGACCGCAGCATGATCCCGCTGGGATCGTGCACGATGAAATTGAACGCTACCGCGGAGATGGAGTCGATCACCTGGCCGCAGTTCGCTCGGCAGCATCCCTTCGCTCCGGCGTCGGACGTGCCCGGCCTGCTGCGCGTGATCGAGGACCTCGAACGGTGGCTCGTGGACATCACCGGCTACGACGCGGTGAGTCTGCAGCCGAACGCGGGTAGTCAGGGCGAGTATGCGGGTCTGCTGGCCATTCGCCGGTACCACCTCGCCAACGGTGACGCCGAGCGCGTGGTGTGTCTGATCCCGTCGAGCGCACACGGCACCAACGCGGCATCGGCCGTGATGGTGGGTATGCGTGTCGTGGTGGTGGCCTGCCGGCCCAACGGTGACGTCGATGTCGACGACCTCAGGTCGAAGATCTCCGAGCACGCCGACACCCTCGCAGCGATCATGATCACGTATCCCTCCACCCACGGTGTCTACGAACACGAGATCTCCGAGATCTGTGCGGCGGTACACGACGCCGGCGGTCAGGTGTACGTCGACGGTGCCAACCTCAATGCCCTTGTCGGACTGGCGCGCCCCGGGCGATTCGGCGGCGATGTCAGCCACCTGAACCTGCACAAGACCTTCTGCATCCCGCACGGCGGCGGCGGTCCCGGCGTCGGGCCCATCGGTGTTCGGTCACACCTACAGCCGCACTTGCCGGGACACCCGATGGCGCCTGCGCTCGGAGGGGGACCGACAGTGTCCGGTGCCCCGTACGGTAGCGCCTCGATCCTGACCATCACCTGGGCCTACATCGCCATGATGGGCGCGACGGGCCTTCGGCAGGCGACGTTGACGGCGATCGCGTCGGCCAACTACATCGCGCGCCGCCTCGACGAATACTTCCCGGTGCTCTACACCGGCGACAACGGCATGGTTGCCCACGAGTGCATTCTCGATCTTCGTGGTCTGACCAAGGACACCGGCGTCACCGTCGACGACGTCGCGAAACGGTTGGCGGACTACGGGTTCCATGCACCCACCATGAGTTTTCCGGTGCCGGGAACTCTGATGGTCGAACCAACGGAGAGCGAGAACCTCGAAGAGATCGACGCGTTCTGCGACGCCATGATCGCGATCAGGGGCGAGATCGATCGAGTCGGATCCGGGGAGTGGACCGTGGACGACAACCCACTTCGGGGCGCACCCCACACCGCCCAATGCCTGGTTGCCGACTGGGATCATCCGTACTCGCGCGAGCTGGCAGTATTCCCGGCCGGGCACGACCGTCCCAAGGTATGGCCGGCGGTACGGCGCATCGACGGTGCCCACGGCGACCGCAACCTGGTGTGCTCGTGCCCACCGATCGAGGCGTTCGCCTGACCCGCTGTTCGCCTGATCGGGAAGGGGGTCAGCCCCGCGTGAGCTCGAGCATCGCGATCTCGGGCGGGGCGGCCACCCGCACCGGCGGACCCCACGCGCCGGCACCGCGAGTGGTGTAGAGCGTGGTGGTACCGATGGTGTCCAACCCCTCGACACTCGGTTGCTGCAGCGGAACCAGATAGCGGATCGGCCAGATCTGACCGCCGTGTGTGTGCCCCGACACCTGCATGTCCACCCCCAGCTCCGATGCCTCCACGGCTTGCTTGGGCTGATGAGCCATCAGCAGCACGAAGCGTTCGGGATCGATCCCGTCGAGCGCGGCACCGAGGTTCGGCTCGTACGGTGCCGGGGCGGTGGCGTCGTTGATGCCTGCGATGTCGATGGCAGCGCCGCCACGGGTGATCGTGGTGCGCTCGTTACGTAGGACGTCGATGCCGAGCGTCGACCAGAAGTCGAGCCACTCTCCGCCGTCGCCCGCATAGAACTCGTGGTTACCGCTGACGGCGAAGACTCCGAGCGGGGCTTCGAGGTCGCGCAGCGGTTCGAGGTCTTCTCCGACCAGAGCAACCGTCCCGTCGATCAGATCGCCGTCGAGAAGCACAACATCCGGTTTCTGTGCGTTGACCGAATCGACGACCTTACGCACGAATCCCGCACCGCGAGACGGGCCCGCGTGGATATCCGAAACCAATGCCACTTTCAATCCGTCGAATTCGGCAGGTAGCCCGCCCAGCGAAACGACTGTGTTCGTCACCCGTGGTGTCGCTGCCTCGACGAGTCCGTACCCCACTGCGACGACGCTGACGAGGGCAACGATCGCCGAGCCGACGCGCGAGATGCGCAGACGAACAGCAGTCGAATCTCGGTGCGACAGCGCGAATATCACGCGCACAACGGTGGTCGTCAGAGCAACGACAACAGTGCCGAGGAACAGATACAGCACCACGGCGAGCCAGGTGAGGCCCACGAACGCCGGACCGCGAGCCCAGGACGGATCGAGGACGACGCCGCTGCCGAACCCGATCACCGCGCACAACCACAGCAAGAGCAGTGCCACATCTGCGGGCCGCTTCAGACGAGTCGGTGCCCTGGTGACCGACAGGAACCGCCAATGCAGGAAGAGTGTAAGAAGAAGTAGGAAGACGCCGACAAAGAGTACGCGAGACATGTTCTAGTACAGCAACTTTCCGAGTAGAGCGATGAGGTCGGGTGAATCCGATGTCGACACTGCCTCCACAGTGCCGCCGGTCCGGGCTGCGATGTCCGCGTAGGCGGAAGCGTCGGGGGCGGAAGCGTCGGGGATGGCCCCGATCCGCACGACGTCGACCGCTACCGGCCGCGTCGGATCCGCGGCGGAGGCCAGGTCGGTGAGTAGCTCTTCTTCGGACATGGAGGAGTCGTCCGATCCGTCGGTGATCAGCACGACGGAATTGACGCGGCCGGGAACGTACCCGGCCACGGCGTCGCGATACGCAGCCAGCACGGATGCGTACGTGAACGACCCGGATGCCGGTGACGCAGCTGCGAAGGAGTCGAGCGCGTCTCGTCTCGGTGTGTTGCCGACCGAGGCCGTCATCGGTCCGGTCGGGACGTTCACTCGAAACGGAAGCGAATTGTCGAGGTTCTCGCTGAAACTCCACAGACCCAGTTCGGTCGAGTCGGGTACACGCTCGAATTGTGTGTCCAATGCGCGAACGGTGTTCTGCAATCTCGTCGCCCCGCCTTCGGTGGTGCCCATCGACTCGGATACGTCGAGCAGAACAGTGGCGCGCCGAGGCAGGATGGGGTTGCGCAGCACCGCGAGCAACGCGTCGGCGACCGGTCCCGAAGGTGGGGCCACGACCCCCGCGTCATCGGCCTCGTCCACGTCGAATCCGGCGTCTCGCAGTGTCTGCGCGCCGTCCGCCTGGCGCACGAACTCGACGAACGTCGCAGCGGCTCGGGTGGAGGTCTCGTCACCGGTGAGGACTACGGCCGGATGATCGGCGACGGGGGTGGGCCCCTGCGGTCGAACTCCGGTCAACGTCGACGAATCGGTCGACGCCAGTTGCTGTTCGGTGACCGGAACGGCATGGACAGCGGCGTCCGGTCCTGCTGCGTTCTCGAGACTCGAGAGTGCGTCGTACGTGGTGGACGTGGACAGCGCGGCGGCTCCGGTGTCGGTGACGGCCAACTCCGACATCGCGGAGACCAGCTCTCTCGACGACGTCTGCTCGATGGTGAGCGGGGTGGCCGAGTCGCCCCGCACGCCCGCCGCGACCGCAGCCACAGCGAGGGTGGTGGAGCCGGTGTCGGATCCCGTCGGCAATCCGAGACGGAGCCCGCCCCAGTCACCCAAACCGAGGGCCTGCGGGTTGCGTTGCAGCTCGACCAGATCGGCCCACGTCGAGCCCGCGGCGTCGAGTGCCTCGGCAACCGGGGCCGGTGCGGCGAGAACGATCGGACTGGATGCGATCGGACGCGGGGTGCCGTCGATGGTGCCGCGGTCGCTGACGGCCTCGACATCGGCCGAGGACTGAGGTACCCAGAGACCCGGCCGGCCACCGAGTGCGCCGTCGTCCCACTCGGCGATCCCGGAGTTCAAGGCCGACCGCACCGCATCCGATGCAATGGCTCGAACCTGCACCGACACACAGTGATCCCTGATCACCGGACCGGTGTCGTCGAACCGCGTGGCGAGCTGTTCGATCGCGGCGGAGATGTCGGGATCGGCCGCCACGGTGAGCACCGCCGGCCCCTCCACGCAGGTGCTCGCCGCCTCGACCCCCTGATCGGAAATTCGATCACGCAGCGCAAACCACCCGAACACGGCCGCCGTCAGGACCGCGATCGTCAGTACGACGATCACGGGCCCAGCGGCTATGGAACGTGCGCGCCCAGAGTTTCGATGTTCACCCACGTGGTCGACAAGTCCGTCAGGCGTTGACGGCCTTGTACTCCCGTCGGCGGCGATGGAGGATCGGCTCCGTGTAACCGTTGGGCTGGCTCGTGCCCTGGAAGATCAGATCGCTCGCGGCCTGGAATGCGATGTTGGTATCGAAATCGGGTGCCAAGGGCTTGTACGTCGGATCGGACGCGTTCTGGCGGTCCACCACCGGTGCCATCCGCTTCAGCGACTCGCGCACCTGCTCCTCGGTGACGATCCCGTGCCGCAACCAGTTCGCGATGAACTGGCTCGAAATACGCAGCGTCGCACGGTCTTCCATGAGCGCGATGTCATTGATGTCGGGCACCTTGGAGCATCCGACACCATGGTCGATCCAGCGCACGACGTAACCGAGAATCGACTGCGAGTTGTTGTCGAGTTCGTTCTGCTTCTCCTCGTCGGTCCAGTCCGTGGACGGCGCGAGTGGGATCTCGAGAATCTCGTCGACGGTGGCGCGCTTGGCTTTCGCGATCTCGTGCTGCCGGGCGAACACGTCGACCTTGTGATAGTGCAAGGCGTGCAGGGTCGCTGCGGTGGGGGAGGGAACCCACGCGGTGTTCGCTCCGGCCTTGGGGTGACCGATCTTCTGCTCGAGCATGTCGTGCATCAGATCGGGCATCGCCCACATGCCCTTACCGATCTGCGCCTTGCCCTCGAGACCGGCGGCCAGGCCGGTGTCGACATTGAAGTCCTCGTAAGCGGCGATCCACTTCTCACCCTTCATCGCGCCCTTACGCACGACGGGCCCTGCCTCCATCGAGGTGTGAATCTCGTCGCCGGTGCGGTCGAGGAAGCCGGTGTTGATGAAGACGACCCGCTCGGACGCAGCCTGGATGCAGGCCTTGAGGTTGACCGTCGTGCGGCGCTCCTCGTCCATGATGCCGACCTTGAGCGTGTTGGTGGGCAGGCCGAGAACCTGCTCGACACGACCGAACAGTTCGGCGGTGAAGGCGACCTCGTCCGGTCCGTGCATCTTGGGCTTGACGATGTAGAGCGAGCCCGTGCGCGAATTGGACAGAACGTTGTCCGGAGTGAGGGAGTGCAGTCCGGCGAGCGAGGTGAACAGCGCATCGAGGATGCCCTCGGGGACCTCGTTGCCCTCGGGATCGAGAATCGCGTCGGACGTCATCAAGTGGCCGACGTTGCGCACGAACAGCAGGGAGCGGCCGTGCAACGTCAGCTCGGAGCCGTCGACCGACGTGTACGTGCGGTCCTGGTTCAGCGCGCGTGTGAAGGTCTTGCCGCCCTTGGAGACCTCCTCGGTGAGATCACCCTTCATCAGGCCCAACCAGTTGCGGTAGCCCAGAACCTTGTCGTCGGCATCGACTGCGGCGACGGAATCCTCGAAGTCCATGATGGTGGTGACCGCCGACTCCAGGAGCACGTCCTTGACGCCTGCTCCGTCGGTCTTGCCGATCGGGCTTTCGGGATCGATCTGGATCTCGAAGTGCAAACCGTTGTGCACGAACAGGATCGCTGTCGGTGCGTCGGGTGTGCCCTGATAACCCAGAAGCTGTGCCGGCTCCTTCAGACCCACTGTGCTGCCGTCGGCCAACGTCACCGTCAAGGACGCAGCGTCGACGACGTATCCGGTGGTGCCCACATGCGAGCCGGTGCTCAGCGGCAGTGCCTCGTCCAGGAAGTCACGCGCGAATGCGATGACCTTGTCGCCGCGGACCTTGTTGTAGCTGGTGCCCTTCTCGGCTCCGTCGGTCTCCGGAATGGCGTCCGTTCCGTAGAGGGCGTCGTACAGCGAGCCCCATCGTGCGTTGGACGCGTTGATCGCGAAGCGCGCATTGAGAACAGGAACCACGAGCTGCGGACCGGCCGTGGTGGTGATCTCGGTGTCCACACCGGACGTGGTGATCTGGAAGTCGGCAGGCTCGTCGAGCAGGTACCCGATCTCTTTCAGGAACGACTTGTATGCAGCGCGGTCGTAGTCGGCACCGGCATGTTCACCGTGCCACGCGTCGACCTTGCCCTGAATCTCGTCGCGCACGGCCAGCAGCGCTTTGTTCTTCGGAGCGAGATCGGCGATCACGGACGCGGCACCGGCCCAGAAGGTCTCCGAATCTACGTCGGTACCCGGCAGCGCCTCCTTCTCGACGAAATCGAATAGGACCTTGGCGACCTGAAGTCCACCAGCCTGCACACGATCGGTCATGAATTCCTCACTCTTTCCGGTCACGGACACCGGTGACGGTGTCCCCACGACAACGCTGTCGATGTTACTCGGCGGTAGGTCCGACGCCGAACCCGCTGCCGATGAGCAGATTCTGGCATCGAGTGATCAACGTAGCGCGTAGAGGTGCCGCTTTGGTCGACAGTTCACCCTGGGCGCGGACGTACTCCGCCCGTCCAGCTGCAGTCTCGATCGGGATGGGATCGAGATCGTACTCGGCCAAGTCGTATGGACTGGCGCGCATGTCGATCGTCCGAGCCTCCAATGCCAACTCGAAGCAGTCGGTCACGAACTCGGAGTCGATCAACGGACCCAATTTGTAACACCACTTGTACAAGTCCATCGACGCGTGAATGCATCCGGGCTGCTCCGACCCCAGGCGAGACTCCGGCGACAACGCGAGCGCGTTGCGCGGCACCGCATCCTCGGTGAAGAAGCGGTATGCGTCGTAGTGGGTGCAGCGCAGCGTCATCGAGTCCACCACGGCGTCGGTTCCTTCGTGACCGAGTCGAAGCGGTACCTGGTTGTGCCGCACTGCCGAGTCGCCACCTCGGTAGACCATCGCCCACTCGTGCAGCCCGAAGCAGCCGAGCAGGGGTGCCCGCTCGGAGGTGGCGGTCAGCAGACCGAGGATGAATTCGATACTCGAGCGGCGGCGCTCGACAAGATCGGACTGCACCCGGTAGCCGACACCCTCGGCGGTCTGCACCTGTTCGTACGTTGCGAACTCGGCGTAGTCACGTGCGCGGTCGCCGATCAAGACGATGCCGTGACCCGGATTCCATCGCCGAAGTTGACCGGGACGGTGGCTGTAGTACGTGAACAGGAAATCGAGTACAGGATGGGTGTTGCCGTGGCCTCGGTCGGTCAGATAGTCACCGACGAGCCCCTCGACCCGCGCCGTGTGTGCGGCGCGTCGGGTGGTCCATTCCGCTTCGGTCAGCGCCGACATCTAGCTGTTCCGCGGCGGCACGCGCGATGCGCTCGACGCGGATTGACCCGGCCGAGGACCGGTCACCCGGTGCGTGCCGTCTCGAACGGTGCCGACGAACTCCTCGACGAGGTCTTCGAGAGCAACGATCCCGACCGTCGCTCCCGTCGCGTCGTGCACGGCTCCGAGATGGCTACTGGCACGTCGCAACTTGGTGAGGGCGTCGTCGAGCACCGTGTCGATCGACACCACGGGCAGCGCCCGAACGTCGCTTCGGGGGATGACCGTGTCCGGTCCGGCCGACTCGTCGGCCATATCGTCGAGGACGTCCTTCAAATGCAGGTAACCCACCAGCGCGCCCGCTGCGTCGCGCACCGGGTAACGCGAGAAGCCGGTCTCGATGACGGCACGTTCGACGGAGCCCAAGGTGGGTCCGAGAGTGTGATCGGGCCCCGACAACTCGATGCTGCGAACCTGGTGGGACGGGATCAACACCTCGCCGACCGTACGACCCGACGTCTCGAGTGCCTGCCGCAGTCTGCGGTGTTCCTCGGCGTCGATCAGTCCCTCGGATCGCGATTCGCCGATCATCTGTGACAACTCCACGGCCGAGACCGAGGAACTGAGCTCGTCCTTGGGCTCGATTCGCAGCATCCGAAGCGTCAGGTTGGCGCACAGGTTGTAGAACGAGATGAGCGGCAACGCAACCTTGATGAACACCAGATGGATCGGCACCAGAATCATGGCGGTGCTCTCGGGACCCGCGATCGCGATGTTCTTGGGAACCATTTCGCCGATCAGGATGTGCAGTACGACCACGAGCGTCAACGCGATTGCGAAGGCGATCGGGTGCAGGAACGACTCGGGTATTCCGACTGCGTCGAGGGGAACCTCGATCAGGTGAGCTACCGCGGGCTCGGCCACCCGGCCCAGAAGAATCGAGCAGATCGTAATGCCGAGTTGGGCCGCGGCGAGCATCTGCGACAGATTCTGACCGGCCTCGATGACGCTCTGAGCGCGCTTCTTGCCCTGCGCGAGCAGCGCTTCGAGTCGATCGCGCCGAGCGGAGATCAGTGCGAACTCGGCTCCGACGAAGAATGCGTTGCCCGCCAGCAGGAGAACGGCGAGACCGACTCCGAAGAGGTCACCCATCGATCTCTCCCTCCGATCTCATTCGAGCCACTGTTTCGGCGTCCACAGGCAGCAGTAACACCCGGTCGATCCGGCGGCCGTCCATACGCATCACCCGTGCTACCCAGCCGCCGTCGCCATCGAGAGGATCTTCGCTCGACGGTGGCGGCAGGAGGACTGCGTCTCCCTCACTCGGAATCCGGGCCAGCTCGGACAGCACCAAACCGCCGATGGTCTCGTACTCACCCTCGGGTGCGTAATAGCCTGTAGCCGAGGCGATTTCGTCGATACGCAGCAGTCCGGCGCAGTCCCATCCCTCGCCGGAGCGCGACACATCGAGTTCCGGCTCGTCGTGTTCGTCACGCACGTCACCGACGATCTCCTCGATGAGGTCCTCCATCGTGACCATGCCCGCGGTACCGCCGTACTCGTCCACGACGAGCGCCACCTGCATGCCGTCGGCACGTACCCGTTCCATCACCGCGTCACCGTCGAGGCTCGACGGTACGACGGGAACATCGCGGGCCAGAGACTCGACCGTCGTCGAACGCCGGAGCGCCCCGGTCACGGTGAACGCGTGCTTGATGTGGACGACGCCGACGGTGTCGTCCAGATCGCCGTCGACCACCGGGAACCGCGAGAAGCCGGTACGGGCAGCGGTTGCGATGAGGTCGGCGACGGTCGCATCGGTCGCGAGAGTCTCGATCTTCACTCGCGGAGTCATCAACTCCTCGGCCGTACGATCGCCGAACTGCAACGACCGATCCACCAGTCGAGCCGTGTTCTCGTCGATCGATCCCTGCTGTGCCGACGTACGCACGAGCGAACCCAGTTCCTGTGGCGAACGCGCCGATCTCAGTTCCTCGGCCGGTTCGATTCCGAGCCGACGAACGAGCCAGTTGGCCGAGCCGTTGAGGCCGTTGATCGCCCATTTGAAGATCAACGAGAATCCGGCCATTGCGCCCGCGGTGACACGGGCCGTCGACATCGGTTTCGCGATCGCAATGTTCTTGGGGACCAGCTCACCGAAAATCATCGAGAACGAGGTGGCGAGGATCAGCGCCACGGCCAAGGAGATGCCCGACGCGAGCGTTTCGGACGCGCCCAATGCATCGGCCACCGGGCGGATGAAGCCTGCCAACACCGGTTCGGCGAGATAGCCGGTGATCAGAGTGGTGATGGTGATACCCAGCTGCGCGCCGGACAATTGGAACGACAGCGTCTTGTGAGCATGCAGAACCTGGCGCGAGCGCATGTCGCCGTTCGCGGCCTGCGACTCGACCGCACTGCGTTCGAGGGCCGTGAGGGAGAATTCGGCCGCGACGAAGAGCGCCGTACCGGCTGTCAGTGCCACGAAACCGAGCAGGCTGACGATCGTGAGGACAGTGGCCACACTCAGCCCCGCCCGAACTGAGGACGGCGAGGCCGGGGCCGCCGAAGCTGGGACAGAAGCATCGCGCCACCGGAGTGCGCGCCGTCGCCGAATGTGTTGTCGCCGGGTTTCTCTCCCGGCTCGATAGAGGAGCCCTCCGAAGTGGAACTCTCGTCGTGCTGATCTTCGGTTGCCGAACCGGCAACCGAGACAGTGGGTGCCTCGGGCACCTGTTTCCCTTCTGTCTGGTTCGCGCCGCGGCACCTCCGTGCGAGGTACCGACGACTCGCCCGCGCATTCGACGAAACGAATGCTGTATTGCCGAGCGAGTGGCGAGCGCGAACTTCTGTGTTTGCTGTAGGTGAGTCTAACCGTGCTTGTTCGTCACCACCCGGAGGGCAGGGGCCGCCCTTCGGCGAATCCTGCAGCGGACTGGACACCGAGAACCGCTCGCTGTGCCAACTCCGGCAGAGTGCGGGCCCCTGCGTAGGTGCAGGTGCTGCGAACACCGGCGCAGATGTGATCGATCAGATCTTCGACGCCGGGGCGATCGGGATCCAGACGCATCCGCGAACTGGAAATGCCTTCTTCGAACAGCGCTTTGCGTGCCCGATCGAACGCGCCGTCCGTGGCGGTGCGGGCGGCCACTGCTCGCTTGGACGCCATGCCGAAGCTTTCCTTGTAGCGATTGCCCGATGCGTCCACTCGTAGGTCACCCGGAGACTCGTAGGTTCCGGCGAACCACGAGCCGATCATGACGTTCGCCGCTCCTGCGGCCAGGGCGAGCGCGACGTCTCGGGGGTGCCGCACTCCGCCGTCGGCCCACACCGATGCGCCGAGTTCTGAGGCCGCAGCCGAACAGTCGGCTACCGCCGAGAACTGGGGACGCCCGACGCCGGTCATCATCCGCGTCGTACACATCGCACCCGGTCCGACCCCGACCTTGACGATGTCCGCGCCGGCCTCCACCAGGTCGCGTGTGCCCTGCGCGGACACGACGTTTCCGGCAGCGAGGGGCACTCCGAGATCGAGTGCGCGGACTGCGGACAGAGCTTCGAGCATCTTCTGCTGATGCCCGTGAGCGGTGTCCATCACCAGAACGTCGGCTCCGGCCTCGACGAGTGCCGTTGCCTTCTCGGCCACGTTGCCGTTGATGCCGACAGCAGCGGCGATCCGCAGGCGACCCGACGCGTCCACGGCGGGGGCATAGATTCCCGTTCGAACCGCGCCGGTCCTCGTCACCACACCCGCCAGCGAGCCGTCGTCCTCCACGACGACAGCAAGGTGCGCATGTGCTGCCTCGATCTGCTCGAACACTTCCTTGGGGGACGCGTTGCGGGGAACGCGAACGAAGTCGGCGGACGCCACAGAACTGAGCCGAGCGAACCGGTCGACATCGGTGCACGCGCTTTCAGTGACGACACCGATGGGCTTGCCGTGTTCGACGATGACGACCGATCCATGAGCTCGCTTGTGTACCAGCGCCAGCGCGTCGGACACCGATGCGTTGGGCCCGAGCACGACCGGTGTGTCGGCAATCAGGTCACGGCTCTTGACGAATGCGACGGTGTCGGCGACGGCCTCGGTCGGCAAGTCCTGGGGGATGACGGCGATGGCTCCCCGGCGCGCGACGGTCTCGGCCATTCGCCGACCCGACACTGCCGTCATGTTCGACACCACGATAGGAATGGTCGTTCCCGAGCCGTCCACCGTGCTCAGGTCGACATCGAAGCGCGAGGTGACGTCGGTTCGGTTGGGGACGAGGAAGACATCGTCGTAGGTGAGATCGTAGGGCGGCTGATGACCATCGAGAAACTGCACGTTGATCGAGACTACCGGTCGGACGAAGGTTCTGTGTTCTACGCCCGGGTCCTACGCCGTCGAATCGGCGGTGTTCGCTGCCTGAGTGCGCGAGAGGAAGACGGTCGTGGCGATCATGACGGCGACCGCGACCACGATGATCGCCAGGGCTGCACCCTCGGTTCTGATTCGCTCGTCCAAGACCGTCACTCCGATGAACGCTGCCCCGAGGGGTTCGCAGATCGTCACTGCGGGCATCGATGCAGACAGTGGCCCCACCTGGAACGCGCGCTGTTGCAGATAGAAACCGAGAACGCCGGACCCGATCAGGGTGTAGGTCTGCCACGCCGTCAGTGCTGCCAATGGATCGGCGTCGACGAGATCGGTCACGAACTTGGTGAGAGCTGCAGCCAGGCCGAACAACAGACCTCCGGCAGCTCCGAACAGCAGGGCCCGTAGGCCGGGGGAGGCCAGCACCAGACCACCCACTGCTGCGCTGCCGATCACCACAGCGGCGACGGCCAGCGGCACGATCCACGCGGCGAGAGGAGCGTCGGTTGTGCCTTCGCTCGGGTCACCGACCACGATGAAGACCGCGAGCGCTGCGGCGAGGAGAACAGCGAGTGGCCAGGTCGATCGAGGCAGGGAGCGGCGCGCGAATTTTGCCGACATGGGTAGTGCGAACAGCAGAGCGGTGACGAGCAGCGGCTGCACGACGAGGACCGACCCGACCCACAGGGCCGCAATCTGTACTGCGTAGCCGCCCCCGTCTCCGACCACGCCCATCCACCATCTCGGACTGCGAACGAGGGCCGACACCAGCGATGTTCCCTCCGGAACGGATGCAGCGGCGCTCTGCTGCGCGACTGCCGCGCACGCGAACAAGAATGCCGACAGTAAAGCGAGTGCAACCGACAACCAGGGCGAGGTCACCCGCGTCGTCCTCGGCCCGAGCCCCGATTACCTCCGGCTCGGCCCCGTCGTTCTCCCCGCGGGGCGCCTGACCCCCGCCGTGTCCCTCGCTCCGGCTGATCGCCGCGAGCGGTTGTCGAGGTGCCGACCGGAGTCGCCAGTGGCCTGCCGACGGGGGTGCGAGCACCGGTCATGCGGCGCCACGAGACGTAGTCCGCTTCGGTATCGACGACGGTGGGCGAAATCCCCGCCTGGTCCGCCATGGCTCGTACTTGCGCCATCTGATCGCGGGTGGCCAGGGTCACGACGATTCCGCTGGCCCCGGCACGGGCAGTTCGGCCTGCGCGGTGCACGTAGTCCTTGGAGTCCATCGGCGGATCGACATGCACCACCAGAGTGACGTCGTCGACGTGAACACCGCGAGCCGCGACGTCGGTTGCGATCAGTGCCGCCGCGCTTCCGTCCGCGAAGGCAGCCAAGGAGCGAGTGCGGTGCGCCTGAGTCTTGTTGCCGTGCAACGACATCACGGGTACGCCCAGTTCGTGACACTCCTCGGTGAGTCGATCGACTGCGTGGGTGGTACGCACGAACAGCAATGTCCGGCCGTCCCTGTTGGCGAGTGCGGCAGCCACGGCGGTCTTTCGCGCGGCGTCGACTTCGAATACGTAGTGCGCGATGTCGGGCTCGCTCACCGATTCGGCAGTGGAGTGCTCCGCCGGATCGGTCATGAACCTTTCGACGAGGCGGTCGGTGTCCTGGTCGAGGGTTGCCGAGAACAGCAACCGCTGACCGTCGGGCGGCGTCGCGGCCAGAAGCGTTTCGATCTGAGGCAGAAATCCCATGTCCACCATCCGGTCCGCTTCGTCGATCACGGTCATCTCGACGCAATCGAGGGCGATCGAACGCCGCTCGAGCAGATCGATGAGACGACCGGGGGTGGCGACCACGATGTCGACTCCGCGCTGAATTTCGCGAACATTTCGTTCGAGGGGGACACCACCCACGACACCGATCGTGCGCAAGCCGAACGTGGCACCGTGTAGGTCGAGAACGTCGTGGATCTGTAGTGCCAGTTCTCGAGTCGGCGCGAGCACGAGCCCGCGCGGCGCCGTCGGCCTGCTTCGACGACCTGCCAGACGTACGAGTAGTGGAAGTCCGAACGCAAGGGTCTTTCCCGATCCTGTCGGCGCGCGCCCGAGTACGTCGCGGCCGGCAAGTGCGTCGGGGACAGCCGCGATTTGAATCGGAAAGGGCTGAGATACACCCGCATTCGTCAGGGAGTGCACGAGAACTACCGGGAGTCCGAGGTCTGCGAAGGATGAAGCGGGTGGAGTGGAGCCTGCGGAACGACCCTTCGGTAATTGACCCGGCATAGCTGTGACCTTACCGCCGCGCCGAGTGCGCACGGAATCTTCTTGTCGGTGCCGAGCGTCATACTCGGATGTAGAACGCATGTTCGAATGCGTTCTACATCGCGGTCGCCGTGGGGGCGACCGCTCGCAGAGCGGGGGAGCTATGTGCAGATTGTGCGAGGGCTACGGCGTCGACGAGTACATCGGAGATGTGAAGAGCGCCATCGATCGATTCGGATGGGCGTTGCAGTACGTCGAATCGGAGGTCGACCGGGACGGTATCCACCCGGCGTTCTGCTACACCGTCGGTCTCACCGGGTTCGGAAGTCCGGAGATCGTCGTGACGGGCCGTGATCCGAACGAATCCTCACGAATACTGAACGCACTCGGCACGTCGGTAGCGTCGGGGCTCTTGGAGGTCGAAGCTGGAATCGGCTGCTGGGCCGCAGGATTCGAGCTGTTCACCATAGACGTGCCGGAGTGCGCCGACATCCTTCACGCAGCATCGGACGTATACGGCAGAGGGTGTTACAGCGCCGTCCAAGCCGTCTGGAAGGACTGCGGGGGTTCGTTGCCGTGGGAGGGTATTCCCTCGACGGTGGTGCAACCGGTGCTCGGTCCGGTGCCCTCCTGACTGCACCCTCCTGACTGCGGGTGCCCATTGTCCGGTGGCGCTGCGCGACGTGCGCCGCGCCACCGGAGAAAGAGGGTCGGTCAGGCCTCGATCTCGGACCGATCGCCACTCCAGAGGGTATGGAACTTGCCTTCCGAGTCGGTGCGCTCGTAGGTGTGGGCACCGAAGAAATCGCGCTGCCCCTGAGTCAACGCCGCGGGCAGGCGTTCTGCCCGCAACGCGTCGTAGTACGAGAGAGACGACGCGAATGCGGGGACCGGAATGCCCAGCGAGGCTGCGGTGATGACGACGCGACGCCAGCTGTCGATGGCGTTCTCGATGGCGTCACGGAAGTACGGTGCCAGGATCAAACTGGGCAGCTCGGCGTTGTCGTCGTACGCGTCCTTGATGCGGTTGAGGAACCGCGCGCGAATGATACAACCGCCTCGCCAGATGGTGGCCAGGTCTCCGGGATGCAGATTCCAGTCGTATTCGGCACTGCCCGCAGCGATCTGGTCGAAGCCCTGAGCGTAAGCAACAATCTTCGATGCATAGAGTGCCCGACTGATGTCGTGGGTGAACTGCTCCGCATCGGTGGGCTTGTCGGCAAGAGCACCCGAGGCCAGCCCGACGGCTGCCTTGCGCTGCGCTCGCGACCCGGACAGAGCCCGCGCGAAGACCGCTTCGGCGATACCGGTGACGGGAACACCGAGATCGAGTGCCGCCTTGACGGTCCAGCGTCCGGTGCCTTTCTGCTCGGCGGCGTCGACGATGACGTCCACCAACGGCTGACCTGTCTTGGCGTCGACCTGGCGGAGCACCTCTGCGGTGATCTCCACCAGGTAGCTCTCCAGATCGCCGTTGTTCCACTCGGTGAACACGTCGGCAACCTGAGACGGGGTGTAACCGAGGGCGTCGCGGAACAGGTTGTACGCCTCGCCGATCAGCTGCATGTCGGCGTATTCGATGCCGTTGTGCACCATCTTCACGAAGTGGCCGGAGCCGTCGGGTCCGATGTGAGTGCAGCACGGTGTGCCGTCCACCTGTGCCGCAATGGACTCGAGCAGCGGGCCGAGTGCCTTGTAGGACTCGGCCGGGCCGCCGGGCATGATCGACGGGCCGTTGAGGGCACCCTCCTCGCCCCCCGAAATGCCGGCACCGACGAAGAGCAGGCCGCGATCCTTCATGGCCGCCTCACGGCGGATGGTGTCGGTGTAGAGCGCGTTGCCACCATCGATGATGATGTCGCCCTCTTCCATCACGCTTGCCAGTTCCTCGATCACAGCGTCCGTCGGGTCGCCCGCCTTGACCATGATGAGAACCCGGCGCGGTTTCGCGAGGGCAGCGACGAACTCCTCGATGGTCTCGGTGCGAATGAACGAGCCCTCGCCACCGTGCTCGGCGATCAGTGCATCGGTCTTGGCGATACTGCGATTGTGCAACGCGACGGTGTGCCCGTGATGGGCGAAGTTGCGTGCGATGTTGGAGCCCATGACGGCGAGTCCGGTGACTCCGATCTGAGCCAGTTCTGTCGGTTCTGCTGCTGAGGTCATACAGACAGCTTTCCCTGCCGGGCCACGGAGCGCGACCCAACCCCCGAGCAAGTCCCAAACATGCCGGTACACAACGACACGAGGTGTCGCATTCGCGAAGAATGCGACACCTCGTGTCGTCGAAAAATGTTCCTGCCGGTCACGACCGAACGGTCATGAACCGATCAGTGGTCATGAACAGATCGCTGGTTGCGAAGCGATCAGTGGTTGCGAGCCGGGCCTTCGAAGCCGTCGTACGAGCGACGTTCCGTGCGGCTGCGGAAGCCACCGGACCGATGCTCGTCCTGGCGGGGTGCGGATGCCGGGCGTCGGTTGTCCGAGCCCCGGTTGTCCGAGCTGCGACCTTCGTAGCCCCGGCCCTCGTAGCTGCGGCCCTCGGAGCCCCGGTACGAGCTCGAGTCGGTGCGACGCGGGCGGTCACCCTGGTAGCCACCCTCACTGCGGGGGTTCGAGCCTTGGTATCCGCCGCTGCTGCGGGGGTTCGAGCCCTGGTATCCGGTGCGGGGACGCTCACCCTGGTAGCCGCCCTCGCTGCGAGGGTTCGATCCCTGGTATCCGCCGGCGCTGCGGGGGTTGGAGCCCTGGTAGCCACCGCTACTGCGGGGATTCGATCCCTGGTATCCGCCGCTGCTGCGCGGGTTGGAGCCCTGGTAGCCGCCGCCGCTGCGGGGGTTGGAGCCCTGGTAGCCGGGACGGCTGTTCCGGTCGCGGGGAGCGGACTCGGCGCGCAACGGCTCGCCGGTGGGCTTCTTCGCGCCGGTGATGCTGTTGAGCTCGGCCGAACCGGGGGAGACGTTGACGGCCGTGGCCTTGACGCCGGCCATACCGGTCAGACGCAGAACCTGACGACGCTGGTTGGGGAGCACGATCGCGACGACGGTGCCCTTTTCGCCGGCGCGTGCCGTACGTCCTGCGCGGTGCAGGTAGTCCTTGTGGTCTGCGGGCGGATCGACGTGAACGACCAGGTCGATACCGTCGACGTGGATTCCGCGAGCCGCAACGTCCGTGGCGACGAGAACGGGGGTGCGGCCGTTCTTGAAGCGCTCCAGTACGCGGGTGCGCTGGTTCTGTGCTTTGCCACCGTGCAGGGACTCTGCGGCGATGCCGAGCGCACGCAGGCGATCGGTGATTCCGTCGCAGCCCAGCTTGGTACGCGCGAACATGATGGTGCGGCCACCTTCGCGGGCGCCGATCTCGGAGAGAACCAGATCCTTCTGACCACGGTCGACCATGAGGACGTAGTGGTCCATGGTGCGAACGCTGGCCTTGCCGTCCTGAGTGGAGTGCTCGACGTGGTCCGGCAGGAACTGGCGAACGAGCGACTGAACCTCGCGGTCGAGGGTGGCCGAGAACAGCATGCGCTGTCCGTCTGCCGGGGTGTCGGCGAGGACGGCGCGCACCTCGGGCAGGAAGCCCATGTCGGCCATCTGGTCGGCCTCGTCGAGTGCGGTGATCTCGATCGAGTCGAGGATGCAGGTGCCCTGACGAAGGTGATCGGCGAGGCGGCCGGGCGTGGCGACCAGTACGTCGACTCCGCGACGGAGCTGCTCGACCTGCTTGTTGAACGGGGTGCCGCCGACGGCGGGCATGACGCGCAGGCCTTGGGCGTTCGCGTAGGGAGCGAGCGACTCGACGACCTGGAACGCGAGCTCGCGAGTAGGTACCAGCACGAGCGAACGCGGGCGCTTGGCAGCGGGCCGGTCGGTGTGCAGCGACAGGCGCTGAAGAATCGGCAGGCCGAAGGCGAGGGTCTTGCCCGAGCCTGTCTGTGCGCGGCCGAGGACGTTCTTGCCGGCAATGGCGTCGGGAAGCGCCTTCTCCTGGATAGGAGACGGCACGGTGATCGAGTTACGCGCCAACGCGGCGACGACGGCCTCGGGCAGTCCGAGCTCGGCGAAGGTGAATGCCGGTGCCGCTGCGGGCGTCGGAACTGCCGTGGTGTCGGACGTGGTGGAAACGGGTGTGTTGGAAACAGCGTGGGTCACGCAGTAAAGCCTCTCCGGATTACGGGCACGCCAATAAGCCCGAAGCTGAGAGACCCTGAAGAACCGGGAAACACAAAAAACAGCCAGAACACATTGATACGAGCCAGGGCACTGTCACCTGGCCATCAAAATGCAGACTCAGCTGCATAAAGTGGGGCTGTTTGTGCCATTTCGATTGCTAGGTCGCGATGGCGACCGGCCTTCACTGTACGGGATGCATCGCAGAATGTTCGCCCCGAGTCGATGTGACCTGTGCGACCCCGGCCGCCGGCCGGCTCATCCGACGAGCTTGCTCAGCTCCACGAGCCATGGCATCGCGACGTAGATGGTCGGCAGAACGAGGATCACCCCAGCGGCCGCGTAGGCAACCGCGGCGATGCGGATGTCGCTACCCGGTCCGCTCAATCGCTGCACCCGGATGAGGGTGTGCGGTCCGCCGGCTGCCATCGCACCACGAGGTGCAGTGGATCCGGCACACGTGACGAGTGCGCGGGCGAGCGGTGTGGGTCCGGTGACCTTGACCGCAGTGTCATCGGCCAGTAGTTCGACCAACAGCTGGACGCTGCCCAGGGCGGACTTGCTACGAACGATTCGGGGGAATGCCTCGTTGACGGCTGTGAATGCTTCGAGCACCAGGTCGTGGCGGGATCGCAGATGTGACCGCTCGTGGCTGAGAATTGCGGTTACTTCGTCCTCGGAGAGGCTCGCGAGCGTTCCGCGGCTCAGAACCACCCTCTGCCGTAGACCGGGCAGGCAGTATGCGATCGGCTCGGCGGCGTCGAGCACGCGGATGTCCGCATCGCGCAGACCCCGAAAAAGATTCTCGTCCGAGTTGTTTCGGTCCAGCAGATCGACGAGCACGCGGTGTCTCGCACGACGCCGACGGGTTCTGACCGCTACCTGCACCACCGAGAACATGAGCTTGGCACCGATGCCGAGGGTGATCGCGAGAACGACCACGTACAGAATCCAGAGGGGGAGGCCGAGCGCGTCGATCTCGTCGGTGGGGGCGGTGGTGGGACGACCGTCCGGGCCGGGAACGAGAAGAAGTCCGCCGATGGCGAGACCCGAGCTGAACGCAGAGAGAACGGCGGCCAGCGCTATTGCCTGCCACAACACCAACGCTGCACGCGGGGACCGGTACGGCCAACTGGCGCGAGCGAGCACGGCGGGTACCGGCCCCGCCAGAACGAGCGCGAGTACCGCGAATACCAACGCAGTGGTGGAGTTCATGTCCTCACTTACTACGGCGAGCGTCAGTCCGTCGGACGGCGTTCTCCAGCCGAAGGGGACTTCGTTGTCGATTGTGCCACTTCCAGCGCCGCCAGCGCCTCACGGAGTGCAGCGGCCTCGTCTGCCCCCACCTGACCGACGAAATGTACGAGTGCCGCTGCACGTCCACCCGACGCGGGAGCCTGCGACAGTGCGTCGACCATCAGGCTGGCAACCAGTTCGTCGCGCCCGTGCACCGGCGCATATCGATGCGCGCGATCGTCGCGTTGCTGGACGACCAACTTCTTCTTCGCGAGCCGCTGCAATACCGTCATCACGGTCGTGTACGCGAGCTCGCGATGGGTCGCGAGTGCTTCGTGCACCTGTCGCACGGTCTGGGGGTCCGACGACTCCCACAGATGGTCCATCACTGCGCGCTCTAGTTCACCAAGACCAGCCATTCTTCGTACTCTACGGCTAGTCCGACGCGCATGCGTACTACCCGTAGTAGTAACAGCCGTTCCGCCAGTGTGGGTTCGGTCATAGTTGTGCAGTCGCGAATCGACGGGCCGCGACCGCGCGAGCCTCGAGGCGAATATCCTTCTCGTGATCGCGCCGCCCCGTGGCCCGACTTTCCAGAAGTGAGCGGAGACGCAAGCGTGGAGTGGTTCGATTCTCTGTCGTTGATCGACGGCCCGGTACCGGTGATCGTGTCCGTTCTCGGTGCACTCGGGGGCGTGTGGTTGGTCCTCTCGACGTCGCGGCGATACTCGCGCCGTGCGCTGCCGATCGCCGCTACTGTGGCGATCGTCGTGACGGCCGTCGGGTACGTGGTGGTCGAGAAGGTGTGGCGACCGTTTCCGGATCCGGTAGCCACCTCGATCTACGTGTGGATAGGAGTCGGACTCACAGCGTTGTTCGCGGTGATACCCCGGCTGTCGGCGGCCCGTGGAGTTGTGGGAAAAGTAGCGTCGGTGCTGGCAGCGGTTCTCGTGGTGGCAGCAGCAGCACTGCACGTCAACCTCGAATTCGACGCGTATCCCACAGTGGGCAACGCACTCGGCATCGAGTCCGCTGCTCGTATTCAGTTCACCGATGTGCCGGGCGCAACGGCACAGACCGTGACCGGCACACCGCTGGACTCGGTGTGGACCGCGCCCGCCGGGCTGGCGACCGCAGGACGCGTCACCTCGGTCACCATTCCGGCCGCCGCGTCCAACTTCTCGGCCCGCGACGCGGAAATCTATCTCCCACCCGCGTACTTCGCCGATCCTCGTCCGTTGCTTCCGGTTCTCGTGTTGCTCGCCGGCCAGCCAGGCGCGCCCGAGGACTGGCTCAACGGCGGGAAACTCGCCCAGACCATGGACAACTTCGCCCGTGACAACTCGGGACTGGCACCGGTCGTCGTGGTCGCGGACGGCACCGGGTCCTCGATAGCCAATCCGCTCTGTGTCGATTCGCCTCTGGGGAACGTGGACACGTACCTCTCCAAGGACGTTCCCGATTGGATAGACGACACCCTGCAAGTGGACCGAAATCGCGCACATTGGGCGATCGGTGGTCTGTCCTACGGTGGCACCTGCTCGATACAGATGGCGACCAATCACCCCGACGTCTATCCCACTTTCCTCGACCTGTCGGGTCAACGCGAGCCGACCCTCGGAGATCGGGATCGAACCGTGCAACAGGCCTTCGGTGGGAATGCGGCAGCATTCACCGCTGTCAACCCGCTGGACCTACTCGATTCGCGTCGGTACCCCGATTCGGCCGGTATTTTCGTCGTGGGCGCGGACGACAAGGACTACAAGCCGGGTCAACAAGAGATGTACAACGCGGCGAAAGCCGCTGGAATGGATGTGCAGTACGTGGAGGTACCTGGCGGACACAGCTTCGCGGTGTGGTCGGAAGGCTTACGCCGTGAACTCCCATGGCTGGCGACGAGAACAGGACTGACGTCGTGACCGAGTCCGACCGACCGACCCCGGCGAACAGCGAGTCACCGACATCGACCGCGGTGCACGACTCACCACCAACCGCACCGTCGTGGGTCTCTCGACGTTCTACGGCGTTGGCACAGGGCGCGTCTGCGGCGATGCGTCAGATTCGCAGGTTGTGGTCGCTCATCGTGTTCGGAGCAGTCGGAGCCCCGGTCAGCTTCGTTCTGCTCGGCATCGTGTGGTCGACCGGAATCGCTGCAGCCCTGCTCGACGACCGCGGCCAAATGGACAAGTACTTCGCCGTGGGCATCATGCCGTTCGAGCACTGGCACCTGTGGACTCCGCTGACCTCCGGATTGACGGCACCCAACATCGCCGGTTGTGTGGTGGCCACCGCGGCAGTGCTGCTCGCCGCTGCGCCGATCGAGCGCCGGATGGGTTCCCGCCGATTCGCGATCGCTGCACTCGTCACCCAGGTGGCCGGATCGCTACTCGGTCTCGGTCTCGCCGCGCTGGCAAAGACTGTCGATGCCGACTGGGGTTTCCGGTTGCACGTCGGAACCGCGGTGGGGCCGACGACGTGGATCGTCGGCGTGGTGCTCGTGGCGACCTCGCGGATGGATACGTTGTGGCGTAGACGGATCCGCGTCGGCGTACTTGCCCTACTCGTGACGTTGGCGTTGTTCGGTGGGCACCTGCAGGACGTGGTCCGATTGGCCGCTGCGGTGGTCGGTCTCGTGGCGGGTCCATGGATCGTCGGTCGATCGGCCCGCGGACCTCGATTGGCCGGTACCCAACGCGAAGGCCGCGTGCTGGTCGCGCTCATCGTTGCTGCGAGCGCCTTGGGTCCGGTGCTGGCGGCCCTGAGCCCCAACGCTGTCGGCCCGTTCGCCGTCCTGCGTGACGTGGTTCGCGGAGTTCCCTACACGGCGGCAGAGGTGCGTGAGATATGCGCGGACGCGACCACCGATCCGGTGGAATGCCGTCGCGGTCTGCTCGATCTCCGGCTCGGCGGTGTCGGCCCGACCATCCTGAGCATCATGCCCTCCCTGTTCTTACTGGTGGTCAGCGACGGCCTCCGGCGCGGCAGGCGATTCGCCTGGGTGCTGGCCGTGGTCTCACAACTGATCCTGCTGGCATTGTCGGTGGGCAACTTCGCAATTCGGTTCCTGGAAGCGGGCGACGACGAGTCGCTCTTCTACGGGCTCGAATCACCCACCGCGTATCGCACCGCTGTGCCGTTCCTGCTGCCGCTGATCGTGCTGGTCGTTCTGTTGGTGACTCGGAAGTTCTTCGACGTGTCGGCACCGTCGGGCACCTACCGGCGGTGGGCGGCGTCGGTGATCGGAGTCGGGCTGGGACTCGGCGTGCTGTACGCGATCGGCGGGTACCTGGCGCGCGGCGGCTTCGCCGATTCGGCGTCGTTCGGCGGCCTGATAGCGGACTTCCCGCAGCGTTTGGTTCCGCCCGTCTACCTGCAGTGGCTCGAACCTGCGCTCCTACCGCAGAGCATTCCCACCACATTGTTGTTCGAGTGGACCGGCGTGGTGTTCTGGTCGGTGGTCTGTGTCTTCGCCGCCAGTACCTTCCTGACCCCGGTGTACGGGACGGAGACCGACGCGACGGAGCGAGCGCGCACATTGCTGATGTCCAGCAGCGGCTCTGCGCTGTCGTGGATGACAACGTGGCGCGGAAACAAGTACTGGTTCGGTCCCGACGGCCGCAGCTACGTCGCCTATCGAGTCATTTCGGGTGTGGCTCTGACGACCGGCGATCCGGTGGGTCCGCGAGAAACACTGCGGGACAACGTGGTCGAGTTCGCCGAGTTCGCGTCGAAGAACGGCTGGATACCGTGTTTCTACTCCGTGACCCCCGACGTTCGCCGTATCACCGATTCCCTGGGCTGGGGCGGGATTCAGGTGGGTGAGGAGACGGTGCTGGACTTGGACGGAATTGCCTTCACGGGTAAACGTTTCCAGGATGTGCGGACGGCGCTCAATCGGGCGAAGAAGGCGGGTGTCGTAGCCGAGTGGATTCGCTTCCCATCGGCGCCGTTGGCCATCACGGACCAGATCACCGCGATTTCGGAGGAATGGGTTGCCGACAAGGGTATGCCCGAGATGGGGTTCACTCTCGGCGGTCTGGAGGAGGTCGACGACGAGAACGTTCGGTGCCTGATAGCCGTCGACGAGCATCGGACCGTGCACGGCGTCACCTCGTGGATGCCGGTGTACGAGGACGGCGTCATTGTCGGATGGACACTCGACTTCATGCGACGCCGGTCGGAAGGTTTTCGACCGACCATGGAATTCCTCATCGCGTCGGCAGCTCTGCTGCTCGAGCAGGAGGGTGCAAGATTCCTCAGCTTGTCCGGTGCGCCGCTGGCCAAGGTCGACGAGAAGCAGCCCGAACACGTTTCCAGCGCTGAGCAATCGACTTTGTCCGGGCTGCTCGAGCGGTTGCTCGACGTGCTCGGACGCACACTCGAACCCGTCTACGGCTTCCGTTCTCTGCTGGCCTTCAAATCCAAGTTCCAGCCGCGCTACGAATCGATGCACATGACGTTCGCGGATCCGGCCGCGCTGCCCAGTATCGGTAACGCGATCGGTCGTGCCTACTTGCCCGACGTCTCTATCGGTCAGGGTCTCAAGTTGGTACGCACCATGATCGAGCGGTGACGGCGGTCAGACCGCTTTGAAAGTTTGTGCTGCAGAACCATTTCCGGCTTTCACCGGCCCGCCGACCGACCCGTACACATGTCGCGTCCCGATCGGGACGATGAGGGGACGGTCGGACATCGGGTCTTCGATCACGGCTGCCTCGAGGCCGAACACGTCGAGCAGCAACTGTTCGGATATGACGTCCTGAGGCCGGCCGGAGGCGACGATCTGTCCCTGCTTCATGACGATCAGTCGGTCGCTGTAGCGAAGGGCCAGATTGAGGTCGTGCAGCACCATGACGATCGTCCGGCCCAATTCGTCGTGCAGCCGGTCGACCAGATCCAGCACCTCGATGGAGTGGGCCAGATCGAGATACGTGGTCGGCTCGTCCAGCAGCAGGATATCGGTGCCCTGGGCCAACGCCATGGAGATCCAGGCCCTCTGACGCTGACCGCCCGAGAGTTCGTCGACGGGTCGGTCGGCGAGGTCGCCGACTCCGGTCAACTCGAGTGCGTTCGCCACCTCGGCCTCGTCGTCGGAGCTCCACTGCCTGATCCACGATTGATGCGGATGACGACCGCGTGAGACGAGATCGGCGACGGTCAATCCTTCGGGAGCGGTCGGTGCCTGCGGCAGCATGCCCAAGGTCCGGGCAACCTCTTTCGTCTTCATCGACGAGATCGCTCGGCCGTCGAGCATCACGCTGCCGGCCTTGGGTTTTAGTAGGCGCCCCAGTGAACGCAGGAGGGTCGACTTCCCGCACCCGTTGGGTCCGATGACCGTGGTGATGACTCCGGTGTGGATCTGGAGGTCGAGGTGTTCGACGATGGTGCGATCGCCGTAACCGAGGCTGAGATCATCCGCGATCAGACGCGAGGGCTCGATGGTGGTCATACGGAAGCCTTTCGATTACTGCGAACGAGAAGGTACAGAAGGAACGGCCCGCCGAGAGCCGAGGTGACGATGCCTACCGGAAGTTCCACCGGCAGAATCGTTCGAGCGATCAGATCGCTTGCTACGACGAGCAATCCGCCGAGTAGTGCCGACGCGATGATCGGCGGGCCGGGCGTGCGCAACACACGGAGGGCGATCTGCGGCGCTGCCAGCGCAACGAATCCGATCGGGCCGGCCGCGGCGGTCGCGATGGCCGCGAGAGCGACGGCCGCCAACAGCATCATGGCCTGGCTGTGTTGCAGGCGCACTCCGAGCGACCGTGCGTTGTCGTCACCCAGGCGTAGGGCACCCAACGTGAACGTAGCGATGACTGTGCCACCGCCGACGAGTACGACGGCACCCGCGACGGGCCAGACCGAGGCCCAATTGGCACCGTTGAGAGAGCCGTTGAGCCAGACCTGGGCGCGCGTGACGTCGTTGATGTCTGCGCTGATCAGCAGCCAGCCGATGACGGCAGTGAGCATGGCGTTGACGGCAATTCCCACCAGAATCAATCGGAAACCGTCGACCCCCTTCTTCCACGCCAATGTGTAGATCGCGATCGCGGTGAGCACACCGCCGATGAGGGCCGCGAGCGGCAGGCCCAAGGTGGCGAGCAGACCGGTGAAGCTGCCGCCTCCGCCGAGCACGATCAAGGCGACGGCAGCGGCACTGGAGCCGGCGGTGATACCGAGAATGTCGGGGCTGGCGAGCGCGTTGCGAGAAATCGACTGGGTGATGGCTCCGGAGATTCCGAGTGCGGCTCCGACTAGAAGGCCGGTGAGAGATCGAGGCAGCCGCAGATCCATGACGATGAACCGCTCGATCCGCGAACCGCCTCCGAGAAGGACGTCCAGAACCTGTGCGATCGACAACGGGAAATCGCCGCGTCCGATGTTGATGCACATGACCAGCACCAACGCCGCCGCCAACAGCAGCGTGACGATCACCATCAGCGGTCGGCGGACCAGTGAGATCGGGCCGAGACGAAACGCGGGCCGGGCGCGAACGACACCCCTGTCCGCCGACTGCGGAGTCGACCGAAGATCGATGGTCACAGGCCGACCAACTTCCGGCGCCGGATGAGCGCGATGAAGAACGGCGCGCCGATCAGAGCCAGGACGATGCCCACCTGGAGCTCGCCCGGGCGCACGACGACCCGTCCGACGACGTCGGCGATCATGAGCATCACACCACCCATGAGGCCCGCGTAGGGGACGAGCCAGCGGTAGTCGGGGCCGGTGACCGCTCGCGCGATATGCGGTACGACGAGGCCGACGAACGCGATCGGCCCACATGCCGCGGTCGCTGCGCCGGTCAGCAGCGTGATGGCAAGGATTCCGACGGTACGGGTGACCGCGATGTTGGTCCCCAGCGAGCGGGCGACATCCTCACCCAGACTCATGATGTTCAGGCCGGGGGTGCTCGCGACTGCGATCACGACTCCGAGCACCAGGAACGGCAATACCTGCCAGAGCACGTCGAGGCCGCGTCCTGCAACGGATCCGACCACCCAGAAGCGGTAGCCGTCCAGGCTGGTCTGATCCAGCAGCACGACGGCGTTGGTCATCGCCGACAGGAAGAACGCGACGCCTGCCCCGGCCAGCGCGAGATTGACCGGACTCGATCTACCCGACCCGATCGACGACAAACCGAACACGACCACACTCGCTACCGCCGAACCGGCGAACGCGAACCACAGGTACTGGCTCGGCGACGTGAACCGGAAAAGGTAGATGGCCATGACGACGAAGAACGCCGCGCCGGAGTTGAGGCCGAGCAGACTGGCATCGGCCAGCGGATTGCGGGTGTGTCCCTGGATGAGAGCGCCCGCGATGCCGAGCGCGATACCCACGACCAGTGCGAGCAGTGTGCGGGGAACCCGCAGCGTGCGCACGATGATGTCGGTGTCGGTACCCGAGGAATTCAGCAGGGCGTGAGCAATTTCGGCGAAGGTCAGCGGGCGTGCGCCGATGGCGATGCTGGCAAGGATGCCGGCCACCAGGGCTACGACCAGTACGGCCAGGCCGAGCAGTCTCCGCCGCCTGATGGCAGCGACCGAACCGTCCTTGGCAATGGGCTCGAATCCGGCTGCGGCGGCGGTCTTCTCGCGGACCACCTCGGACGAGCCGGCACCGAGCCGGAACTGACGACGCAGTGCTCGACGGGGACCGATGGGGCCGTGCTCGACGGTATCGCGCAGGGTCAGCCCGAGCCATCGCTTGCCGGTGCTCTGGCCATCGTTGCCGTCGCGGTACCCACGGTTCCAGACGAACAGCGCCAACGCCACGCAGACCGCAATCGCGCCGAACACGAACCGGTCGGCTTGTCCGCCACCGTTGTCGTCGCGAAGAGCGTCGACGATCGACCATCCGACGAACAACGGGACCAGAACGATCAGGGCGTCGATCGTGCCGGCCGCGACAAGGGAGCTCCGTGGCGGCGGGCCGTCGGGCACGTTGTCGGTCCCGTACTGCTCGTCGGGGGACCGGCGAGCGCCGTGAGGGCCGAGTAGCGGAGCTGTGGTCACAGTGCTCGTGACTCCTCGCTGTATCGAAGGGACTCGTTTAGGTTACGGAACCCTTGCCTTCGGTGTGCGGTGAGGTAAGGGTAGCGGAACCTGATTCCCAAAAATATCTGGTTAGGCTAACCTACATAGCGAGCCGGGTGCCGACGTACTCACCCGCCGTCGATGTGAAGGAGCGATCAGGTGTCAGTAGCAACGGCGACATACTCGGGTTGGGCCGATGTTCGGCGATTCTCCAGCCGGTCCGATGGGACGGAACTCTTGGCCGACTCGTGCGAGACCCTGCGCTCGCTCAATCCCGATTACCCACGCATGTACGCGGTGGCTGCCATGGCGAACGAAGGTAAGCGCCGGTGGTGGCAGCTGGCCGTCGGTCTGACGGACGGACGCGTCGAGCAGATGTACAGCCGATCGCTCGAGGATCTCGACGTGCCGGAGGCCGCTGCGGTTCAGGTGGCCACGGCATTGATTCACGCCGTGGTCGGCCGAGTGTCTGCGCTGCTGGTCTTGGAGGCTCGTGCCTGGGACCCGGGGATCGACAATGTATGGATTCACATGGACAGTGACGGCGGAATCGACTGGGCCGGTGTCGCGTCGCCGATTCTGAGAGTGCTACCGGAGGATCCGAGCGCGGGTGAGCCCGGAACCGTCACGCTTCCGTGTGAACGGGCTTTGCTGATCTGGACGGCGCATCGCTGCACGACCTCGCTCGATGCAGTGTTTCGTGCGATATCCGAGCGCGCTCCGCTCGACGAGCGTGTGTTCTGGGCCCTGGTCGGTGACGCAATTCTCGGCGCGTCGACGTACGTTCCGATTCTGGCGGCGGCCAGCGCGTCGGCAGGGGCACGCCGCGGACAGATGTTGCTCGACGCGATGGTCGATGCCGGCGCTCCTGTTCGGTCTCGCGTCGGAGTTCCGGGGCGCGCGAGACTACGAGCATCGTGAAGCCCTTGCCATCCAACTAAGGTTTGCCTAGGCTGATCTCATACCAACGGATCGCGCCGGAGTCCTGAGGGCTGCAGTGACTCCCGGTCCTTGCCACGGTGGGCCTCACGTTCTCCATGAACGTGAGGCCCACCGATTTTCGTGGGGTGTGCGTCGTGTATCTCTGGTCATGACAGTCGGCCCGATTGTTCACTGTGACCGGAGGCATGCAATGACGGACTCGAACGGCACCACCGAGCAGACGCCCTTCGAGGCTCTGACGCCCGAGCAGTTCACCGAGCTGTGTCACCGCGGATTCGACGGAGTCGTCGGTCTGAAGTACCTCGAGGTGTCCGGCGATGCCGTACGCGCGGAATGGACAGTGACCCCGCAGCTCCATCAACCTGCCGGCATCATGCATGGCGGCGTGCTGTGCGCGGTGGTCGAATCGGTGGCCAGCATCGCCGGATCGGCGTGGTTCGGGTCTCGTGGGCACGTGGTCGGCGTCAACAACAACACCGACTTCCTCCGAGCCACACGGTCGGGAACCCTGACTGCACACGGACATCCGATTCATCGTGGACGTACCCAGCAGTTGTGGCAGGTCGATATCTCTGACGAGACCGGGCGCCTGGTAGCTCAGGGCAAGGTCCGACTGGCAAATATCGAAAACACCGCACATCTGGGACAGTGATGCCCATGACGGGCCACAACGAGCATTCGGATTCCCCGGTCACTGCGCTGACCCCCGAGGCTGTCGATCGACTCGAATCACTCTTCGGTCCCATCGACGAAGATCTCGCGCGGCACTATCCCGGGGACCGAGTCGGCGGGCAGCCGTCGCACACCGTGTACGTGTCGGCTGCGGACGCCTCGGCGACTGTGCCGGCCGAGTGGGGCACCGCATCCTCGGCGATCTTGGAGGCGCACTCCCAGGCGTTTGCCGAACTCGACACGGCGAACGTTCTGCCTCTGGTTCGGGAGCGATTGAGCACGGCTCCGATCCAGGACCTCCGCATCGACTTCGAGGATGGTTACGGGTGGCGGTCCGACGCCGTCGAGGACCGTCACGCAACGGCCGCGGGTGCCACGTTGGCGGCGTTGGCGAACGATGCCGAGGGTCCCACCTGGCTGGGTATTCGCTCCAAAGGGCTTGCCGCACACGAGCGTAAGCGTGGTATTCGAACCCTCGAGCTCGTTCTGAACGGGGCCGGGGGAGTGCCCGACGGTTTCGTGTTCACCGTGCCCAAGCTGCGCGCCGCCTCGCAGGTGCAAGCGGTGGTCGCGTTGTGCGAGGAGGTCGAGCGCGCGCACGGCCTGCCCGATCGCGCCCTGCGTTTCGAGCTGCAGATCGAAAGTCCTCAAGCGGTGATCGGGGCGGACGGTACGACGACCCTCGCTCGGGCGATCACCCGCGCCGACGGTCGCTGCACGTCCCTGCATTACGGAACATACGACTACAGCGCCGCCTGCGGCATCACGTCCGCGCAGCAGTCGCTGGCGCATCCCGTGGCGGACCATGCGAAGAACGTGATGTTGGTGGCAGCTGCGCAGACCGGGGTGTGGGTGTGCGACGGCTCGACCCAAGTCGTTCCCACCGGCAGTCCGGAACAGGTCGCGGCGTCCGCGCAGCGCCACTTCGAGCTGGTGACGAGGTCTCTCGAACGTGGCTTCTACCAAGGCTGGGACATGCATCCCGGGCATCTGGTGACGCGGTGGTTGGCCACCTTCGGATTCTTCCGCCACGCCATGCCTGTCGCTGCCACTCGGCTGGGAAACTATCTCGATCGTCAGGGCGGCGAAGTGATGGACGAGCCCGCTACCGCGCAGGCACTGGCAGGGGTGTTGGTGCGAGGCCTCGATGCAGGAGCCTTCGGCCTCGCCGAACTGCAGAGTGTCGCATCGGGAATCGACCGCGACGTTCTGCGCGGACTTCTCGATCGGTCGGTGACCGTGCCCCTCGGATGAGGCACAGTGGCGCGCTCCGCTGCCGGGTCGCCTCGAGCGTGTCAGAATTGCCGAGCACCATCACCGATCGGGACGGAGAGCTCCAATGCGATTGTCTCCGCACGAGCAGGATCGACTGCTCGTCAGCTATGCGGCCGAGCTCGCTCGCCGTCGTCGGGCTCGCGGACTGAAGCTCAATCACCCCGAGGCGATCGCGGTCATCACCGATCATCTTCTCGAGGGTGCCAGGGACGGACGGTCCGTTGCCGACCTCATGTCCTCGGGACGCGAGATCCTCACCGCCGACGATGTACTCGGTGGCGTTCCCGAGTTGCTTCCCGAGGTGATGGTCGAAGCGACCTTTCCCGACGGTACGAAGCTGATCACGGTGCACGAGCCGATCTCTCCGAAGCGAGGTGACGGGCACCTCGTTCCGGGCGAGATCATCACTGTTGCAGGGGACATCGAGATCAACGAGGGTGCCGAGGTGGTCACGATGACCGTCGTCAACGGTGGCGATCGGCCGGTTCAGGTGGGCTCTCATGTGCACTTTCCGCAATCGAACGACGCTTTACGCTTCGATCGCGAACGGGCACACGGCCACCGCCTCGATATTCCGGCGGGTACAGCAGTGCGTTTCGAGCCCGGTATCGAACAGACAGTTCGGCTCGTGCCCCTCGGTGGTACGCGCGAGGTCCACGGATTGAGCATGACACCTCCCGGAAAGTTGGACAGCTGATGGCGCGTCTGAGTCGCAGTAGATACGCGCAGTTGTTCGGCCCCACTACGGGTGACCGAATTCGTTTGGCAGACACAGATCTTCTGATCGAGGTCACCGAGGACCGCAGTGGTGGTCCCGGAAACGCAGGCGAGGAGGCTGTGTTCGGCGGGGGCAAGGTAATCCGTGAATCGATGGGTCAATCGCGTGCCACCCGCGCCGATGGAGCACCGGACACGGTGATCACCGGGGTGGTTGTTGTCGACTACTGGGGAGTCATCAAGGCAGACATCGGCATTCGCGACGGTCGAATCGTGGCATTGGGTAAGGCCGGCAATCCCGACACGATGACCGGGGTCCATCCCGATCTGGTGATCGGACCCTCGACCGAAATCATCGCGGGTAACGGAAAGATCGTCACCGCAGGCGGTATCGACTGTCACGTTCACCTGATCTGCCCGCAGATCAAAGAGGAAGCTCTCGGCGGCGGTATCACCACCGTCATCGCCGGCGGAACCGGGCCGGCCGAGGGGAGCAAGGCCACCACCGTCACCCCGGGTGCGTGGCACCTGTCGCGGATGCTCGAAGCCCTCGACGACTGGCCAATGAACATCGTGCTCCTGGGCAAGGGTAATACCGTCAACCCGGACTCGATGTGGGAGCAATTGCGTGGGGGCGCATCGGGATTCAAACTGCACGAGGACTGGGGTTCGACTCCCGCCGCGATCGATGCGTGCCTGCGGGTGTGCGAGGACGCTGGGGTGCAGGCCGCGCTCCACTCGGACACGTTGAACGAGGCCGGGTTCGTCGAGACGACGCTGGCCGCCATCGACGGTCGGGGAATTCACGCCTATCACACGGAAGGCGCGGGCGGCGGACACGCACCCGACATCATCACCGTCGCAGCGCAGGGGCACGTGTTGCCCAGCTCGACCAACCCGACGCGTCCCCATACCGTCAACACCCTCGACGAACATCTCGACATGCTGATGGTGTGCCATCACCTCAGTCCGTCGATTCCGGAGGATCTGGCGTTCGCCGAGAGCCGCATTCGGCCGTCGACCATTGCGGCGGAGGATCTGCTGCACGACATGGGTGCGATCTCGATGATCGGAAGCGATGCGCAGGCAATGGGCCGCATCGGCGAGGTCGTCCTGCGGACCTGGCAGACGGCGCACGTGATGAAATCACGGAGGGGCTTTCTGGCCGGAGACAACGGGGCCGACAACAATCGCGTCATGCGGTACGTCGCCAAATACACGATCTGCCCGGCCGTGGCCCACGGATTGGACGACGAGATCGGTTCGATCGAGCCGGGGAAACTGGCCGATCTGGTGCTGTGGGACCCGGCATTCTTCGGCGTCCGCCCCCACATGGTCATCAAGGGCGGCATGATCGCCTGGGCGGCGATGGGCGATGCGAACGCGTCGATTCCGACCCCGCAACCCGAGCTTCCGCGTCCGATGTTCGGTGCAGCTCCCAAGGCGGCAGCAGCCACATCCCTTCACTTCGTGGCTCCACAAGCAATTGAGGATGGGCTTGCCGGACGCCTGAACTGCGATCGACGGCTCGTTCCGGTCAAGAACGTCCGCGGCGTCAGAAAGTCCGACATGGCGCTCAACGACGCCCTGCCCGACATCGAGGTGGATCCGGATACCTTCACCGTGCGTATCGACGGCGACGTGTGGAAAGAACAGCCGGCAACCGAACTGCCGATGGCGCAGCGATACTTCCTCTTCTGATGACGGCTGCTCGTCTGCAGGTGACAACGCTTCTCTCGCTGGCCGATTCACGCCTGCCCACTGGCGGACACGTGCATTCCGGTGGCGTGGAGGAGGCGATAGCCTCGGGCTTCGTACGGGACATCGCGACACTCGAGTCGTTCTTGCGGCGTCGTGTCAGGACCTCCGGTGCCACCACGGCGTCGGTTGCTGCTGCCATCGTTCACGGGTCGCTCGCCGCGGACGGCGCCGACACGGAATGCGACGCTCGAACGCCATCTCCGGCGGCCAGGGCTGCTTCTCGCGCACAGGGGCGAGGTCTGCTTCGCCTGGCGAAATCGGCGTGGCCGCAGCATGATTGGACGTCGATCGGACGCAAACCGCATCTCGCCGTCGCCGCGGGCGAGGTGGGACTCGCGGCCGGACTGTCGGTCGTCGACACCGCGGCAGTGCAGGTGTACATCACGATGACCGGCTCGGCGATCGCCGCGCAGCGTCTGCTCGCCCTCGATCCGGCCGAGGTTGCCGCATGCACCATTCGGTTGGGCGACTTCTGCGACGACGTGACTGCCGCGGTGTGTGCGTGCCTGCCCGAGCTGATGGAGTTGTCGGATCCGTTGCTGGACATGTTCGCCGAAGCCCACGCCGTCCGCGATCGCCCGCTGTTCGTATCGTAGAAATTCCATCCATGATTTCGACCGCTGTTCTCGAACAATGAAGGAGACACCATGCCCCCGCACCTGATCGACGGTGAACCGCACGACCACGGCCTGGATCGCCCCAAACGCACACGGGTTGCGGGGGAGGCGTTGCGTGTGGGAATCGGCGGACCGGTCGGTTCCGGGAAGACCGCGTTGGTGGCGGCTCTGTGTCGCCAGCTGCGCGAGGAGCTGTCGCTGGCCGTACTGACCAACGATATCTACACCACCGAGGACGCGGACTTCCTACGCCGGCACGCAGTACTGCCGGACGAGCGAATCACGGCCGTACAAACAGGTGGCTGCCCGCACACCGCCATTCGCGACGACATCACCGCCAACCTCGACGCGATCGACGACCTGATCGAAAACAACCCGCCCCTGGACCTGATACTGGTCGAGTCGGGCGGAGACAATCTCACCGCTACGTTCTCGTCCGGACTCATCGATGTACAGATCTTCGTCGTCGACGTCGCGGGCGGGGACAAGGTGCCGCGCAAGGGCGGCCCCGGCGTCACGTTCTCCGATCTGTTGGTGGTCAACAAAACAGACCTGGCTCCGTACGTCGGAGCCGATCTGGGAGTCATGGAGCGCGATGCGGCACAGGTGCGCGAGGGGCGACCGACAGCGCTCATTTCCCTCACCGACGATCCGGCCGCAACCACGGTCCTCGCGTGGATTCGTGAGCAGCTGAAGGTCATTGCCGACGCCGACGTGCATGCCCACACCCACTGAGCGTCGATGCACACCGAGCTCTGCATCGATGCGAGCCTGCATCGCAGTCCGCGCATCACGTCGGTGGGCGGACTCGCCGGCCGCCAAACAGGGCCCGATACGGTTCACCTGATCGGAACGGCGGCAACGCCTCTCGGTGGTGACACCATCACCGTCAGAATTTCGGTGGCAGCAGGGGCGCACCTGGAGGTTCGCAGCGTCGCGGCGTCGTTGGCTATGCCCGGTGGGCAACTGCGTCATTCGTCGGCGCAGTGGCACTTCGAGGTCGGTGCGGGTGCGTCGCTGATCTTCGACCCGGAGCCGATGGTCGTCGTGTCCGACGCCTCGCATTCTGTGGTCAATACCATTGTCCTGCAGCAGGATTCCAAGCTGTGGCTGCGTGAGCGGACGCAGATCGGTCGCTTCGAGGAATCGTCCGGGCAGTGGAGCAGTGCGATGCGATGCGACGTCGGACAACGACCGTTGTTACGCCACCGCGTAGAACTGGGACAGGGATCGATTTCCCACGACGTGCTGTCCACTCCATTGTCGATGTCGAGTACGTTGCAGTACCCGGATGCTCGCGCGTCCGACGTCGATCTCCGCGGCGGCACCGTTCGGCTGGCTCTGGCGGGAGGCGGCTCGCTGAGTACGTCGGTGGGACGCCGCCTGCAGCCCACTGGACCGGATTCGCCGGATCGAAGCCTCCTCATATGACAACGCACCGACCGACGGGCTTCCGTCGGTCGGTGCGTTGTCGATAGGTGCGTGTCAGCTACCGATCAGCCTGCTGCCTCTTCACGTTGCTCTTCCACCTCTGCGGTGCGCTTGTTCACGTCGCCGGCGCGTTCGATCGAGTTCAGTTGCTCGATGGCCAATCTCGCGAACACCTGCTGTTCGGTCGAGGCCATCTGAGCGCGGCCGCGGCCGAGGAAGGTCACGAACCACGAGATCACGGTCGTGATTCGGCTGCGGTAGCCCACCAGGTAGTACAGGTGCAATGCCAGCCACATCAGCCACGCGATGAAGCCGCCGAACTCGAGCTTGCCCACCTTGGCCACCGCGTTGAACCGCGACACCGTTGCCATCGAGCCCTTGTCGAAGTACTTGAACGGCGCACGCTGAGCAGGGTCGTCTTCGCCCTTCACCGTCGCCTTGATCAGCTTGGCCGCGTACGTCGCTCCCTGTATCGCTCCCTGAGCCATGCCGGGAACGTCCTTGACCGACATCAGGTCGCCGATGACGAAGACGTTCGGGTGGCCCTTCACGGTCAGGTCGGGCTCGACGAGCACACGTCCGGCGCGGTCCGTCTCCGACTCGGACTGATCCGCGAGCTGCTTGCCGAGGGGGCTGCCCTGAACACCCGCCGACCAGACCTTGCACTGCGCTTCGATGCGACGCGTCGTGCCGTCCTTCTCCTTGACGGTCAAGCCGTCGTTGTCGACATCGGTGACCATTGCGTTGAGCTGAATCTCGACACCGAGCTTCTCGAGCCGTTCGGCTGCCTTGCGGCCGAGTTTCTCGCCCATCGGCGGAAGAACGGCGGGCGCTGCGTCGAGGAGGATGACGCGGGCATCACGGGGATCGATGTTGCGGAAGGCACCGTCGAGCGTCCGGTCGGCGAGCTCGGCGATCTGCCCGGCGAGCTCCACACCGGTGGGGCCGGCCCCGACGACCACGAAGGTCATCAGCCGGTCCTTTTCTTCTTGGTCGTCGGAGAGCTCGGCCTGCTCGAAGGCACCGAGGATGCGTCCGCGTAGTTCGAGCGCGTCGTCGATGGTCTTCATGCCGGGTGCGAACTCGGCGAAGTGATCGTTGCCGAAGTACGACTGCTGGGCACCCGCGGCCACGATCAGGCTGTCGAACGGGGTGACGGTGACGCGCTCGAGCAGCTTGGACGTCACGGTCTTTGCCTCGAGATCGATGTTCAGCACGTCACCGAGGAGCACCTCGGCGTTCTTCTGCTTGCGAAGAATGACGCGGGTCGTAGGAGCGATCTCGCCGACGGAAAGGATGCCCGTCGCGACCTGGTAGAGAAGCGGCTGAAAGAGGTGGTGCGTCGTCTTCGCGACGAGGGTGATGTCGACGTCGGCCCTTTTGAGCGCCTTGACGCCGAACAGACCTCCGAACCCGGAACCGATGACGACGACACGATGACGCTTCGATTCGACCGGTTGGATGCTCATTACCTGCTCCCTAGACGTTGAGATGTACGCACAACGGTAGCTGCCATCGTCTGTGGCGTCTCGGCGAGGTGGCTGTACCGGTTCAGAGCGGGCAGCGCAGCGGAAACTAGCCCCGGCGTCCCGCTCGTCTCGCCAGTTCCACGGTCGCCGCGCGCAGTTCGTCGGACGAATCGATCGGAGCTGCGTAGCCGACCCTGGTGTACGCGACTCCGCGGGGCGAGAGCACCTTCAAGTCGAGTCCGTAGCGGTCCGCGGCGGTGCATTCGGCGGAGGTGGCGTCGGGGTAGCCACCCAGTTCGCGTGCCATCGCCGTCAGTGACGTCGAGTGGTCGGCGTTGAGGTGTTCGATTGCGTAAGCCGATGTGGGAGACACCGGATCGGGCGCTGCCCCGGCGTAGTCCTCTGCGGTTGCCGAATCCATCCGTCCGTATCCGCCGACCCATCGGACCCGCTGTACGCGCATGACCCACAGCGTGAAGTCGCTGTAGTCCACGTAGTACTTCGCCGCGGGCACCCCTGCCAAGTGCGCTTCGCGCGCCGCCGCCAGCTCGTCTCCCTCGGGCCGTTCGACCACGCCGGCCAGAGTGATTCTGCCCGACGCGAGCGGATCGGTCTGCGATTGCGGTGCCACGATCGACAGGCTTGCGCGCTGATCACCCGCGAGGTTGCGACCGTGCTCGGCCATCCGTGAGACACACAGGACCGGAGCGCCGCCGTGCAGTCCATAGGTGACGAACGATGCCCAGGGATCGCCGTCCGCGGTGAGGCTCGCAAGTGTCGCGATATTGGTGGACGCGGCGATCGTGCGTGCCTCTTCCGCTGCCGAGGGCCTCCGGTCGTCGACGACCGGGGACAGGGGCGGGGGAACGGACGGAGCGTCACCGGGGTCGCCGTGATCGAGTGCCATGCGCAGGATCTTACGGCGACGGAGTGTCGGTCAGGTGAATCGAATATCTACCGTCGCTACCGCCGCCGCGGTGCGTCCGGGCGCGGTCTGGTTGTCCCAGTACATGTTCGTGTGTGCAATGACCTGCTCGGGGAGTGGAGCTCCCCATTGCGTGAGATCCTGGGTCGTGTGCGCGTCGCTCACGAGCGTCACGTCGTATCCGCGGACGAGAGCACCGTGAAGGGTGGATCGCACGCAGAAATCGGTTTGTGCGCCTGCAACGATGAGATGCCCAACCTCGGCCGCTGTCAGTTCCTCCTCCAACGTCGTGTCCTCGAAGGCGTCCCCGTGCTTCTTGTGCACGACCGGATCGCTCGAAGCAGTAGGCAATGCATCGTGAAGCTCCCACCCGTCCGTGCCGAAGCGCAGTTCGTGGTCGGCCGAGTGCTGCACCCATATGACCGGTGTGTCCGTCTCGCGTGCTCGGGTCACCAGGGACACGATGTTGTCGATCACTCGTTCTCGCTCGTGCACGCCCATCATCACGTCCTTCTGTACGTCGACGACGAGTAGAGCTGTTGCGGGCCGGTCGGGCAGGGTAGTCACGCCGACTCCTTCCGAAAGTTGCTTCGACCGAATGCCTTTGGATCAGTTCGCGACGTATGCGGCCAGATGCTGCGCCGTCAGAGTGGAGCCGTCCGCCACCAGATCGGACGGCGTTCCCTCGAACACCACCAGCCCGCCGTCGTGCCCGGCACCGGGCCCCAGATCGATGATCCAATCGGCATGTGCCATGACGGCTTGATGGTGCTCGATGACGATTACCGACTTGCCCGAGTCGACCAGCCGGTCGAGGAGCCCGAGCAGCTTGTCGACATCGGCCAGGTGCAGCCCGGTAGTGGGTTCGTCCAATACGTAGACCCCACCCTTGCCTGCCATATGGGTGGCGAGCTTGAGGCGCTGGCGTTCGCCGCCCGAGAGCGTCGTCAGCGGTTGGCCGATCTTGAGGTAACCGAGTCCGACGTCGTTCAGGCGCTGCAGAATCTTGTGTGCAGGCAGCAATTTCGCTGCTCCATCGGAGAAGAAGTCCTCGGCCTCGGCCACCGACATGGACAACACTTCGTCGATGTTGCGACCGCCGAAGTGGTATTCGAGCACCGAAGCTTGGAACCGCTTGCCCTCGCACACTTCACACGGCGTGGCGACCCCGGCCATCATGGCGAGATCGCTGTAGATGACGCCTGCCCCGTTGCATGTCGGGCACGCGCCTTCGGAGTTGGAGCTGAACAGTGCCGGTTTGACAGCATTTTCTTTGGCGAAGGCCTTCCGGATCGGCTCCAGCAGCCCGGTGTACGTCGCGGGGTTGCTTCGACGCGAACCGCGGATTGCACCCTGGTCCACCGACACCACATCGTCCGTGCCCGAGAGCGACCCGTGGATCAACGAGCTCTTGCCGGAGCCGGCGACGCCGGTGACGACGACCAACACCCCCAGTGGAATGTCGACGTCCACATCGCGCAGGTTGTGTGAGTCCGCTCCGCGAATTTCGAGCACCTCCGAGAACTCACGCACCGACAGCTTGAGCGACGCGCGATCGTCGAAATGTCGACCGGTGACGGTGTCGCTGTGGCGCAGTCCTTCGACGGTGCCTTCGAAGCAGACATGCCCGCCTGCGCTGCCGGCACCCGGGCCCAGATCCACGACGTGATCGGCGATGGCGATCGTCTCGGGCTTGTGCTCGACGACCAGGACCGTATTTCCCTTGTCCCGCAACTGCAACAGCAGATTGTTCATCCGTTCGATGTCATGGGGATGCAGGCCGGTCGTGGGCTCGTCGAACACATACGTCACGTCGGTCAACGAGGAGCCGAGGTGGCGAATCATTTTGGTGCGCTGCGCTTCTCCACCCGACAGCGTTCCCGACGGACGATCCAGGCTCAGGTATCCGAGTCCGATTTCCACGAAGGAGTCCAGCGTTTCGCTCAGCGTCGTCAGGAGTGGTGCCACCGACGGTTCCTTCAGGCCTGCGACCCACGCGGCCAGATCGCTGATCTGCATCGAGCACGCATCGGCGATGTTGATGCCCTTGATCTTCGAAGACCGCGCTCCCTCGTTGAGTCGGGTGCCGTCGCAGTCCGGACAGGTGGTGAAGGTGATCGCGCGCTCGACGAAGGCGCGAATGTGCGGCTGCATCGCGTCGACGTCCTTGGACAGGAACGACTTCTGAATCTGAGGTACGAGTCCCGAGTAGGTCAGGTTGATGCCTTCGACCTTGATCTTCGTCGGTTCGCGGTACAGGAGGTCGTCGAGTTCCTTTTTCGTGTACTTCGCGATGGGCTTGTCCGGGTCGAAGTAACCGCAGCCGCGGAAAATTCGGCCGTACCACCCTTCCATGCTGTAGCCGGGAATGGTGATGGCGTTCTCGTTGAGGGACTTGCTCGCGTCGTATAGGGCGCTGAGATCGAAGTCACTGACCGAACCTCGGCCCTCGCAGCGTGGGCACATGCCGCCGGTGACGGAGAAGGACTTCTTCTCGGTGGTCTGGCGGCCGCCCTTGTCCACCTTGTATGCACCCGCACCCGAGACCGATGCCACATTGAACGAAAATGCTTGCGCCGAGCCGATATACGGCTTACCCACTCGGCTGAACAGAATGCGAAGCATGGCGTTGGCATCGGTGGCGGTACCGACCGTCGAATGAGGATTGGCACCCATACGCTGCTGATCGACGATGATCGCAGTAGTGAGCCCGTCCATGACGTCGACGTCCGGTCGTGCAAGTGTGGGCATGAAACCCTGAACGAAGGCGCTGTAGGTCTCGTTGATCATCCGCTGTGACTCCGCGGCAATAGTGCTGAAGACCAGCGAGCTCTTGCCCGAGCCCGACACTCCGGTGAACACGGTGAGGCGTCGCTTGGGCAGATCGACACTGATGTCCTGGAGATTGTTCTGCCGCGCGCCCTGCACGCGAATCAGATCGTGACTGTCGGCAGCATGCGGTTCGGAGACCTGCGTGACCTTCTTCGTCGCCATGAGCAGTCAGGCTAGTCGCACCGGGACACCTGTGCTTCTCGATTCCTGATCGATTCCGGTGGCGCACAGCGCCTCGTCCAGTCGGCTCAGGTCTGCCGCCGAGGACTCGAGAAGTGGACGGCGCACGGTTGCGTGGGACAGTATGCCGATTCGGGCCAGTGCTGCCTTGGCCATGATGGCGCCCTGCGTCGTGCGCATGATGGCGTCGGTAAGCGGCAGCAAGGATCGCTGCACTGCCTTCGCCCGATCCAGGTCGCCGGATCGGACCGCATCGATCAGTTCGGCGTAGCGTTCGGCCACAACGTTGCCGGTGACGCTGACCAACCCTGTTGCACCGCAACAGAGATAGGGGAGCGCCAGCTCGTCGATCCCGCAGTAGTATGCGAGCTCTGTCGAGGCCATGACGGTCATGGCCTCGTAGAGGTCGCCCTTCGCGTCCTTGACAGCCATGATCGAGGGATATTGGGCCAATTCGATCAGCGTCGCCCCCTCGATCGCGACGCCCGTGCGCGCCGGGACGTCGTACACCATGACGGGAAGCCCACCGGCCTCCGCGATGTCGACGATGTGCGCCGCAATTCCTGCCTGGGTGGGACGCGAATAGTGGGGAGCGCTGATCAGAAGGGCATCGGCCCCGCCCGCCGCGGCGGACCGAGCCATGTCCTCACCCGCCGCCGTGTCGTTGGTACCGATCCCGGCAATCACCCGAAGGGCATGGTCCGAGTGCCCTCGGGCCACCGTGATCAGCTCCGAAATCTCGTGGGAGGTCAGGGTCGGTGCTTCGCCGGTGGTGCCAGCGACGACGACTCCGTCGCAACCGGTCGACAGTAGATGCGCCAACAGAGCGTCGACTCCGCGCCGGTCGACTGCTCCGGTGGGCTGCATCGGGGTTGCCATGGCGACGAGGTTGGTTCCGAAAATCGACGAGGGCGTGGTCGCGGTGATGGTCACCAGCCGAGTGTGAACCGTCGGAAACATTCGGTCCAGCGACGCAATTTCAGCATTATTACGTAGTGTTGCTTCATGATCGATGTGAGTGCGCTACACGCGCTGCGCGCCGTGGCTGCGCTGGGCACCCTGGCCAGAGCAGCCGACGAGCTCGGATACACCTCGTCGGCGATCTCCCAGCAGATCAAACGACTCGAACGACAGGTCGGAACCTCTGTTCTGGCGCAGGCCGGCCGAGGCGTCGTACTCACCCCGGCCGGTCGCGCGGTCGTCGAGTCGGCGGACGAGGTGTTCCAGGCCCTCGAACGCTGTGTGGAGGCGGCAAGATCCGCGGACGAGGGTGTGGCACGTGGTGTCGTTCGCGTCGTCGGCTTCTCCACTGCCCTTCGCGGTCTGATTGCACCGGCCATGGACAGGCTGCACCGGCAGTACCCCGAGCTGACCGTTCGTATCAGCGAGGAGGATCCCGACCGCGCCTTGCACAGTGTCCACGCGGGTGCGGCCGACGTGGCATTGGTGCACGATGCCGATGGCGTACCGGCGACGGCACCGCCCTCGATCGTCCAGCGACCGATCCACACCGATCACGGCGATGTGATCATGAAACGGAGCCACCCCCTGGCCGCGCTGGGGAGAGCACCGACCCATACCGACCTCGCCCGCTATCCGTGGGTCACCAGTCCGGCCGGAACGGTGTGTCATCAATGGTTCCGCCGATTGTTCGCCGAGTCACCCACCGAGGCCGATGTTCGCCATCTGGTCGACGACTTCTCCACCCAGCTCGCATTGGTCGCGGGGGACGATGTACTCGCGCTCGTTCCTCGTCTCGCGCGGCCCGTCCTCCCTGCGGGTTTGGTCGCCGTTGCACCTGCGCACATTCCGGTGCGCGAGGTGCATGCGGCCTGGAGGCACAGCGCTGACGCAAGCCCGGCAATTCATGCGGTGCTCGATGTCCTCTGCCCGGCGTCGGCCCGTTAGGTCAGAACGACAAGCTGTCCCGTTGCTCGCGTCATCGCTACGTACCGGTCGACGGCGCCGGCGATGCCGGACCCGAACGAATCCGGGTCGACGAGAACGACGAGGTCGTATTCGAGTCCCTTGCTCAGTTGCGGAGTCAGAGAGCGGATTCTCTCCGAACCCGAGAACGTAGGATCGCCTATGACACATCCGATTCCGTTGATGTTCGACGTCGACCACCGCTCGAGGATCGACGACAGATCCGCGGAGTTTCCGTATTCGACAGGCACACCGGTGCTGCGGATCGACACCGGAACGTTGGCGTCCGGCAACACTGCTCGGATCACCGGCTCGGCCACTGCCATCACTTCTCGCGGCGTGCGGTAGTTCACGCCGAGTGTGGCAATGTCGACCCGGTCGAATCCCACTCGTCCGAGCCGGTCGGTCCAGGATTCGGAAAATCCCCGACGCGACTGTGCGCGGTCTCCGACGACTGTGACGCTGCCCGACGGGGAGCGTTGCCGCACCATCTGCCACTGCGCGTCGGTCAGCTCGTGCGCTTCGTCCACGACGATGTGTGCAAACGGGCCGGCCAGAGGATCGGTGGACACCTCCTCGAATCCCGAGTGATCGACGAGGGCATCGCGAATCGCTTCCTGCCGAAATTGCGAGGCCATCATGTCGTCGTCGTCGGCAGCCATGAGTTCCTCGACGACGCGATCCATCCGAGTCCGCTCGCTTGTCGCGGCACGTTCTCGACGCCGTATGCGCCGCTCGTGTCCGGGGTCTCCGAGCCGTCTGCGCGCGGCATCGAGCAGGGGTAGATCTGCCAGTGTCCATCGCGTCGGGTCGGTTCGTTGCAGCATGCGTACCTCCTCGGCGCTCAGCCAGGGTGCGCAACGGCGGAGATACGCCGGCACGGTCCACAAGTCGCCGACGAGGTCGGCGGCGTCGATGATTGTCCAGGCCGTTTCGAGCATCCGACGTAGATACTTGTTGCGCTGCAGAGACTGTCGTACTTCTCGGGTGGACTCGCCGCCGTTGTATCGCTCCGTGAGGATCGTGATCAGTAGGTCCCAGATCTGTTCGCGAGCCTCGTTGTGCGGAGTGCCGGGGTCCGCTGCCCCGAACGCGTCGATCCAATCGTCCGGGGTCAGTCGCAGGTCGCCCCATTCTGTTTCCACGATCGTGGTCTGGTTGGGCGGCTGCTCGTAGAACGCGACGGCCGCGTCGATCGCGTCGACCATATCGAGAGTGGACTTCAGTTGCGCCACCCTGGGATCGGACTCTTCTGTGGCGTCCGTTCCTTCTGCGACGAGGTCCCGGAGTGTGCAGGTATGGACGCCGTCTTCGCCGAGAGTCGGCAGGACGTCGGAGACATAGGCGAGGTACGGCTCGTGCGGGCCCACGAACAGTACTCCACCGCGATTGTGTCCGATCCGTGAATCCGTGTACAGGAGGTACGCCGTACGATGCAGCGCCACAACTGTTTTCCCGGTACCCGGCCCTCCGTCGACAACGAGAGCTCCGCGCGCATCGGCTCGAATGATTGCGTCCTGGTCTGCTTGCACCGTACCGAGCACATCTCGCATTCGCGCCGACCTATCGGCACCCAAGCTGGCGATGAATTCCGACTGATCGTCCAGTGCAGCATCGGTTGCGAGCTCCGCCGAGTCGAACACCTCGTCCCAATAGTCTGTGATGAGGCCGTTCGTCCAGCGGTAGCGTCGCCGACTCGTCAATCCCATGGGTTTCGCGTGAGTCTCACCGAAGAAGGGTTCGGCAGCGGGGGAGCGCCAATCCACCAGAAGTTGCTCGCCCGAGCTTCCCAGCAGCCCGAGGCGTCCGATGTACACCGGCTTGGCCGAGCCGGCGGGAACCATTCGACCCAGGCACAGATCGACACCGAAACGACCCAATGATCGAAGTCGCCCGTTGAGGCGATGGATCTCGAAGTCGCGCTCCATCACCTCCTGGCCCATCCGGCCCGATGACTTCTGCATGGCGGTCAGCCGTTCGATCGTGTCGGCTCGAGACTGCTCGATGCTGGAACGGATAGCCGAAAACTGTTCTCTGTCATGTCCGATCGCAACGGGATCGCGCTTGCGAGCAAGGGTTTCCGGCAGGTGGCAGACGGACGGGTGTTCAGGTTTCACAGAACTCCGATCGATTGATTCCCAACTACAGCGAGCCATTCTGAGCCCGGTACGGGGTCTTGCCGCAAGCCCTGGGGTGCGCTATACATTGAAAGTGGAAAGAGGTCGCCGTCGCTTTCCGCCCCCTTCGTTCGATCGCAACATTGTGCTCGTGCGTGGATGTATTCCTCTCGCCGGAACCGGCGTGCTGGCCGGTGGCGCAGTCCAACTGGGCTTTCTTCTCGGCCCGACCGTCGACGGCCACGGCGGCGAAGTCGGTGCTGTTATCGCGGTCATCGGTCTCAGCGGCTGCACGGCGATACTCGCCTGGTGCTGGTCGAGATTGTCCGCCCCGCGGATAGCGATCGGAGCCGCAGCATCGACGGCAGTGCTGTCATTTCTGACCACGGCCCTGTTCGTCTTTCTGGCGGCAGCTCCGTACGACGCAATCGTGTGCGACAACTCGTCCGATTTCTGCGGTCTCGGAGTGGTCCAGGTCGTGTCGACGCTGGGCGCAGTGGTGCCATGGACAGTGGCCGGAATCCCAGGACTGGTCGTCGTCGGTAGGGACTATCGTCGAAATAGCCTCTCGGAGAACTGATTCGGTTTCTCATTGATCCCACGAGAGAGTGGCTAGCGATCGGTGAGCAGCAGACTCTCGATCGCGCCGGCGTCGACCGGTCGTCCCAACAAGAAGCCCTGGGCGAAGTCGCATCCCGCGGCGGCCAATGCCTCGAGTTGGTCCTCGGTCTCGACCCCTTCCCCGACGACGGTCACGTCGAATGCTCGAGCGAGCGCAACGATCGCCGCGATGATGGCGCAGGCCCGCGGAGCCGGTAGTCGGGCGATGTACGACCTGTCGATCTTGAAGCTCTCGAACATGGGGTAGCGGTCGAGATACGACATGGAGCTGTGACCCTTTCCCATGTCGTCGAGCAGCAGAGCGACCCCCATCGAATGCAGGGCGGAGACGGTGTCGGCGACTCGTTCGGTGTCCGCGACCCAGACGGTTTCGGTGACTTCCAGACCGAGGGCGTGAGCAGGAAGGCCGGAGTCCGACAACACGGACGCAACCTCCTTCGGAAAATCCGGATCGCGAAGTTGTAGTGCGCTGACGTTGACGCGTACGACGATGTCCGAGAACGCTCGCCATCGCGCCGCGGCAGCGCATGCGGTGCGAAGCGCCCATGTACCCAATGGTGTTGCAAGTCCGGTTCGTTCGGCAACGCTGACGAATTCGCTGGGTTCGATCGGACCCAGGTGACGGTGATTCCAACGGGCCAACGCCTCGACTGCAACGATCTTCCGAGTCGAGATTTCCACCAGCGGTTGATAGGCCAGCGTGAGTTCGTTCGCTTTGAGGGCCGCTCTGAGATCTATCGAGAGCGACCTGATGCGATCTGCATCGTAGAGATCGGTGGGATCGAAGACGGCATGGCCGCCCGTACCGCTGTCCTTCGCGCGATACATGGCGAGGTCCGCACGGTGAATGAGGTCCTGTCGTGTCGAATTTCGATCGGACACAGCTATGCCGATACTCGCGCTGAGCGGGATCGGAACATCGACGGCAGAAAACGGGACCGCGATCGTACTCGAGATGTGCCGCGCAAGTTCTTCCGCATGCTCGACGCTGTCCACGCCCTCACAGACGATCAGAAATTCGTCTCCGCCCAGGCGCGCGACGGTATCTGCATCGCGGATTGCCGAGGCGAGTCGGTCGACGAATGCGACCAATGCGCGGTCGCCGGCTTCGTGGCCCAGGCTGTCGTTGATGATCTTGAAGTCGTCGATATCGAGCAACAGCAGCGCGACGGTGCCGATCTGTCGACGGGCGCGGGCCAGCGCAGCGTCGATGACGTCGTAGGCCAGCGTGCGGTTCGGCAGACCGGTGAGGTCGTCATGGGTACTGCGTCGTCTCAACTGATGTTCCAGATCGATTCTTCGAACCGCCGCGGACACGATCCCGGCGACGGAACCGAGAAACGACACTTCCTCGTCGCGGTAGAGACGGTCCTCCACGCTGTGGATCGAGAGCACTCCCCAAGCGTCGCCGGCGACGTCGAAGATCGGAACTCCGACTCCGCTGCGGAGCCCGAAAGCAGCCATCGTCTCGGTGCGAAAACGAGTCTCCACAGTGCGGTCGTTGCACACGGCGGGCTCGGAGTTCGCCAGTACGTATCCCATCAACGAACCGTCTCCGGATGGAACGTCGCGCCGTTTGCCGAGGACACCGCTTGCGGCGTCCATGGTGAGATAAGGATCGTCAGGGCGCTCGAGATGGGCAATGGCGGAGTTTCCGACACCGATCAGGGTTGCTGCGGTGTCGGTAGCGGCCGTGAGCAGCTTCGGTAGCTCGGCGATGACGGCGAATCGACTGAGATCGGCCAGAGCCTTCTGCTCGAGCGCATGCCTGTCTGCAACGAGTGCATCGGCTGCCATCCGAGCATTGCGTTGTTCAGCGGTGTGACGATGGCGAATGGTGGAAGCAATCACCTCGGGCCCGCCGTCGTCGGAATCGATCGAATAGGCGGTCACTATCACCGGAATTCCTGCACCGGTCACTTGATGGCGTAATTCGCAGTAACCCTCCCACTTTCCATCGGCGCGCAGACCCGTACCTATATCCGCCGCGAGATCGAGACCGCCCGGCGTGAGGAAGTCGAGCGCACTCATTTCCAGTGCAGCGGAAAGACTTGTCGATCCGATGAGGTCCAAGCCGGCAGGATTGATGTACAGGACCGTTCCCGAGAAGTCGGAGAGGGAAACGAAGTCCGGGAAGCGATCGAGAAACAACCGTAGGCTCACCGGATCGCCCGTGAGATCGTTCACCGGTCCTCCGATCCAACTCGCTCGTCATGTGAGCGGCTCCGGTCCGATGTTATTCCGCAGGTGCGATCCGTGTGCACGAATGGCGCAGCGGGACGGGTCGGCCCGCGAACAGTCGGCCTGCCGGTGTCGTGGGGAACCTACTGTGTCGACGTCGTCGTTCGCGGCCGTCGAGCAACGAAAATCGCGACATTGCCGACCATCGTCACCTCGACGTGTTCGAATCCGTCGGACAGAAGCCGACGAAGACCGGGCACGTCGTCGCGGCGGTTATCGAACGCTCCGATCTTGTTGTACGCGAACATCAGCGCGGCACCGAGGACTGTGAAGCTCTGGTCGACACCGATAACGGTGGATCCGAACAAGACGCCCTCCGGCTTCAGCATCCGCGCAAGGTTCGTCAGAGCAGCAGCCTTGGTGGACCAGTCGCCGGGGAGGCAATGCAGAACGTAGTTGATCGATACCGAATCGAACGTGTCGACGCGCGTGTGCAGCGGTGCCAGCACGTCGTGCTGGATCCGAGTGACCGCGACATCCAGTCGGGACGCCGTATGCGTGAGCGAGTTGGCGTTGAGATCGAGGAGGGTGAGGTCGATATCGGCGGGCAGGTCGATGTTCGCGAGGGCCCAGCCCGATCCAGGGCCGACCTCGAGATGGCGGTGCCCGATGTACTGCCGGTAGAGATCGACGAAATGTTTTCTGTTGCAACGCCATCCAAAGCTATTCGAGATTTTCACGACCCACAGGTCGTACACGTTGAGGAACAGTCTGCTGTACGGAGCAGCACCGGCTCGGGTGGACAGCGTCGTCATGTGGTCGGGCGCCTCTCAGAACATCCGGGAGTTACGGACTGTCACCACACCACAGTTGTGTCCTCGACGCGAACTCGACCGAAGAATCTGTTCGTGATGTCGTCCCCGGAATGGTCGAAGCTGCGGACGATCACGGTGAGCTCGTCCACCAGAGCGTTGAGCGCAGGGGAGTGGACCTCGATTCCGCCGTCGCGAATCCAACCCGACGCGGGTGGGATGCAGCTGATGACGACGACGATCTCGCAGCCATGGTGTACGTCGACGTCGATCCGAATGTCTTTGGGTGAGTTTGCAATTGGATCGATAGTGGCAACATCGACGGATTCGGCAGTGGACGGACTGTCGGCACGGGCCATCGCGATGTCGTTGCGAATCATCTCGGCGATGCTGCCCAGGCTCGAATGCCGACCGACACGGCCGTGGTTGGAACCGACTGTCGACGAGCGTCCGAGATCGGCCGCGACGTTCGTAGCATCCGATTCAGCATGCGCTGCGCTGTGTCCCGTTCCGAGATGCCCGTACGAGGGTGATCGATCAACGTTCGCAGCCGGGAGATTCTGACTGCGTGATCGATTGCCATTGCCCGAGAGTATCGCGCAGGCCGCGTCAGCGGCACCTATTCTCACCTTATGGAATCCGTCGACGTCGTCATCCGCACTGTCGACGCCGAGAATGTCGTCAATTTTGAGAAGTTGGCGTCTACCTGGGTTCGATCGACGGCCCTGCGCGACGGACGTATATTTCCGACTTCCGTGTCCTCGGCGGTGGACGGTATCCGGCGGCGGTGCGAACTGGACGGTGCCCGTGTACTCGTGGCCGAGTGTGCCGGAGACAGTGTCGGTTTCGTACTGTGTGCAGCTCGAAGCGATCACTTGGAAGTGTTCTATCTTGCCGTCGATCCGGAGATGTGGGGCAGGGGTATTGCTACAGGCCTGTTGCACGCAGACGACGGACTTGCCAATTCCCTCGGTTGCGAGACGTGCGAGCTGTGGCTGATCGACGACAACGAACGCGCCATCGGCGTGTACGAAGGCGCAGGATGGCGCAAAACGGACCTGACCCAGGTCGACGCGGCATCGGGTCGGGTCGAGCGGAGGCTGCGGCGTAACACCTCGCGCTGAGAGTCACCGTCCGACAGCGGGTCGATCACTGATAGGCGGTCCAGACTCACGATCGGGTGTCCCCGCGGCGGTCGAATCCGTGCTGCCACTCCTCCAGCCACGGTATGACTGCGATCAGATTCTGGGTGGTCATCGAAGCGGTAGCAGCCTCTCGCGCGGCTGGGCTCGCGTTCAGGGCGAGCGCCGCGGGAAGAGCCTCGAACAACGGAACATCCGACCGGCTGTCACCGATCGCACAGCACTGCTGCAGTGAGATGCGTCGCTCGGCCGCGAGAGCGAGCGCACGATCGCGTTTGTCGTATTCGTCGAAGTGTTGGGCCACAGTCCCGTCGTAGACGGTTTCGACGCTGCCGACTTGCGGTCCGCCCGTGGTGGTGAAGCCGTACCGTCGTGCGAGCGAACTACTTACGGGTTGCCACGCCAGCGAGGCAAGGGCCGGCTCGATCCGGTGGTCATGGCACCAGGACATCACCTCTTCGATGCCGTCGATCAGCGGGAGGTCATCGAGCCACCCGTCGACCGTCCTGGTGTTCATGCCACGCCACCCTGCGGCGTCGATGACACTCACCTCTTCGTTGGTCAGCTCACCGACGGCGTGCCGCTGCTCTGCACGATCGAGTTCTCGCTGATGGCCGAGGCGTGACGCGAGAAAACTACTGCTGGACATCGCTGGGACGAGCGTCCCGTCGATGTCGAAGAACACGATCCCGCGTGTCGTCATCAGCGGAGCATAGCCAGGCCGGGGTGGTGCAGTGATCGATCGAGACATCGCGAACGCGGCACCTGACTTTCGTGCGCGTTGCGGTGTCCGACAAAAACAGTAAAGACTGAAGCGATCATGACGAACGATGACTTTCGAGCGAATCCACGCACCGCGAGGGCGAGGCGGACGGCACCGCTGGAAGCGGCGGTCGAGCTGACTGCCAGTGGCGTGCCTGTCTCCGAGCGGGACTTCTTCATCGAAGAGTTCCGCGGGGTCACCATCGTGGTCGCGCTACCCGTAGTGAGCGCCAATGGCCTGGACGCCGTCAGCCGCACGGTAGGTCAGTTCGGTGCGGGGGACACGCGGTTCATCTTCGTCGTGCCGTCCGAATACGTTCCGGAAACCACCCTTGCGGTCGGTGGACTGACTATGGACGGTTCGACGGCGTGGACCGGCGAGGCGGTTGCTCGTCTGTGGCTAGCCATCGCGGACTCGGAATGCGTCGTGATCGGAACCGATGCCTCCGGCGTCGCACGCACCGCCGGGTCGGTAGCGGCAAGCGTTCGAGCGTCCAAGATGGTGCTCACCGATCCGGGCGGCGGCTGGGGGACTCCGACTCGTAGCTTCGCGGATATCGACGTGCACCGTGAGCGGCTCTCCCGTCATCTGACAACACGCGGCCTGGACGAATTTCCGCACGCGGCGCAGGTAGCTCTCGCGGGTGGCGCATACAGCGTGAACCTTTGCCGCGCAGAGGATCTCGAATTCGAGCTGTTCACCTTCGATGGTCGCGGTACCGTACTGACCCAGGGGAGATACCTTCACCTGGCCTCGCTTCAAGTGGACGATTTTCCGGCAATCGAGGCGCTGGTCGCTCAGGGAGTTCGAGAAGGCGTTCTGAAGCGGCGCAGCCGAATCGAGATCGCGAGGATGGCTGCCGGTGGTCTCGGCGCTCGGGTCCTACGCACCGGACACCTGGCCGGCATCGTCGGACTCGAGGTCGACCGATATGCCGGCACGGGATTCGGCGAGGTCTCGGGCTTGATCACGGTCGCGGAGTTTTCAGGCCTCGGAGCTGGTGGCCTGCTGATCGACGGATTGTTGGATCTCTGTCGCGAGCGGGAGATCGCGAACCTGTTTGCGGTAACCGTCAGCGGCGAAGCTGCAAATTTCTTCGTGCGACGGGGATTCGCGGAGGTATCGCGCCAGGATGTGCCTGCTGCGAAATGGAATTACTACGATGCCGATCGGCTGGAGTCCGCTCGGTGCTTCCTGCGGTCTGTCCCGGCTACACCGGTGAGCATCTACAAGAGCACGTGAAGGCATTTGTCGGCCGAGGACATCAGTGTGCCCACTCGGTGTTGACCCTCCCCCTGGGGGAAGCTCCATCGTGATGCCATGACCACAGAATGGGACAGCCTCCCGGATAACGTACAGCGCTTCATGACAGCACTCGACGCCCGTCACGGTGCTCGAGCCCTGACCGTGTTCACCGTCGATGCCGTGGTGACGGATGAGGGCCGTGACCACTCGGGCCGCGACGAGATCGAGGCCTGGCTGACCGCTTCGGTCAGTGAGAGCGAGTACACATACACAACACAGTTCACCGGAGCGACCATGACCGGGACGACTGTCGACCTCACACAGCACCTGGAAGGCAATTTCCCTGGGGGAGTTGCAGATCTGCACTACCGCTTCACTCTGGATGGCGCTCTGATCGACCGGTTGGTGATCGAGCCATGACCAGACGATGGTTCATCACCGGCGGTACACCCGTCGGCTCCGAAATGGCGTGCGCCGAGCAGCGCTGGAGGCGGGGACCGTGTGGTCCTCACTGCCCAGGACCGGCCGCAACGCTGGTTGATCCTGGGCAACAGCGCCGTGATCGACGCGCTGGAGAAGAACCTGGGTGACATTCGATCGAATGAAACGCTGTGTCGTAGGTTAGATTTCGCCAACCGAGATGCTGCCACTCCGCGGAAACCGACACCGGAACTCAGGAACACCTACTGGTGCCCGGCGAGAGTATCGAGCGACCGCGATCGTTGCTGCAGCAACTCCGGGTAGATCCCATCGCGTTCTGCCCACCGCAGTCGTTCGGCAGCTTCGACGATGACCTCGTTCGGCTGTGGGTTCTCTGCGAAGATTGCCATGACTTCGTCCAGGAAATCGTGCAGTGGCAATGCAGCCGGGTTCAGCTTCTCCTGTCCCGCGTTCGCGACTGCGGGTGGGATGAGTTCGGTGACTCGAATGCCGGTGCCGTTCAGGTGTGCTCGTAAAGATTCGGTGTACGAATGAACGCCTGCTTTGGACGCCCCGTAGGTCGGCATCAGCGGGAACGGGAGGAAACCAATTCCTGAGGAGACGGTGACGATGTCACCGTCGGCGCGAGACATCAGGTGGGGGGAGAAAGGCATCGACCACTCGAATGGTGCCCAGCAGATTGATTCGAATCGTGGTCTCCGCGTCTGCCAGGTGTGCCGGATCTCGGATGTCTTCGGGGATCATCACTCCTGCCATCGTCACGACGACGTCGAGGTCGGGGTGTTCCGACAGCACACGATCGCGGGCCTGCAGAATCGAATCCGGTTCGGCTACATCGATTGTGACGGTTTCGAGATCGTCGATGTGCTCCGTGTGACGTCCGCCGACCACGACGGTGCTACCCGCCGATGCGAAGCGTCGTGCCAGTCCGAGCCCGATGCCGGATGTTCCTCCGACGATGAGAACGGTGCGGTTCGCGGTATCCACCAGTGCCCTACTTCCCTCTAGACGGATCAGTACTCGTCCAGAATCCGGCCATCCGCCGTCGCAACACGATGCCCCGCCCATCCAGGGAGTGACAGGACCCCGTCTCGGCCCATTCGGGGTGTCTACTGTGGCCGTATGAGCACTGCCGAGGGCTCCAGTGGGTTGGGCGACTACCTTCGAGCGCGTCGAGCGCTGGTCACGCCGGAGCAAGCCGGGTTTCCTGGTGGTGCCCGTCGACGAGTTCCGGGTCTTCGTCGCGAGGAGGTCGCGATGCTGGCCGGCATAAGTTCCGATTACTACCTGCGCCTCGAACACGGTCGCGATGCCAATCCGTCGCCTCAGGTGTTGACCGCCCTTGCCCGGGTGTTGCTCCTCGACGAGGTGGAGGAGAACTATCTGCTGGAGTTCGTGAAGCCGCGGTCACGGAGATTGCGGCGCAAACGTCCCGAGCGGGTGCCGGCCCGACTGCACCAATTGCTGGCCGCCATCGACGTACCGGCGTTCATCGAAGCGCGAACGTACGACGTGCTCGCAGCCAACGCTCTGGCGTCGGCCTTCTCACCCAGATTGCGGCCGGGGGAGAACCGCCTACGTTCCCTGATTCTCGACCCGGAGGAACGCAGCTTCCATCGCGACTGGGAGGCAGCGACCGCGTCGTTCGTAGGGTCGTTCCGCAACTCGATCGGCGACGCGTCCGACGACGCTCGCGTCGTGGAGTTGGTCGGCGAGCTGTCGGTCGCCAGTGGCCGTTTCCGCGAGTTGTGGGCGCGACACGACGTCCGTGAACTGACGGGTGGATCTCTCGTCGTCGATCACCCCGTTGTCGGCGAGATGCGACTGCACAGGGACAAATTGCCGGTCGAAGGCCTCGTTCTCGTGCTGTACTACGCTGACCATGGCAGCAGCAGCCACGACAAATTATGCACCCTGGCGCACCTCACTGCAGCACCGTGACGACATTCGCAGCCGAGGGAGTGGTCCTCATCGGCTCGGTTCGTCGAGTTCCGAATCGGTGCTTTGTAGTCCGAACCTATTGTCCGAAAACATGGTTCGTCCGCTACCGCGGTGGTATCAGTTGACTATGCGCAAGCTGGTCATCACACAGAACATCACCGTCGATGGTGTCATCGAAGCGACCGCACTCGTATCGGTTGCGAGAGAGCATATTCGAGACATTGCAGGCTCGGCGATCGGTGCCGAAGACCGTTGGTGCGATGGTGCTGCGTGTGCGGGGGAGAAGCATGTGATCTTCCGTCATGCGCAGACCGGGGGGATCACATAGCCGCCTGGCTTTCGATAACGCCGAGCGCGGGTAACCACCCTGCCTGATTCAACTTGCGCACTCCACGTGACATCGAAGCTCTCGGCGTCGACGATCGGCGTGGATCGCTGCGATAACCAGAGCGACTGCTGCGGCGGCAACGCAGAGCCAACTGAGCCAGAGCAGACCGCCTATGGAGTTGGTCACGCCCGCGCTCCCGAATATGAGCGCGCAGGCAACAAGACGGTTGACGTGACATGCTGCCGGCTGCCGGACGACGCTCGCGACGAGAACGATCCCGATGACGCCGAGGCCACAGCCAACGATGATGTCGAGATGCGGCCGGCTGCTTCGAGTTGTCAGGAAGATCAGTTCGTCGGGGTTGGCGATCTGAAAAAGGGTCACTGCTACGCCCGTCGCGACGGCGATCCCACAAACCGTGCACGCATTACGAATCGCGTTCCTGCTTCGCAGCCACACGGCCACGGCGGCAAAGGGCAGTACCCATACGGCCAACGTCAGGTGAACTGGCCACAGCTCGGCCGGTGCGACCGAGGTCGTCCGCTCGTACACACTTCGGTCCGGAAGAATCCATACCCCGATCAGCGTCAGCCAGGCGGCAGGGAAGGTCCATGCGACGGCGGCCACCCAAGACAGTGCTCTTCGTTTGCCGACGATCGCCGCGACCGCCGACATTCCGACCCAGATCGCGATGTAGAACGCGATCACCGCTTGTGCTGCATCCACTCGGTCTCCACAACCCTCGCCACGCGGTCATTTTGTTCTGCAGCGGAACATATCCGAAGAGCGCGCCGAATCGGTCTCCGGCGGGATCCAGATGTCCGTCGAACGGGCATGAGCCGTTGCATGTAGGTCAGAGCGATGGGATGGTTCGTCGCGGTTCACTCTGCAGGAGAGGGTGCCCGGGCGTGCTAGTTGACATAATGTTGATTATCGGCAAAACGGCTACCTGCAGTTCAGTGGACCCAGGCGGTTTTGGTCGACATCAACCAATCCGACGTGCCTCGTCGTTGTATAGCTGATTCGTTGCGACGCACGCTCGGCGGTGCCGGAATGGTCGACACGAACCCGTCCCGTCGCCGGTGAACCTCCGGCGCAGACGATGCCTGGCCTGTCTGTCCGATGCAACAGGTCGGTGCGCGTCGGTTCGGGCGGTCCACCCCACTTTCCTCTCCCCTTGATTCGTTCCGTTTCGTCACTGTGACGAACTGGTACAGGCGCTCGGCATCTCGATATTCACCGTGCCGTCGGTCGAATGTGCTGGCTACCGCACACGAATTCTGGTTAGCATTCGGCGATGGACGCCTTTCCTGCACCATCCCGTCGTCGACGTTCGAACCGCCGAGTTGCCATCGTCCTGATTGCTCTCTGTGCGTCGTTCGGTCTCGTGGCCTGCTCCGGCGACGCGTCCGGCGGAGATGCCGCGTTCGAGGGTCTGAACTCCGGTCAGCGTGTCTACGACAGAACCGGTAACTCGCTCGATCCGTCGCAAACCGCCGACATCGAACGCCGGCTGGAGACGTTGAAATCCGACACCGGAGCGGACGTGATCGCGTACGTGCGTGAACTCGACGCGGACTCCGATGACACGCTGGATCAGGTCGAAGACCTGCAGCAGAGATGGGTGTCCGCGACAGGCGTCGACCAGGACACCGCGGGCGCGATTCTGATCAACCGGGAGCCGGGCAAGGTCGACGAGGCTCGCGCGGGCATCTTCCTCGGCACCACATACGACGACGGCAACGTTCCGCGGGACGAACAAGAGGCCATCATCGAGGACGCACTGATTCCGCCGCTGCGAGACGGTGACGTCGCAGGCAGCCTGACCGCAGGAATCGACCGCCTGGAGTCCGACATCCGTAACGGTCCACCTGTCACGGCACTGGACCGGTTCGCCGACGGTCCCGGCTCCACATGGCTGCCGTGGGCCGGTTCCGTGATCGCGATTCTCGGGTTGCTCGTGGTGGGAACGGTGTTTCGAGGCCGCGCGAAACCGACTGTCTCTCGGCAATCTCCGACCACGGTTCGCCCGGACCAGGCCACCGATGCAGCAGTCGCGACCGCCCTCGTACACCGCAGCGCGCAGCCCAGCGGTGTACCCGGGACGATACTGGCGCTTGCCGCCGCCGACGCGCTCGCCTTCGAGCAGGACAAGAAACCCGGAAAGTTCGACAAGGGCACCGTCAGTGTCAGGCTTGTCGACCGCACACGTGCGCGCGGAGAGGTTCAACAGGCGGTCTGGTCGATGCTTGCCGAACATGCCGAGGACGATGTCGTACGCGGCGACGAGCTGAAGAAGATTGCTCGAGGCCCCGGCGCAACGAAAGAAGTTGTGGACAGAGCTCTTCGCGCCGGCGAATTCGTTGCCGACGGCACAGGCCGACGCCGGGCAGCCTTGGGAGGGCTCGGCGTACTCGGCGGCGCATTGACAATCGGCGGAATCGCTGTCGCGACGTCGGGTGCCCCGACGATGTGGCTCGCGGTAGCGCTGTCGGCCCTGCTGTTCGTCGCGGGTCTGGCGGCGGCGATCGCGTACTCACGGTTCTCGGTCGCGGGCCGCGACGCCGCTCGCCCCTGGGAGGCGTACCGGGACGGATTGAAGCAGGCCGCAAAGGACAACGACGAATCGGTCGACCTGAACGCAGCTCTGCCCGACATCGTTGCACTCGGCTTGGCCTCGTTCTTTCGGAAACAACTCGAGGCCGCAACCGACCCCGGCAGTGAGACGCCGCTACGAGCCTTCACATCACCCGAGAGTGCCCACTATGCGACGGGCGACCCGGTGGTCCTCCCCTGGGCTGCGTTCTCCGGGGTGTTCGTCTCCAGTGGTAGTGGATCCGTTGCTTCCGGTGGCGGTGCAGGTGGAGGAGGCGGAGCGGCCGGCAGTACCTGATCGATGGCTGGATACCCCAACTCGATCGAATCGGACACGGTTCAGCACGCCCTGAACGAGGAAGCGAACATCGGCAATGTCCGATCCTGCTACCCTTGCCCGGTTACGGTGCTAGGAGGCGCACAATCTCCAACCAGGGGTTCTCATGATCGCTGTACGCGCACTGTTTGCCGAGTTTCATCCGTCCGAATCTCGACGGGACAATCCGGTCGTGCTCGACCTCGACGGGGGCCGAGTCAAAATTACGCAATTCTTCATCGGCCTGGCCACTGTCGTTATCGGACTGATCGGGCTCCTCAGTGCGCCCACCGAGGAATACGACGGCATCGGCGTGGTTGTCGTGGTGCTCGTCAGCCTCACGACGCTTCCCGTGTCACTCCGATGGTTCCTCGGTGGCTGGCCCTCCTCGAAGTTGCTCGTGGCGTACGTAATTTACGCCGACGTGTCCATAGGTGCTTGCCTGCTGCTCAAACAGGATCTGCTCACCGCAATCGGCGGCACCGTGCTGTTCGCAGTGGTCACCACGTTCGCTGTCATAGCCGTGCGACCACTTGTCTACTGGGTGCACATGGCTGCGACCGTTGCCGTTCTCGTGATCGTTTCCGTCAGAGCAGCCCTGAACGAGGCCGCCAGTATGTGGGTCGTGGCGGCTCACGCTCTCACCATGCTGCTCATGTTCGCGGCACCGATGGTGCTGGTCATCTACGTCAGTGAATTACGTTCGCGCGCAAAACAATCGCTGGTCGATCCGCTCACCGGCCTGTGCAATCGTCGCGGTCTCTTCGCTGCCGTCGACATCGTGCTCCTCGATGCGCACAAAGATCGTTCCGTCGAGATGAGTGCTGTGGTGCTCGACGTCGACGGAATGAAACATCTCAACGACACCTTCGGTCACCACACCGGCGACGCTGTTCTGGTGGATCTGGCGCAACATCTGCGCACGGTCACCGCTGACAAGTGGGTGGTTGCCCGACTCGGCGGCGACGAGTTCGCCTGTGTCTGCGTCGCGGAACCGGGGACCACGGAGCCTGGTGTCGAGGCCCTGGTGGCTGCGTTGTCCGACACACGAATGTTGTCGGGGCTGTCGGTCAGCGTGGGCTCGGCGACCACCGAGACCCACTCGGAAGGGTCGGAGCAGGCCGTGTTGGGCCTGCTCCGAACCGCCGACGGGGCGATGTACCGCGCGAAGAGCGCCAGGAAACAGATCGATCACCGCGGCTCTGCGCCGGGCTGACGACTCCCCCACATCCGTAACGGCGCAGGCACACAACCGAGTTCGCCGGTAGCCGTATTGGGCGGACGCCTGGAGCACTCGCCGCGCCGATCATCCGCTGCTGTCCGGCGTGCGCGGCTCGACGGTCTCGGAGTCGACGTGATCACCGTTGTATTCGGGGGCCGAATGCCCCACTTGGTCGGCCAGTTCCAACCCGGCACCGGCATAGACGTTGAATGCGATATCCACACCGTGTTCCTTGGCCCACTGAACCTCGTCGTCGTAGCGGGCGACGGCGGCGACGGTTCCGCTGAAACCGGATTCGCGGAGACATGCGAGTGCTGTGACGTTGGCTCCATGACGTGGCATCGCCAGTACGGCGATTCGCACGGACTCCGAGCGCCGAAGTTGATTCCAGAAATCGAGATCGGTGGCGTCGCCTTCCAGCACCCGCAGGCCCTGTTCGGCGAGTCGGCGAATCCGAGGACCGTCGTAGTCGACTCCCACCACGCTGAGCCGGTAGTGCTCGGTGAGCCGCTGATACGCCGCGAACCCCACGCGTCCCATTCCGATCACGACCACCTCGGCGTCGCCCGCATCCCCCGAACGTTCCTCCGGGTGCAGACTCCGATCGTCCTGATCGGGTAGTCGAGCCGCGATCTTCTCCACCATCAGGTGCCCTCGACCGTTCACGAGCGCCGACACCACGAAGCTCAACGCCACGGCGATCGACATCTCGACCAGCCAGGCCGGGGCCAACAGCCCGGTCGTCACTCCGACCGACACGACGATCAGACCGAATTCGGAGTAGTTCATCAGGCTCAATCCCGCAAGCAGGGCGGTTCGATACCGGAGCTTCATCAGGGCGAACAGGGCCAGGTACAGCACCGATTTGAGCGGCAACAGAAGCACCATGAGCAGGGCGACACCGAGACTGGGAACATCGGGTAGCCCGGACAGGCCGATGGACACGAAGAAGCCCACGAGCAGCAGTTCCTTGATATGAAACAGCGATCGGGACAGCTCGGAGGAGGCCGGATGCGAAGCCAGGAGGACGCCGATGATCAACGCGCCCAGGTCTCCCTTGAGTCCCAGGGCGGAGAACAGGGCATAGCCCGGCACCAGGGCCATCACTATGCCGAAGAGCGACTGCATCTCGCCGTGGCCCAAACCGCTCCACACTCGGCGCAATAGTCGAGTCAGCGGCCACAGGAGAACAAGCGTCACCGCCCACGGACTGGGAAGGGTGCCGCTGGTGACGGTGAGGAACACCACGGCAACGATGTCCTGCATCACGAGTACACCGATCGCCACGCGGCCGTAGAGTGCGTGCGATTCGCCTCGTTCTTCGAGCACTTTGACGACGAATACGGTGCTCGAGAACGACATTGCGAAGGCGAGCAACGCTATCGTCGTGGTGCTCTGCCCGAACAGCATGGCCATCCCGGCGACGGCTGCGAGCCACAGGACGGTGGTTCCGAGTACGACGCTGACAACCAGATGTATCGACGTCGTCAGCCACACCTCACGGCGCAGCAGAATGCGTACGTCCAGCTTGAGACCGATGGCGAACAGCAGCAATGTGACGCCTAGATCTGCCATCAGTTCCAGTTGGGGCATCTCACCGACGTCGAGGGCGTTGATGACGAAACCGGCTGCCAGGAAGCCGACGAGCGGAGGTAGACGAGCAGCCATGGCGAGTCCGCCCAGACCGAAGGCGATGACGAGGTAGATCGCAGCAACTGTCATGCACGGTCTCTCTGCTGGTGGGTCGCAACCGAATCTCCAACGGATCGACGACATCGGCACATACAGTCGGAGTGTGCCCAGTATCGCGGCATTCCTGGCATTTCACAGCGCGTGACGTTCGGACGGCAACGGCGACCGACGAAGACGTGACTTCGCCGATCAAGGTGGTCGAGACCGAATGCTTCGTCTCTACCGGTAGCTACGTCTCACAGCTCGAACTCGGCCGGATCGATTCCTACGGCAAAGCACGCATTGCGGACGGCAGCCTTCTCGTGGTCGTCGAAATGGCCGTCGGCGCCGCCGATGATGATGCCGATCTGGATGACGGCACGCGCCTGGTCGGGCTTGGACTTCAGCTTGCCGATCGTGGCAGTTGCTTCGACCTTCCCGAAGTCGAAGTCACCCTGCAGCTTGTCGCAGTACCAGTCGAACTTCTGACGAAGCTCATCCGACTCGAACACCCGCAGAGCCTCGTTGCCGGCGATCAGCGCTGCCGTCTTCTGGCGCTCGGCAGGGTCGATGGTGCCGTCCGCTGCCGCGATCAGCGCACACATGGCCATGCTGCCGTTGGCGAATTCCTTGTTCTTGAACTGGCTGGTCTTGGTCTGCAGCTGCCCGTTCAGTTCCTGTGCCTTGGACTTGAGTTGATCCCAGAACGCCATGGAGCTCCTCTTCGTGTTCGGTATCCGCGCACACGCGCGAACCCCGTCCATTGTCCACGGCACCGTCGAGGAAACCGGGCCCGTCGTTCAGCGCAGTCGCTCCGCATCGCGGGCCTTGGTCAACAATTCGGCACACAGGCGCTGCAATTCCACCGAGTCCGCACCTTCTGTGACCGCTGTACCGACGTCCTCGGCTGCGCAGCGGACCTCGAACGCTCGATCGGCCGCCGCCGACACCTCGTCGGCCGTCAGGATTACTGCGTCGTCGGGAATCGAGGTCCCTTTGATCGCACTGCGCTGCTCGTAGGCACGTTGGCGACAGGATTGACGGCAATACCGTCGCTTACGTCCGGTCCCGGAGTCTGCGACGGGGCGTCCGCACCATGCGCACGTGTGGTCACGGCGTGTTTTGACGGACATGGTCGTTCAGCCTACTGCGGCCGGAAGGTAAGATGCATTCACCAGCTGCGACGATGGCATCGCACCGGGGCGCACCGGCCCGGGAACGAACCGACACGCGGCGACGTTGTAGATCAGTGGGTAGACGGTGTAGCTCGGTGTCGACGGATGACACCGACGCGCGTACCTACTATCGATGGAGAGGACTTCACCATGGCAGATCGTGTACTTCGAGGTAGCCGACTGGGAGCCGTGAGCTACGAGACCGATCGTGATCACGACCTGGCCCCTCGTCGTGTGGCGCGCTACCGGTGCGACAACGGCGAGGAGTTCGACGTCCCCTTTGCCGACGACGCAGAAATTCCCGGTACCTGGGCCTGCCGAAACGGTCTCGAAGGATCGTTGATCGAGGGAACGGCGCCGGAGGCCAAGAAGGTCAAGCCGCCGCGCACCCACTGGGACATGTTGCTCGAACGACGTTCGGTCGACGAACTCGAGGAACTTCTGAAAGAACGCTTGGACCTGTTGAAGGTCAAGCGCCGCGGAGCGTAGACAGTTATCGACTGCACCGCTGGATCGAAAGAAATCCGGCGGTGCAGTTTTTTGTCTTCATACGAACTCAGCGTTTGTTTCGAACGGCGTGCGATGTGTTCAACGTCGCCTTGCGGCCGTTTTCGATCCATTTGAGTGGCGGTAAAACCGACCGAGGTGCCATGATCGAGTATTGCTCGAACATGTAGGTAGATGATCGGCAATGGTCGTCGTAACAATCGTCGACATAATCCGATAGTCATCACCACTGGAGTCGAACCATCAGGGGGCATTATCTCGTGAGCCAGGATTCTGATCAACGTTCCAACGACGCTCTGCGCACAGCTGCCTCCGAGGCGAATCTCGAAGGTGATCGTGCGGTGGGCGAGTCGAAGCTTGCCGAGTTGAGGCGCGAGTTGGATGGAATAGACGAAGTGCTTCGCGCGGCAATTCGAGACCGCATCGATGTGTGTGTCCGAGTTGCACACGTAAAACGCGAACACGGCATTCCCATGATGCAACCCGGCCGCGTCGGATTGGTGACCGAACGAGCCAGAGACTTCGCGTCCGAAAACGGCCTGTCCCCCGACTTCCTCGAAGAGCTGTACCGATCGATGATTGCCGAAGCGTGTCGCGTCGAGGATCTGATCATCGATTCTCCGGCGTCCGGGTCGGGCCTCGAGAGCGAACGGTAGAGCACTCCGATGACCATCAACACTCTGATCGTGGACAATTACGATTCGTTCACCTACAACCTGTACAGCCTCTTGGCCGAGGTCAACGGCCGACCGCCGACAGTGGTCAAGAACGACGCCGAGTGGTCGTCTCTGGACTTCGGTGCCTACGACAACGTGGTCATCTCCCCCGGGCCAGGACGCCCTGATCTGGAGCAGGACTTCGGCATCAGCAGTCGGGTGATCCGTGAATCGGGCCTACCGATTCTCGGTGTGTGCCTCGGGCACCAGGGGTTGTGCCACCTGTTCGGCGGCAGCGTCGATCTCGCACCGGCACCGATGCACGGCAGGATCACCGATATCACTCACACCGGTGTCGACCTGTTCGCCGGGATTCCGTCGCCTTACTCGGTAGTTCGGTATCACTCACTGGTCGTGACGCAGACGCCCGCGGATTTCGAAGAAGTCGCGTGGACACCCGACGGTCTGGTGATGGCAGTTAGGCATCGCAGCAAGCCGATGTGGGGAGTGCAGTTCCACCCCGAGTCCATCAGCACCGAATACGGACGCGAACTGCTCGCCAACTTCAGAGACCTGACGTTGGCGCAGTCGAGCGCCTCGAGTGCCGAAGGTACCCAGCATTCGATGTTCACCATCGAAACGCGATCGCTCGACGAAACTTTCGATCCCGAGCAGGTTTTCGAGACGCTCTACGCGAACGGCAAGAAGAGTTTCTGGCTGGACGGCAGCGCTGCACTCGAGCCCGAATGCAGATTCACCGTCATGGGTGACTGCTCGGGCCCCCACGCGGAGTACGTCACCTACTCTGTCGCCGAGACCACCGTGACCGTGGAAGGTTCCGACGGTTCGACCGAACTCGTTCACTCCACGTTCTTCGATTACATCGACGACCGATTGCGCGAGCGTGCCACTCCCCCTCGCCACGACCTTCCGTTCGCCTTCGGACTGGGTTACGTCGGATACCTCGGTTACGAGTTGAAAGCGGACACCGGCGGACAATTGGTGCACACAGCCGCCACCCCGGACGCTTCCATGGTCTTCGCGGATCGCGCTCTGGTGTTCGACCACGAGGCCGGCACCCTGTACTTGATGGGATTGGCCACCACACCCGGTGATCCAGTCTTGGCGCAGTGGTTCGACTCGGTGACCGCCACACTGCGCGCACTGACCGGGCAAGCCGCACGGGCGGACAGATCCGGCGCGGGCGCGTCCGGTACTCCCCTACTCGGAGCAGAGCACTCGCTCGAGCCGAGGCTTCGACACGATCGTGCCCACTACCTCGATCTGATCTCACAGTGCCTCGCGGAAATCCGCTCCGGTGAAACCTATGAAGTCTGCCTGACGAACACCGCCACGGTGGCCGGGTCCATCGATCCTGCGGCAACCTATTCCTACATGCGCGAGATCAACCCCACTCCGTACAGCGCCTTCTTGAACTTTCCCGAAGTCTCGGTCTTGAGCGCATCCCCCGAACGCTTCCTGCGAATCGACGCGGATCGCATCGTGGAATCCAAGCCCATCAAGGGAACTCGTCCGCGCGGAGCTACCCCCGAAGAGGACAACGCGCTGAAAGCCGACCTCGTCGCAAACGAGAAGGACAAAGCCGAGAACCTCATGATCGTCGATCTGGTCCGCAACGACTTGGCTCAGGTCTGCATTCCGGGTTCGGTGCACGTACCGAAATTGTTCGACGTCGAAACCTATGCTCCGGTACACCAATTGGTGTCGACAGTTCGCGGTCGCCTGCGCGACGACGCCTCGGCGGCAGACTGTATCCGCGCTGCGTTTCCGGGTGGATCCATGACCGGTGCACCGAAGATCCGAACCATGGCGATCATCGACAAGCTCGAAGACGGTCCGCGCGGAGTGTATTCGGGTGCAATCGGATACTTCTCGATCACGGGTACCGCGGACTTCTCCATCGTCATTCGCACGATCGTCGCCACCGAACACGAGGTGACGTACGGGGTGGGCGGTGCGATCGTCGCGCTCTCCGATCCCGACGAAGAGTTCGAGGAAACGATGATCAAGGCTGTGTCCATGCGCCGTGCGCTGACCGGCCGAAAGTAGAAGAAGGGGCAGGGCGCGTGCGCCCCACCCCTTGTTCCAGCTCGCGACCGTGCGGCGCTCGCGCGCCTTACGGAGTGGTGAAGTACTCGAAGACCGCGGGCTGTGCCTGCGGGTTGCCGTTGTTGATCCCGATCACCGTTCCGGCCACTGTCCCGATGACCGTTCCGATGATGCAACCGGAAATGAAGTTCGGGAAGATCGATACGCAGCCGATTGCAAAGCCGAGGCCCGCACCGATGGCCGTACCCACGCCGCCGCCGTTGTTCCAGCCGATTGCCAGCTGGTTCACCATGTTGTCGAACGCCTGCTGCTTGGTCCGAGGACCCGCAGTGTCAGCGACCGGGACAGTCTGCGGAGTCAACGTCAATTCGCGACCCTCGGCACCGATCAGGGGTGCGATCGAGTAGACCGTGCCGTTGATGGTGTATTCCAGCGGGACCGATGCAAGAGTGGCACCGGACTGATCGATGATCGCTACCGTCTCGTTGTCCGCATCGACTCGGAACAATCCGGCGTCGAGGATGGTCTTGACGGTTCCATCCGGGTTGACCGACGTCTGGTAGTTCACTGCGTCCGACGACGGGTCTGCTACGGCGTGGCCGGCCCCGGTGGCTACCGCGGCGGTCAACGCCACCGCGACCGTAGCTGTTCTGATCAGTTTCACTTCTGTCCCCTGGTTGTAGTAACGAGCATTCGACCGCATTCGTATCGAACGCCGATGGTATTCGTACAGGTGCTCTCGATGTGAAGAACACGCCAAAACGTTATTCAGGTGTATTACCCAGATGAGAATCGACGATCGGTCCGATTACATCGGCCGCTTCGGCATTTGTCATCTCGTTGTGGAAAACCTCGACATCGTGGATGACGATATCTCCTGTGACGTACGGTCGCCATTCCTGCGGCGATCGGACAATTCCGTCGCTCGCACCCTTCGTTGCGGAAAAGAACAAAACATCTCCGTCGAATACGTCGGGCACGAACTCGGCCATGATTCTTGTCGAGTTCTCGAATCCCGCGTTGATTCTCCGCAGATGATCGGCAGTCACGCCGGTCGTCTGTCCCAGGGATTCGTCGAGCAATTCCACGCCGCGCTCGTAGGTCAGTGGCTCGGCCGACGGCTGCGCTGTCAGGTCGAGGCCCAATCCTCCGAGTAGGTTTTCGACGCTCAGTGCTCCGTCGATGGTGTCGTCGTCATGACCGTCGACGTAGCTGTCCAGCAGAGCGAGCGTGCGAACTTCGCTACCGGTGCTGCGCAATTCCACAGCGATCGCGTGAGCGAGCGAGCCACCCAACGACCAACCGAGCAGGTGGTACGGACCCACCGGCTGAACGGACCGGATTTCGTCGGCGTATCGATGTGCGAGATCACGAATCGAACCGAACGTCGTCCCTTCGACGATGCTCGGCAGCTGCAGGCCGTACACGGGACGGTCGTCGGTCAACTTCGAGACGATGCCCGCGTATCCCCACGAGAGCCCGATTCCGGGGTGGACGCAGAACAGCGGTGCCTTCGACCCTGTACTGCGCAGTGGAATCACCACTCCGAACACCGAATCGAGATCGGCACCCGCGGCGTCGGCGTCGGACGCCACCCGCGCGGCCAGCCCGGCCGGTGTGGGGTCGACGAACAGCGCTTGCAGCGGAACTCGTACCCCGATGGCATCTTCGATGGCCGGCACGATCTTCGTGGCCACCAGCGAGGTTCCGCCGAGCTCGAAGAAGTTGTCGTCCATACCGACTCGGTCGACACCGAGAACCTGGGCGAAGGCATCGGCGATGGCTGCTTCCACGTCGGTACTCGGCGCGCGGTACGGAGTGGTCGAGACCGTCAGCTCCGGTATCGGCAGTGCCCGACGGTCGAGCTTGCCCACCGGGGTCAGTGGAATGTCGTCGAGTTCGATGATCGCCGACGGAACCATGTGTCGCGGAAGCACTTTCGCCACGCGATCTCGTAGCTCCTCGGTGTCGAGCGTCTCGCCGTCTGCCGCCAGCACGTAGGACACGAGCACCGTGTCACCGGAGGCTGCGGTGTGCCCGATCGTGGCGGCGAATCCGACCTTCTCGTGCTCGGTGAGGGCGGAGTCGATCTCGCCGAGTTCGATGCGAAAGCCGCGCACCTTGACCTGGAAGTCGCTGCGTCCGACGAACTCGACGGTTCCGTTGCTTCCCCAGCGCACGACGTCACCGGTCCGGTACATCCGCTCGCCCGGGTTGCCGAAGGGGTCTGCGACGAAGCGCTCGGACGTGAGCCCGAACCGCCGGAGGTAGCCCCGTGCAGTGCCGGGACCGGCAATGTACAGCTCGCCCGACACCCCTGCCGGGACTGGCCGCAGACGTGCGTCGAGCACCATGAAACGGAACCCGGTACCGGGCCGGCCGACATCCACCGTGCCGCCGGGGATCAACGGCCCACCGACACTTGCCTGAATGGTGGTCTCGGTCGGACCGTAGCCGTTGAACATCGTGCGGCCCGGTGCCCATTTCGCCACCAGTTCCGGGGTACACGCCTCGCCGCCGACGGCGAGGACGCGGACGGTGCCCAGACGAGACTCGTCGATCGAGGACAACGCCGCCGGAGTAAGGAATGCGTGCGTGACGTGTTCGGACTCGAGCAGGTCGGCAAGTTCGCTACCGCCGAACGTGCCGGGCGGCACGATCACGACGGTGGCACCGACGCCGAATGCCATCGTCAGCTCGTACACCGACGCGTCGAAGCTCGGCGACGCGATGTGGGACACCCTCGAATCACGGGTGGGACGGAACCGATCGATGACCTCGGCCTGCAGGTTGGCCATGCCTCGGTGTCGCACTGCGACGCCCTTCGGGCGACCCGTCGAACCCGATGTGTAGATCAGGTATGCCGGGTGATCGAGGTTCAGTGTCGCCGTGCGCTCCGCATCGGTGACGGCGTCCACGGGATAGCGAGAGAGTTCCGCGGACGTTTCGGGATCGTCCAACACGAGCCACGGCACGGTGTCGGGTAGCGATTCTCTGCTGTCGACATCGGTCAGTCCCATCGCCGCGCGGGAATCTTCGAGCATGTGCGCGATGCGATCGGACGGGTAGTTCGGGTCCACCGGCAAGAACGCAGCACCGGTCTTCGCAACCGCCCACACCGACAGCACCGATTCGATCGACCGTGGCAGTGCCAGGGCGACGAACGTCTCCGGGCCGACGCCGTAGTCGATCAACATCCGCGCGATTCGGTTCGACCAGCTGTCGAGGTCGGCGTAGGACAGGCTCACGCCTCGGTACGTGACGGCCACCGCGTACGGATCGAGCGCCACCGACGCCGCGAGCATTTCCGGCCAGGTCCGTAGCGCAACGTCGGCTGGACCTCGGGCAGGCGCCAGGGCCTGCTTCTCGTCGGCACCGAGAATGTCGATATCTCCCACCGCTGTACGGCGGTCGCTTCCGACGGCGTCGAGCACGCGAACCAATCGCGCCGCGATGGCGTCGACGGTGGACTCGTCGAACAGTGACGTGGCGTAATCGAACGCTGCCTCGAAACCGGCGGGTTGCCCGTCGTCTCCGAAATTCTCCGATACCAGCAGCTGCAAGTCCTGCTTGGCCACGGGTACGTCGAAATCGAATCCCTCCACCCGTAGGTCGGGGAGCTCGAGTGACGCCTTCTCGTTGTTCTGGAACGACAGTGCCACCTGAGACAGCGGCGCGTACGCCGTCGACCGCGTCGGATTGAGCACCTCGACGATGCGCTCGAACGGCATCTCCGTGTGATCGAACGCATCGAGATCGCCGGCCTTGACCTGCGCGAGGAGATCCAGGAACGAGTGGGCCTCGACGACCCGGCTGCGCAGCACCAACGTGTTGACGAACATTCCGACGAGGTCGTCCAGTCCTGCGTCACCGCGCCCTGCCACCGGGGTGGTGATCGCGATGTCGTCAGTACCGCTGAGTCGGGCCAGCACCACGGCGAACGCGGCGTGCAGAACCATGAACATACTGACGTTCTGCTCGCGGGTCACCTCGACGAGCGCCCGATGTATCTCGGCATCGACGGTGAATCGGACCCGGCCACCGCGGAAGTCCTGCGTGGTGGGCCGAGGACGGTCTGTCGGCAACGGCAACAGATCCGGTAGGCCTGCGAGCTCGGTGGCCCAGTACTTCAACTGAGTCGCGGCCACGCTCGACTCGTCCTGCTCGTCACCGAGCAACGAGCGCTGCCACAGCGTGTAGTCGGCGTACTGCACCGGCAGCGGCCGCCAATCCGGCGCGTGTCCCGCACTGCGAGCCGAGTACGCCAGTACGACGTCCCGTGCCAGCGGTGCCATCGAGGCACCGTCGGCTGCGATGTGGTGCACCACCATGGCCAGGACGAAGACGTGATCGTCTGCCGCGGTGCTGTTGCCGTCCAGGACCTCGAACAGTTCCACGTGCACCGGAATCTCGGTGGTGACATCGAACCCTCGACCTGCCAGCAGCGCCACGCGATCGGTCAGCAGCCCGGCCGCGATCCGTTCGGGCTCGACGGCGGGTGCGACCTCATCCGCCGGATGTACCAGCTGGACCGGGAATTGCGGACCCTCGGGGAAGGTCGTGCGCAGCGACTCGTGACGTTCGAGAACGTCGACGACCGCCGCGGCCAGTGCCGCAGTGTCCAGCTTTCCGGTCAGTTTGACGACCAGCGGCACGTTGTACGCCGCCGACGAGGTGTCGAACCGGTTGATGAACCACATACGTTGCTGAGCAAGAGAGAGCGGAATGTGCTCCGGCCGCTCGACCGCAACGAGCGCAGGTCGCTGCGTTCCGGTGTCTGCAGTACCGACCGCGCTGGCCAGACCGGACACCGTGGGCGTCTCGAAGATCGTGCGAACGCCGATCGTCGTACCGAATTCCGCGTTCACGCGCGCGATCACCCGAGTTGCACTGAGCGAGTCCCCACCCAGCTCGAAGAAGCTGTCGTCGGCCCCGACTCGATCTACGTCGAGGATCTCGGCGAACACCGCAGCCACGGTGAGTTCGGCGGGGGTGTTGGGCTCACGGTACGACGTCGCCGCACCGAACTCCGGTACGGGCAGCGCAGAGCGATCGAGCTTGCCCACGGGTGTGAGCGGAATGGTGTCGAGCACGACGAACGCGCTCGGAACCATGTGCGACGGCAGCGCGGCGGCGAGATGATCCCGCAACACAGCGGTGTCGAAGGTATCGACACCTGCGTGTGCCAGGCGGACGTATGCGACGAGAACCGTCGCGCCCGACGGCCCCGGAGTGCCGAAGGTCGCCGCGAAGTCGACCGCCGGATGCTCGGAGAGTGCGGCGTCGATCTCGCCGAGTTCGATGCGGAACCCACGGACCTTGACCTGGGAGTCGCTTCGACCGACATACTCGATCGTCAGATCCGCAGACCAACGCACCACGTCTCCGGTGCGATACATCCGTGCACCGGGGGCACCGAACGGGTCGGCGACGAATCGCTCCGCTGTCAGGCCCATGCGATCGTGGTAGCCGCGAGCCAGGCCGACACCGGCGAGGTAGAGCTCTCCAGCGACGCCGACGGGAACCGGCTGCAGTCGTGAATCGAGAACGACTTCGTGTACGCCGCGAACCGGGCCACCGATCGACACCGGCTCGCCGGCGACCATCGGTGCACTGATGTTGGACATGATCGTGGCCTCGGTCGGACCGTACCCGTTGTACAGGTTGCGTCCGGGAGCCCACTTGCCGACCAACTCGGCCGGGACGGCCTCGCCGCCGACGACAACGTCGGCGAATGTGTCCAGACCGCTCGGGTCGACCGACGCCAGGGCGGACGGAGTGATGAATCCGTGCGTCACCGCCTCCGATGCCAACAACGACGCGAGTTCCTCGCCGCCGTAGACGGTCGGCGGCACGATCACCATCGTGGCCCCGACGCCGAAGGCGAGCAGGTACTCGAGCACCGAGGCATCGAAGCTCGGCGACGAAACGTGAAGCGTCCGTGAGTTTTTCGAGACGCCATAGCGTTGGCGCTGCTCGGTTGCGAAGTTGTCCAGGCCGGAGTGCGTGACCACGACGCCCTTCGGAACGCCCGTCGAACCCGAGGTGTAGATCGTGTAGGCCGCGCTCTCCAGAGTGATGCGACCATGACGTTCGCTGTCGGCTATCGGCTCGTCGCCGACTCCGCCCTGGCCGTCCGTGGCGAGATCGTCCAGAATGATCCACGGCACGGTGGACGGTAGGTCGTCCAGATGCGCGCGGGTGGTGACACCGAAACTCGCGCCGGAGTCCGCCAGCATGTGTTCGATGCGGTCGGCCGGGTAGTTCGGGTCGACCGGAACGAATGCGGCACCGGACTTGGCGACCGCCCACACTGTCAGCACCGACTCGATGGACCGTGCGATACCGAGCGCGACGAATGTCTCGGTGTGAAGACCGTGACTCAGCAGGATCCGAGCAAGTCTGTTCGACCGTCGGTCCAGCTCGCGGTACGTCAGCTCTCCGTCTGCGCTGCGCAGGGCGATGGCGTCCGGATCGAGAGCGGCGGCGTCGGCGAATATCTCCGGCAACAGCCGCATCGACCGGCCTTCGATTCCGGATACCGGTGCCAGAGCAGCAATTTCGCCTCGGTCGAGCAGTCGGAGGCGAGCCAGAGGCTGCTGTTCGTCGGCCAGCACTGCCTCGAGTACCCGTTCGACTCGATCGACGATGGCAACGACATCGTCGATCTCGAACAGTTCGGGGAGGTACTTGGCCTTGATGTTGAGTCGCTCGTCGACGGACGAGACCAGAGTCAGTGGGTAGTGTGCGGCGTCGGTTCCGAGGATGTCCGTCACCTGCATGCCCGCGAAATCCGTTGCCGCAGAGGCTCCGGCACGATCAACCGGGTACGACTCGAACACCGTCAGCGTGTCGAACGCGACCCCGGCACCTGCTGCGCGCTGGATGTCGGTCAGCCCGAGGTAGTGGTGGTCCAACAGCGACGCCTGCTCGGCCTGTACACGATCGACCAGAGCGCCCAATGTCTCGCTCGGATCGAGCGTGACCCGAACGGGCAGCGTGTTGATGAACAGCCCGATCATGCCTTCGATGCCTGGGACCTCGGGCGGACGTCCCGACACGGTGGCACCGAAGACGACGTCGTCTCGACCGGTCAGCGTCGCGAGCACAATGCCCCAGGCGGTCTGCACCAGAGTGTTCAGGGTCGACCCGCGGCGCGCGGCGAAATCGCGTAGGGCAGCGGTGGTCTCGATCGACAACGAGCGCTCGGATTCACGAGAGACCGTGGACAGTTGCCGGCCCCGGTCCCCGGTCACCAGCAGAGTCGGCTCCTCGACGCCCGCCATCGCACTGACCCACTGTGCGGTGGAAATCGAGACGTCACGTTGCCGCATCCACGTGAGGTAATCCCGGTACGCGGGCACCCGCGGCAGCATCGAGTCGTCGGACTCGGTGACGTACAGCGTGATGAGTTCCTTGACGACCAGCGGCGTCGACCAGCCGTCCAACAGAATGTGGTGGTTGGTCAGTAGCAGCCGCCAGTGATCGTCGGCGAGTGTGATGAGCGTGAATCGAAGCAGCGGCGCGGAGTCCATCTCGAACCGAACGCCGCGGTCTGCCTCCAGTACTGCCTCGAGTGCGGCCTCGACATCGGCTTCACCGCGCAGATCGATCTCTGCCCACGGAACCGTGACCGAACTCTGCACGATCTGCAGAGATTCGCCGGAGCCGTCGAGGACGAAGGCGGCACGCAGATTCGGGTGACGTGACACGAGCTTGTCGACTGCGGCGTGCATCCGCGCGGAATCGACCGTGCCACGCAACTCGAGGCCCAGCTGCACCATGTAGGCGTCGACGCCGGCAACGTCGCTGCCGACCTCGCCCGCGAGGCGCGCGTGGAAGAGCAGCCCGGCCTGCAGCGGCGACATCGACCACACGTCGTCCAGATTCGGGAACCTGTTCTCCAGTACCTCGATCGACTTCTGATCGATGTCGACCAGCTCGAGATCGGACGGAGTGAGACCGCCCGCGCCGTCGGCCGACGCGTGCTCGGTGATCGCAGTGAGCGCCTGCGTCCACAGCTCGATCAACCGGTCCACTTCGTCGGCACCGAGAATTCCAGCGGGGAACGCGAACGTGGCGTCCAGCTGCGGGCCGTCGGGTGTCGACGTGGTGACGGCATTGATGTCCAATGCGGCCGGTACGGGCATGTCCGGGTTCTGTGCGTCGCCCAGTTCGGCGTCGGCCACGGGAATCCAGCCCACGTCTTCCATGCCCTCGGACGAACCGGTCGAGAAGCGCCCGAGGTAGTTGAAACTGACCTGCGGAGCGGCGTACCCGGACAGCGCTTCGCGGCCTGTGGGATCGAGGTACCGCAGCATGCCGTAGCCGATGCCGTGATCGGGGATCTCGAGCAACTGCTCCTTGACGGCCTTGATCAGTGCGCCGGCGGAGTCTCCACCGGACAACGCGTCGGCGATGTCGACGGATCCCAGGTCGAGACGTACCGGGAAGATCGTGGTGAACCAGCCGACGGTCCTGCCGAGATCGGCACCGGGCACCACGGCGTCCTCACGCCCGTGGCCCTCGAGGGTGATCAGAGCGGTACGAACCGCGGCACCGCGTTCGCGACGCCACGCGGTCAGCGCCAGAGCCAAGCCTGCCAGGAGCCCGTCGTTGACGCTGCCACGGAAGACATTCGGAACGGTCGTGAGCAGTCGTTCCGTGACCTCGACGGGTAGCGAGGTACGGATGCGCTGCACGGTCGCGTCGACGTCCACCCGCTTGTCCAGTGCCCGCGATCCGATGGTCGGATCCTCGCCACCGAGGATGCGTTGCCACAGCCCCAGCTCGTCCGCGCGGCTCGGGGTGACCTCGGTCAAACCGGTCGACCAGCGACGCATCGATGTGCCGATCGCGGCGAGGGCAGGCTCGTCGCCTGCAACGACCTGGCTCCATGCGGTCGCCAGATCCGGAACGATGATTCGCCATGACACGCCGTCGATGACGAGGTGGTGGGCGACGACGAGAAGTCGACCGGAACCGTTGGGGCCCTGGAACCACACCATCTGCAACATGACGCCGTCGGCAGGAACGAGTCGGTCGGCCGCAGCATCGAGTTCTGTTGCGGCGCGGGCGGAGAACTCGGTTCCGTCGATCGCGTCCACCGGAACGGCGTGAATCACCGATGCCGCGGACACCGTCCCGATCGGAGACACTTCCTCGCGCCAGGTGCCGTCGGCATCCTGGAAGAGTCGCGATCGCAGCATGTCGTGGCGATCGAGAACTGCCTGGACGGTGCGTTCGAGGGTGTCGTTGTCGATACCGACCGGAAGCTGAAGCAAGGCTGTCTGGGTGTACCGGCCGAAGTCGGTGCTGCGGTCCAACATCCACCGAACAACAGGTGTCAGCGGCAGCGGGCCGACTCCCCCGCCTTCGAGCTCCTCGAGCACGACGACGTCGCCGCCGAGAACGACGACCTCGGCGAGCGCGGCCACCGTCTTGCGCTCGAAGATGTCGCGTGGGGCCAGCACGAGGCCCGCTGCCTTGGCGCGCGAGACGAGCTGGATGGACATAATGCTGTCGCCACCGAGCGCGAAGAACGAATCGTCGACGCCGACCGTATCGAGACCGAGGACATCGGCGAAAAGACCGGCCAGAATGGACTCGACTTCGTTTGCAGGCAAACGACTTTCGGTCACATTGGCCGAGAAGTCCGGAGCCGGCAACGCCCGGCGATCGAGCTTACCGTTGGCGGTGAGCGGCAACTCGTCCAACACGATCAGCGCCGCAGGCACCATGTAGGACGTCAGCGTGGTGCCCACGAATTCGAGCACGGCGGCGTGGTCGAGTGTCCGGCCTGCTTCGGCGACCACGTAGCCGATCAGGCGATCACCGAAGCCGTCGTCACGTACCGCGACCACGGACGCTGCGACTCCGTCGAATGCGAGCAGAGCGCTCTCGATCTCGCCGAGCTCGATGCGGAAGCCGTGCAACTGGACCTGCATGTCGCTGCGGCCCAGGTATTCGAGCGCCCCGTCGCGGTTCCACCTCGCCGTGTCACCGGTGCGGTACAGCCTCGAGCCGGCGTCACCCGACGGGTCTGCCACGAAACGCGTTGCCGACAGGCCCGCTCGTCCGAGGTAGCCGCGTGAGAGCTGTGCCCCGGAGACGTACATTTCGCCGGTCACGCCTGGTGGCACCGGGTTCAGGCGCGTATCGAGAACGGCAACGTTCAGTGCCGGGATTGCCTGGCCGATGACGCTGGCGGAGGCGGAGGCAGCGAACTCCTCGGTCAGGGCCAGGTGGCTCACGTGGACCGTCGTCTCGGTGATGCCGTACATATTCACCAGGGTCGGCGTCGACTCGTCGTGTCGGGCATACCACCGGCCCAACTGTCCGAGATCGAGTGCCTCACCGCCGAATATCACGTATCGCAGCGACAGTTCTGCAGAGTTGTCGGTAGCTCCCACGGATGCAGTGGCAACCCTGTCCGCTTCTGCGAACTGGTAGAACGCCGTCGGTGTCTGGTTGAGCACCGTGACCTTCTCGCGCACCAGCAACTCGCGGAACAGCTCGGGCGAGCGCGCTGTGTAGTAGTCGACGACGACGAGGGTTCCGCCGTGCAGCAACGGGCCCCACAGTTCCCACACCGAGAAGTCGAACGCGTACGAATGGAACATCGTCCACACGTCGCTGCTGTCGAAATCGAACAGATTCGCGGTGTTCGCAAACAGCGTCGCCACATTGCGGTGTGCGATCTGGACGCCCTTGGGACGCCCGGTACTACCCGACGTGTAAATGACGTAGGCGACCGAATCTGCACTCGTTCTGCCGGAGCGGTCCGCATCCGTCAGCGGAGTGCCGGAAACGTCGTTCAGCTCGGCGATCAGCTCCGGCGAATCGACCAGGAGAACATCGAGTTCGGAGGCCGGAATCGCGGCGATGTCCGCCACGGTGGAGATGATGCAGACGGGCGAGGCGTCCTCGAGCATGAACGCGAGCCGGTCGGCCGGGTACGAGACGTCGATCGGCAGGTATCCGCCACCGGACTTGATCACGGCGAGCAGCGCCACGATCAGCTGCTCGTCACGTGGCATGGCGACCGCGACGAGCGATTCGGGCGTCACGCCGCGACCGATCAGAACCCGAGCCAAGCGGCTCGAGCGGTCGTCCAGTTCGGCGTAGGTCATCGATCGATCGCCGAAGACGACGGCCCGTGAATCCGGGAATCGTGCTGCAGCAGCGGCGAATCGGTCGGCCAAGGTGGAATCGTCCGCCTCGAGACCGGCGTGGTTCCACTCGTGCGTCATCGCATCGAGTTCACCGGGAAGCAACAGATCGATGTCGCCGACCGCACTGTCCGGTTCGGCGGTGACCGCACCGAGGACGGCACTGAAGCGCGCCGAGAACTCCTGGACGGACAATTCCTCGAACAAATCGACCGCGTACGTGATCGCTGCGGTCATCCCGGCCGGCGCACCGGTCTCGTCGACGTTCTCCGCAATGGTGAGCTGTAGGTCGAACTTCGCCACGTGCGCGTCGATGTCCACAGCGTGCACCGTCAGGTCCGGCAACTCGAGCGTCGCCGAGGTGTTGTTCTGGAATTCGAGCAGCACCTGGAACAGCGGCGAATGGTCGGTGGAACGCGTCGGGTCGAGCACATCGACCAACCGCTCGAACGGTACGTCGGTGTTGTCGAACGCAGCCAGATCGGCGGCGCGCGTGGCACGGAGCAGGTCGGTGAACGAGAGCTCAGGAGACACCTCGGTGCGCAGCACGAGCGTGCCCACGAACATGCCGACCAGATCGTCGAGAGCGGCGTCGCCGCGGCCGGCGATCGGGGTGCCGACCGCGATGTCCTCGGTGCCGCTCAGTCGCGCCATCAGGACCGACCATGCCGCGTGCACGGCCATGAAGACGGTTGCTTCGTTGGCCCGCGCGACGTCGATCAGTGCCGCGTGGGTGTCACGATCGATCTCGAAGCGAACACTGTTGCCGCGCATCGATTGACGGGCCGGGCGGGGGTGATCCAACGGCAACGGGAGAACCTCGGGCAAGTCCGCCAGGGCGGTCTTCCAGAAGTCCAGCTGCTGAGCTGCGAGTGAGGACGGATCGGACTCGTCACCGAGAACGTCGCGCTGCCAGATCGCGAAGTCGGCGTACTGCACGTCGAGCGGTACCCACATCGGTGACGCGGCAGCGGCGCGAGCTCCGTAGGCCACCATGACGTCGCGCGCCAGCGGTGCCATGGACGCTCCGTCGGCGGCAATGTGATGCACGACTATCGAGAGCACGAACTCGTCCGGTGCCAACCGGTACAGAACTGCCCGGAAGGGCAGCTCGGTCGAGACGTCGAATCCCCGTGCAGCGGCGGCCGAGATGGCCGACACGACATCGGCTGCGTCCAGATCGACGACGTCGAGTTCGGTCGACACGGCGTGCGCATCGAGAATCTTCTGCTCGGGGCGATCCTCGTGGGTGGGGAACACGGTGCGCAGCGATTCGTGTCGTTCCAGAACGTCGCCGACGGCTGCACTCATCGCAGCAGTATCGAGTCGACCGGTCAAACGAACCGCGAGCGGGATGTTGTACGCCGCCGACGTCACGTCGAACTGGTTGATGAACCACATTCGCTGCTGCGCCAAGGACAGCGGAATGGAACTCGGCCGTGGTTTCGCAGCGAGGGCTGGGCGGCGAACGCTACCGAGCGGGTTGCTGTCCACGCGTACTGCCAGCGACTCGACCGTGGGTGCCTCGAACAGCGCGCGAACGCTGATCGCAGTGTCGAGTGCAGTGTTGACCCGTGCGGTGAGTCTGGTGGCGCTGAGGGAGTCGCCGCCCAAATCGAAGAAGCTCGAATCGATGCCCACTGTGTCGATTCCGAGCACCTCGCCGAAGATGTCGGCGATGATTCGCTCCGTCTCGGTACGCGGAGCTCGGGAGTCGCTGCCGAGATGCAGATCGGGCGCGGGAAGTGCTCTCCGATCCAGCTTTCCGGCCGGGGTCAACGGAATCGACTCCAGCTCGACGAAGGCCGTCGGGATCATGTGTGTGGGAAGCGAACTCGACACATGGGTGCGCAACGCGGCGGTGTCGATCTGCCGACCCGGCCGCGGGAGAACGTAGGCGACCAGAATCGTGTTGCCCGACGGACCGTCGACTCCTACCGTGGTGGCGAATTCCACCGTCGGATCGTCGGTGAGTACGGCGTCGATTTCACCCAGCTCGATGCGGAAACCGCGCACCTTGACCTGGAAGTCGCTGCGACCGACGTACTCGAGCGTTCCGGATTCGGTCCATCGCACAACGTCTCCGGTGCGATACATCCGCGCGCCCGGCTCGGCGTAGGGATTTGCGACGAATCGCTCTGCGGTCAAACCGAATCGGGAATGGTAACCCCGAGCCAGCGCAGGCCCGGCGAGGTACAGCTCACCCGCAACTCCGACCGGAACGGGGTGCAACCGCCCGTCGAGTACGACTTCGCTGAAACCGATTGTGGGCGAACCGATGTCGATCGATGATTCGATGTCCAGAGGATCGCTGATCGAGGAGAAGATTGTCGCTTCGGTGGGTCCGTACGCATTGAACATCAGACGACCCGGTGCCCAGCGAGCCACCAGCTCGGGCGGACACACGTCTCCACCGGTGGCGACGACGCGCAGCTCGTCGAGTCCTTCGGGATCCACCGACGCCAGGGCGGCGGGAGTGACGAACGCGTGCGTCACCTTCTGCTCGGCGAGCAGTTCTGCCAGCTCGGTGCCGCCGTATACCGATGTCGGTGCGATGACCATCGTGGCGGCACCGGAGAACACCATGACCAGTTCGAGAATCGAGGCATCGAAACTCGGCGACGCGAACGCCAGAACGCGGGCATCGGGGGTCACCTGGAAGCGGCTTCGCTCCTCCTCCGCAAGATTCGCCAGACCGCGATGGGTGACGGTGACGCCCTTGGGCACACCCGTCGAGCCCGACGTGTAGATCAGGTAGGCGACCTGATCGATGTGCATCGGACGCGTTCGGTCGTCGTCGAGCACCGGCGCGGTGGAGAGAGCGGCCAGCTCGTCGCGGACGTCGTCGTGATCGAGGACTGTCCACCGAGCCGAGCCGAGACCCTCGACCGCGGACTCGTGGGTGTCGAGCGTGAGGCCGATGGACGCGTTGGAGTCGACCAACATGTGCTCGATGCGATCGCGAGGGTAGCTCGGATCGATCGGCAAGAAGGCGGCACCGGTCTTGGCCACTGCCCAGATTCCCAGCACCGAATCGACGGAGCGCGGTAACGCCAGTGCAACAACGGTTTCGGGTCCTGCACCGCGCGCGATCAGTGCGCGCGCGAGCGCGGAGGACCGCGCGTTCAGTTCGGCGTAATCGAGGCTGCCGCTCTCGCTCCACAGTGCCACGCCGTCGGTGTTCGTCACCGCAGCATCGGTGAAGATCTCCGGGAGCAGACGCACGTCGGAGGACGCAGGTCCGTGTACCGGGGCCAGTCGATCCAGTTCGTCCTCGGACAGCAGTGACAGCGATCCGACGCGCACATCGGTGTCGGTGGCAATCGCCTCGAGAACCCGGACGATTCTGTCGATCGTCGCCCGAACGACGCTGTCCTCGAACAGTTCCGGCAGATACTTCGCTTCGATGTGCAGTCGGTCGTCGACCATTGCGACCAGGGTCAACGGATACTGCGCCGTGTCGCTGCCGTCGTGGACGTCGTGGACATGCATGCCGGCGAGGTCGGTCTCTTCCGACAGCCCTGCGCGGTCCATCGGGTAGGACTCGAACACCGTCAACGTGTCGAAGGCGACTGCCGGTCCCACGGCGCGCTGGATGTCGGTCAGGCCCAAGTAGTGGTGATCGAGCAGAGCAGCCTGCTCGGCCTGCACCCGATCGAGGTATTCGCCCAGCGTCTCGGAAGGATCGAGCACGATTCGGACCGGGAGCGTGTTGATGAACAGGCCAACCATCGACTCGATATCGGACACCTCGGGCGGTCGCCCGGACACGGTCGCACCGAATACCACGTCGGAGCGCCCGGTCAAAGTGCCCAGGACCATGGCCCACGACGCCTGAACCATGGAGTTCATGGTTACCCCGCGTGCGCGGGCGACGGCCCGCAGGCGGTCGGTCTGTGCGGTATCCAGCGAGATCAGCGCACGGCCGGCCAACGTGGACTCCTGGCGGCGACTCTCCACCGGAGTCAGCAGCGTGGGTTCGGACAGTCCTGCGAGCGCGTCGGTCCATGCTGCCGTCGCTGCCGAACGATCGCGCTTGGCGAGCCACGACAGGTAGTCGCGGTAGGCAGGGACACGAGGAAGTACCGTCTCGTCCCCGTCCACCACGTACAGGGTCAACAGGTCCTTGAGCAACAGTGGCGTCGACCAACCGTCGAGCAGGATGTGGTGGTTGGTCATCACCAGCCGCCACTCGCCCGGTGCCACCGTGATCAGCATGAAGCGCAACAGCGGAGCCTGCGCCATGTTGAAGCGGGTGGCGCGGTCCTCGTGTTCGATGCGTTCGAGCTCGGCGGCACGATCGCCGACGTCCAGCCCGGTCAGGTCGATCGACGACCACGGCACGTCCACACCGTGATGCACGATCTGGATCGACTCGCCGTCGTTGTTGTGCACGAAAGCCGTGCGGAGGTTGGCGTGCCTGCGCAGCAATGCCTGCGCCGACCTACGGAACCGCGCCTCGTCGACTGATCCGCGCAGCTCCAGCACGAGCTGGACGATGTAGGCGTCGACGGACTGGTCCGAGAGTTCGGCGTGGAACAGCAGGCCGGCCTGCAGTGGTGTCATCGACCAGATGTCGTCCAACGTCGGATAGACACGTTCGAGGTCGTCGATGGAGCTCTGATCGAGTCGGACCAGATCGAGATCCGACGGAGTGAAACCGCCGGCCCCGGGACGTTGCGCAAGCCGAGTCAACGCGGTGAGGGCCTGACGCCACAGTTCGACCAACTCTGCGACCTCGGCCGCGTCGAGCACACCGGTGGGGAACGCGAACGATGCTTCCAATCGCGGTCCGGTGGGTGTCGCGGTCGTGACGGCGTTGATGTCGAGCACAGCGGCGACGGGCAGATCCTCGTCCTGTGAGTCGCCGACACCGGAGTCGTCGACCGGCAACCAGCCGTGCCCGCGAAGCTCGTCCGGAATATCGGTGCTGTAGCGCCCGAGGTAGTTGAAACTGATCTGCGGTGCCGGGAAATCGCGCAGTGCAGCGGCACCGTCCTCGTCCAGGTAACGCAGCATGCCGTAGCCGATCCCGTGATCGGGCACGGCCAGCATCTGCTCCTTGACCGACTTGATCAGGCGCGCTGCATCGACGCCTCCTGCGAGGGCATCGTCGAGGTCGATACCGTCCAGGCTCAGTCTGAGCGGGTAGATCGTGGTGAACCAACCGATGGTTCGGCCGAGGTCGGCGCCGGGTACGACGTGATCCTCGCGCCCGTGGCCCTCGAGAGAGATGAGTGCGTCGTCGACGATCACTCCGCGACCACGTCGCCATACGGCGGAAGCCAGGGCCAGGGCGGCGAGAAGACCGTCGTTGACGCTGCCGTGGAACGCATCGGGCAGCGCCGTCAGCAGTCCTTCGGTCACATCGGTCGGCAGACTGAGCTCGATCTTGTCCACGGTCCGGTACACGTCGATCTCTCGATCGAGGGCACGAGATCCGATGAGCGGATCTGGTTGCGCTACAACAGATCGCCACATCGCCAGCTCGTCGGAGCGAGTTGCGGTCACCTCACGCAATCCGTGAGACCAACGGCGCATCGAGGTGCCGACCGGTGCAAGTTCCGGGGTGCTTCCGCCGATGATCTGGGCCCAAGCCGACGCGAGATCCGGCACGAGAATTCGCCAGGACACACCGTCGATCACCAGGTGATGTGCGACGACGAGCAGACGACTTCCCTCGGTGCCTGCGTCGAACCACACCATCTGGATCATGACACCGGAATCGGGTGCCAGGCGGCCGACTGCCGACGCGGCCTCCGACTTGGCCTGAGCCGAGAATTCCGCCCCGTGAACGCTTGTCGACGAGACTCGGTGGATTACCGACTGCGCCGAGACCGATCCGGCAGGAAGTACCTCCATCGACGGGTGTTCACCGCGATGCAACACGCCGCGGAGCATGTCGTGGTGATCGAGAACCGTCTGGACGGTGGCTTCGAGAACGTCGAGTTCGATGTCCGCCGGAAGCGTCAGCACAGCGGTCTGAGTGTGCTTGTCCAACACTGCCGTTCGATCGAGCATCCACGCCACGATCGGGGTCAGCGGGACGTCGCCGACGCCGCCTCCCGGCAATTCTTCCAGCACCACCGCAGCGGTACCGTCACCGGCCGCTACCACCTCGGCCAATGCAGCAACTGTCTTGTGCTCGAACACGTCTCGTGGCGACAGAGCGAGTCCTGCGGCCTTGGCGCGCGAGACCAACTGAATCGACATGATGCTGTCGCCTCCGAGTGCGAAGAACGAATCGTCCACGCCGACTCTGTCCAACCGCAGAACTTCGGCGAACAATCCGGACAGCGTCTTCTCGACTGCATTCTCCGCATCGCGACCGCCCGTGGAGACCTGAGCGGACCAGTCCGGTTCGGGGAGTGCGTTTCGGTCGAGTTTGCCGGCCGGTGTCAAAGGAATGGACTCGAGAACCACCAACGCCGAGGGCACCATATGCGCCGGCAACACCGACCCCACCTGCTCACGCACCGCAGCAACATCGATCACCGTCCCCGCCACCGGCAACACATACGACACCAACACCGTTGCCCCAGCAGCAGATTCACGACCCACAGTCACCGCGAAATCGACACCCGGCACACCGGCCAACACCGAATCGATCTCACCCAACTCGATCCGGAAACCACGCACCTTGACCTGGAAATCACTGCGACCCACATACTCCAACGCACCCGAAGAATTCCACCGCACCACATCACCGGTGCGATACATCCGCGAACCCGCACCACCGAACGGATTGGCCACGAACCGCTCCGCCGTCAAACCCAACCGCGCGTGATACCCACGAGCCAACGCCGGACCCGCCAGATACAACTCACCCACCACACCGACCGGCACCGGATTCAACCGCGCATCCAACACCACCTCCGCGAAACCGATAGTCGGAGAACCGATATCAACCGACTCCCCCACCACCAACGCAGAAGAAATCGACGAGAAAATCGTCGCCTCCGTCGGACCGTACGCATTGAACATCCGCCGACCCGGCGCCCACCGCGCCACCAACTCCGGCGCACACACATCACCACCGGTGACCACGACCTCCACCGAATCCAACCCCACCGGATCCACCGACGCCAACGCCGCAGGAGTGACGAACGCATGCGACACCCGCTCCTCGGCGAGCAACGACGCCAACTCCACCCCACCGAACACCAACGGCGGAGCGATCACCATCGTCGACCCACCCGAAAACGCCAACACGAACTCGAGAATCGACGCATCGAAACTCGGCGACGCAAACGCCAACACCCGAGACGACGGCCCCACACCGAACCGAACCCGCTCCTCCGCAGCCAAGTTCCCCACACCACGATGAGTGACCACCACACCCTTGGGCACACCGGTGGACCCCGACGTATAAATCAGATACGCCGCATCATCGAGACGCAACACACCCGACCGCTCCTCGTCCAACACCGGAGCAGCCGACCGAAACGCCAAATCCGCCACCACATCCGGATCATCGAGCACCACCCACGACACCCCACCAACACCCGCAACCGCACCCAGATGCGCACCCAACGTCACACCCACCACAGCACCCGAATCGACCAACATGTGCTCGATCCGATCCACCGGATAATTCGGATCCACCGGCAAGAACGCACCACCGGCCTTCGCCACCGCCCACACCGCCACCACAGACTCCACCGACCGCGACAACGCCAACGCCACGAACGACCCCGGACCCACACCACCCGACATCAACATCCGCGCCAACCGCGACGACGCCGCATCCAACTCACCATACGAAAGCACCCGCGAACCCGACACCACCGCAACACCACCGACACCCGCAACACCCACCGCACCAGCCAACAACTCCGGCAACACCACACCCACCACAGACCGCGGACCACGAACCGGCGCAAGCGAGGTGTATTCGTCGCTCGACAGAATGTCGATGTCACCGATACGCACGGCCGGGTCCGTCGTCACCACATCGAGGATTCGCACGAGGCGATCGGCGAGCACTCGGACCGTATCGGCGTCGAACAGTTCTGTGGCGTAGCGGAAGCCGGCACCGATGCCGTTCGGTACCCCGAACTTGTCGAATTCTTCGGAGACCGTCAACTGCAGGTCGAAATTCGAGATGTCGTTGGGCAGTTCGATGCTTTCGATCGACAGTCCGGGCAACGTCACCGTCGGCCGATCGGTGTGCTGGAACTCGAGCATGACCTGGAACAACGGCGCGTGGGCCGTCGACCTCGCGGGATCGACCGCGTCGACGACGCGCTCGAACGGGATGTCCGCGTGTGTGAATGCGGCGAGGTCGGTGGACCGAACATCGGAGAGAAGGTCTTCGAAACGAGCGGCGCTGGAAACCTGGGTCCGTAGTACGAGCGTGTTGACGAACATGCCGACGAGTTCGTCGAGCGCGGCATCTCCTCGACCCGAGATCGGTGTTCCCACGGAGATGTCCTCGGTACCGGACAGTCGCGCGAGAAGGACTGCCAAAGCAGCGTGCACGATCATGAACGAACTCGAATTGTGCTCGGCAGCAACGGTTGCGAGCCGTGCGTGGACGGCCGAGTCGATATCGAACGAGACCGAGTCGCCACGTAGCGACGCCACCGCCGGGCGGGGGCGATCGGTGGGCAGCGGAAGAACCTCCGGGCTGCCGGACAGCGTCTCGACCCAGTAGGTCGATTGCTGTGCCATCAGAGACTCGGGATCGGATTCGGTACCCAGGTATCGACGCTGCCACAGTGCGTAGTCGGCGTACTGAACCGGCAGCGGTTCCTGGCTCGGCGCATGCCCGGCAGCACGGGCGCTGTACGCCACCATCAGATCGCGGGCCAGCGGAGCGCTGGAGAAGCCATCGGACGAGATGTGGTGCACCACCATGACGAGCACGTGCTCGTTCTCGCGTTCCCGGATCAGCCGGACGCGCAGTGGCACGTCCGCCACCACATCGAAGCCCGCGCCGGCTACTTCGCCGACCAGTTCGTGCACGTGACGCTCGTCGTCCGCGGCGATGGGAGTCAGATCCGGCAGCGCCGACTGCACGTCGAGTATCGACTGCACCGGGCCGTCGTTGTGCAGCGGGAACATGGTGCGAAGAGACTCGTGCCGGGTCAACACGTCGCCGATGGCCGACCGCATCGCATCGACATCGAGGACGCCGCTGAGCCGCATGGCGAACGCGACGTTGTACGCAGCCGACTCGGTGTCGTACTGATTGATGAACCACATCCGCTGCTGCGCGAGCGAGAGCGGTACGACGGCAGGGCGCTCCTGCGGAACCAGTTGCGGAGCTGCCGCGGCGTCGTGTTCGCGAACATCGATGCCTGCGGACAGCGCCCGTACGGTGGGCGCATCGAACAGATCCCTGATGCCGATGGTGCTGCCGAGTGCGGCATTGACACGCGCCACCAAGCGCATCGCGATCAGCGAGTTACCACCGATCTCGAAGAAGCTCGACGTGACTCCCACCTGAGAGATGCCGAGCAGGTCGGCGAAGATGCCGGCCACGATCTCTTCGACGGGGTTCTCAGGACCGACGAATTCCGAAGCGGCGACGGTGAACTCGGGCGCAGGCAGAGCCTTTCGATCGAGCTTGCCGCTGGCATTGACCGGAAGCGAATCGAGCACAACCACATGCGAGGGAACCATGTAGACCGGAAGTCGCCGCGCGGCCTCGGCCGTCAGTTCGGTGGGGTCGACGGCAGAACCGGGTGCGCCCACGACGTACGCAACTAGCGTCTCGCCGGTGTTCGGGTCCTTGTGTACCAATGCGATCGCTTGGGCGACCGATTCGGACCGCAGCAGGACGGCTTCGATTTCGGGTAGCTCGATGCGCAGGCCGCGCAACTTGACCTGGAAATCGGTACGGCCGATGTATTCGAGCTCACCGTCTGCGCGCCAACGAACCAGATCGCCTGTGCGATAGAGCCGCTCGCCCGGTTCACCGAACGGGTCGGCGACGAAACGATCTGCCGTCAGGTCTCCGCGGCCGACGTAACCGCGTGCGAGTTGGACACCGGCGAGATACAGCTCGCCGGGTGCGCCGATCGGCGCCAACCGCAGCGAGGCGTCGAGAACGTACAACCGGGTGTTCCACACCGGTGCACCGATGGGGATGGACACCGGATCCCGTCCGGTGACGTGGTAGTAACTGACGTCGACCGCGGCTTCGGTCGGGCCGTAGAGATTGTGCAACTCCGCGAGGGAGAACTGAGCGAACTGAGCCGCAGTGGCAGGCGGAAGTGCCTCGCCGCTGCAGAAGACGAGCCGCAGCGACACGCACTCTGCAGCCCGGGCACCGGCCGCGAACACAGCGAGCATCGACGGCACGAAGTGCACGGTGGTGACGTGCTCGTCGGCAATGATGCGAGAGAGGTACACCGGGTCGCGGTGTCCGTCCGGTTCTGCGATGACGAGTTTGGCACCCACCTGAAGCGGCCAGAAGAATTCCCATACCGAGACGTCGAAGGTGGCGGGTGTCTTCTGCAGAACGGTGTCGGCGGGCTCGAGGCGATACTCGTGCTGCATCCACAGCAGACGATTGACTATGGCGGAGTGCGTGACTGCCACGCCCTTGGGCCGCCCGGTGGAACCGGAGGTGTAGATGACATAGGCGGTGTTCGAACCACTCAGGCTGCCCAGGCGGTCGGCATCGGTGACCGCCGAGTGATCGCGATCGGAGAAGTCCAACAGATCGACGGCGAGAACCGGAGTTGCCACCGGAATATTGATCCAGTCGCGGCTCGTCGTGAGAATGCACACCGGTTGAGCACTCGACAGTACGTAGGACGACCGCTCCACCGGATGGTCCGGGTCGATCGGCACGTACGCACCACCGGCCTTGACAATGGCGTACATGCCCACGAGCAGGTCGATCGATCGTCGCATGGCAAGGCCGACATGACTTTCCGGTGCCACGCCGAGCGAGATGAGGTGTCGGGCGAGCTGATTGGCCCGCTCGTCCAGTTCGAGGTAGGTGATGTGTTCGTCCTCGAACACCAGCGCGGTCGAGTACGGGCTGCGGAGCACCTGCCGGTCGAACAGGCTGCTCAGCGTGACTCCGATATCCCCGGCCGGAACTTGCTGGTGCAGCGAGGACGACTCGATCAGACGTGCGGTGTCGTTCCACTCGAACAGAACCAGTTCGCGTTCCGCGGCGGAGAGAATGTCGATGTCGCCGGTTCGGACGTCCGTCGACGTGCCGATGGTGGAGACGATGCGCAAGAAGCGGTCGACGAACCGATCGATGGTGTCGGGATCGAACAGATCTGTGGCGTAGGTGAAGGCGGCCGACAACGCACCGGACTCGTCGGCGGGGTTCTGATCGACGCGAAGTTGCAGATCGAACTTTGCTGTATCGGTGCCGATTTCCTCGAACTCGACGGTGAGCTCGGGCAGTTCCAGGGTGGCCGAGGCGTTGTTCTGGAATTCGAGCAGAACCTGGAAGAGCGGTGAATGATCGGTCGACCGCGCCGGATCGAGCACATCGACGAGTCGCTCGAACGGAATGTCGGTGTTGTCGAACGCAGCGAGATCGGACCGGCGGGTAGCGGCCAGCAATTCGCCGAAGGACGCGTGCGGTTCGACCTGTGTACGCAGTACGAGCGTGCCGACGAACATTCCCACCAGGTCGTCGAGTGCAGCGTCCCCACGGCCGGCAATCGGGGTGCCGATAGCGATGTCGCGGGTGCCGCTCAGCCGGGCGAGCAGCAAAGCGAGCGCGGAGTGGACCACCATGAACAGCGTCGACTCGTGTTCGGCCGCGACCGAGTTCAATCGAGCGGCGACGTCGGCTGGAATGGTGAACGGGGTGACGCTGCCACGCATCGACTGCCGTATGGGCCGTGGCCGATCGAGCGGCATGGGCAACACGTCGGGCAGATCTGCCAGTGCCGACTGCCAGAATTCGATCTGCCGCGATGCGAGGGATGCGGGGTCGTTCTCGTCGCCGAGGACGGCATGTTGCCACAGGGCGAAGTCCGCGTACTGCACGGTGAGGGGATCCCAGATCGGAGCCGATCCCGCAGACCGGGCACCGTAGGCGATCATGACGTCGCGGGCCAGCGGTGCCATCGAGGCACCATCGGCAGCGATGTGATGGACCACGATGGCGAGTACGAAACTCTCGGCACCGGTCCGATACAGCACGGCCCGGAATGGAAGATCGACGGTGACGTCGAATCCTGTTGTGGCAGAGGTTCGGACGAGGGCGTCGACCGATGCGGCGTCGACCTCGGCGAATTCGAGTGGAAGGTTGGGGCCGGTGACGTCCTCGACCGGCATGATGACCTGATTCGGCAGATCGCCCACCGTCGGGAACACCGTCCGGAGAGATTCGTGCCTCGACAGAACGTCGCCGATGGCCGCGGACATCGCGGTGACGTCCAGGCGACCGGTCAGTCGGACGGTCAGTGGAATGTTGTACGCGGGTGAGGCCACATCGAACTGATTGATGAACCACATGCGCTGCTGCGCGAGCGAGAGTGGAATCGACTCGGGTCGCTCGACCGGAACGAGTGCGGGGCGGCGGTGCAACGAGGCACCCTTCGCTTCCGCACGTTCTGCCAGGGTTCGCACCGTCGATGCCTCGAACAGATCGAGCACCTTCAGGTCGGTTCCGAGAGAAGAGTTGACGCGCGCGACGAGACGCGTCGCCACGAGCGAGTTTCCGCCCAGATCGAAGAAGCTGTCGGTCACGCCGACCTGATCGACCTCGAGAACATCGCAGAAGACCGCTGCCACAGCGGCTTCGTATTCGGTCTCTGCCGATTCGAGAGCGCCCTGCGATCCGAGTTCCGGTTCGGGGAGTGCGTTTCGGTCGAGTTTGCCGGCCGGTGTCAAAGGAATGGACTCGAGAACCACCAACGCCGAGGGCACCATATGCGCCGGCAACACCGACCCCACCTGCTCACGCACCGCAGCAACATCGATCACCGTCCCCGCCACCGGCAACACATACGACACCAACACCGTTGCCCCAGCAGCAGATTCACGACCCACAGTCACCGCGAAATCGACACCCGGCACACCGGCCAACACCGAATCGATCTCACCCAACTCGATCCGGAAACCACGCACCTTGACCTGGAAATCACTGCGACCCACATACTCCAACGCACCCGAAGAATTCCACCGCACCACATCACCGGTGCGATACATCCGCGAACCCGCACCACCGAACGGATTGGCCACGAACCGCTCCGCCGTCAAACCCAACCGCGCGTGATACCCACGAGCCAACGCCGGACCCGCCAGATACAACTCACCCACCACACCGACCGGCACCGGATTCAACCGCGCATCCAACACCACCTCCGCGAAACCGATAGTCGGAGAACCGATATCAACCGACTCCCCCACCACCAACGCAGAAGAAATCGACGAGAAAATCGTCGCCTCCGTCGGACCGTACGCATTGAACATCCGCCGACCCGGCGCCCACCGCGCCACCAACTCCGGCGCACACACATCACCACCGGTGACCACGACCTCCACCGAATCCAACCCCACCGGATCCACCGACGCCAACGCCGCAGGAGTGACGAACGCATGCGACACCCGCTCCTCGGCGAGCAACGACGCCAACTCCACCCCACCGAACACCAACGGCGGAGCGATCACCATCGTCGACCCACCCGAAAACGCCAACACGAACTCGAGAATCGACGCATCGAAACTCGGCGACGCAAACGCCAACACCCGAGACGACGGCCCCACACCGAACCGAACCCGCTCCTCCGCAGCCAAGTTCCCCACACCACGATGAGTGACCACCACACCCTTGGGCACACCGGTGGACCCCGACGTATAAATCAGATACGCCGCATCATCGAGACGCAACACACCCGACCGCTCCTCGTCCAACACCGGAGCAGCCGACCGAAACGCCAAATCCGCCACCACATCCGGATCATCGAGCACCACCCACGACACCCCACCAACACCCGCAACCGCACCCAGATGCGCACCCAACGTCACACCCACCACAGCACCCGAATCGACCAACATGTGCTCGATCCGATCCACCGGATAATTCGGATCCACCGGCAAGAACGCACCACCGGCCTTCGCCACCGCCCACACCGCCACCACAGACTCCACCGACCGCGACAACGCCAACGCCACGAACGACCCCGGACCCACACCACCCGACATCAACATCCGCGCCAACCGCGACGACGCCGCATCCAACTCACCATACGAAAGCACCCGCGAACCCGACACCACCGCAACACCACCGACACCCGCAACACCCACCGCACCAGCCAACAACTCCGGCAACACCACACCCACCACAGACCGCGGACCACGAACCGGCGCAAGCCGAGCACGCTCGGCCGCGGACAACATGTCCACGTCGGCGATCAGCAGATCGGGGTCACCTGTCAGCGCGTCGAGAATGCGCACCAGTCGGCGGCCGAACTGCGACATGCTCGTGGCGTCGAACAGTTCTGTGGCGTAATCCAATTCGACGCCGACCGAATCGGACTGGTCGACCGTGACGACAAGGTCCAGCCCGGTTCCGTCGTGCGGCAGGGCCGCGGAACCGAATCGAAGCGCAACCTGAGCCAACGGGCTGTGCGAGCCGGAACGGGTCAGACCGAGGGCGTCGACGACGGTCTCGAACGACACGTCACCGTGTGCGAGTGCAGCACCGAAATCGGCTTCGGACGCAGCGACGAAGTCGCCGAAAGACTGCCGTCCGTCCGGATTGGTCCGCAGAACCACGGTTTCACCGCTGTCGGCGGGTACGGCGATCGAGACGTCATCGGTGCTGGCCAGTCGCGAAAGAAGTACGGCAAGAACGGATTCGAAGACCACGAACGGTGTGGTCCCGCGGTCGGCGGCCAGCCGTTCGACAGCTGCCCAGGTTTCGGAACCGAGGGTGATGTCATGAGATGCGCGTACATGGCCGATGCGCGACGGCCGGATGCGATCGGTGGGAATTGCGATGAGGTCCGGAGAATCGGAGAGTCGATCGGTCCAGTAGGCGAGCTGAGCGGCGATACGTCGACGTCGTTCGCCCTCACGGGCACTGTCGGGATGTACATCGGCCACGACGACGTCGCGCCCGGCAGCGATGAAGGCTTCCGCCATGTCCACGAAGTTCGCGTGGTGTGTTGTGAGGTCGCCGTCGTCGTACCGGTTCGGGTTCGCTCTGAAATCGACGAATGTTTTTGCCGGCGAACCACTCTGGTACACATTGACCAGAAGATCCTCGACCGGTCCCGACGTGACGATGTTGAATTCGCCGACGATGGAACCGAGGTTGATCTGCTGATGGAACAGCATCATGTTGACCATCGGTCCGGCCAGCTGCTTGTCGCTGCCCGAGGCCGCCAGCTCACGCCGGATGTCTTCGATGCTGAACCGCTGGTGCCGCAGGGCACCCATCAGTTCGAGCTGAACCTGTTGAACCAGCTCTCCGACGGTGGCATCCTCGCGGACGTGCATCGGAATGGGCGCTACGTTGACCAGCATTCCACCGGACCGGCGAAGCAATGCCGTGGTGCGGGCGGACACCGGAATGTTGACCAGGACGTCGGCTCGTCCGGTCATTCGTGAGAGGTAGCAGCCGAACGCAGCGATGAACACCGCGGCGGCCGTTCCGCCCTTGGTGGAATCGGAGTCTTCGAGCGCGGAGACGACGTCGTCGGGCAGCGCAATGCTGCGCAGCTTGCTCGCCGCGATCGTGCGGCCGTCCGTATTCGACAGAGTTGCTCCGTCGTGGATGTCCGCAGCGCGGGCGACCCAGTACTCCTTGTCGGACTCGAACCGTGTCGACGTCCGGTACTCCTGGTCCAGCTCGTACAGCCGACGGAGCTCGGCTGCCTTGTTGGGGGCAGGTTCGGAATGCTCGACCGCGGCGGTGTAGAGCGCCGCAGTGCGGTTCACCAGTGTCATGGCCCCGTAGCCGTCCAGGGCTACGTGGTGGATCTTGCTGTACCAGAGGTTGCGCTCGTCCTCGACCTGAAGGATCCAGCTCTCGACCAGCGGATCGTTTTCCATATCGACCGGCTGCACGTAATTGTGATCGATCCATCGCAGCGCCGAGGCCATCGGATCGTCCTCGCCGCGAAGGTCCAGGTAGTGCACGGCTTGATCGATGGAATGATCGACCAGCTGAACAGCCTCCCCGTCGACCTCGGCCAGACGGAGATACGCAGACTGGAATTCGTGTCCGGCGCGAGCAGACGCTTCTTGAAGGACAGCGATGTCGAGGTCGCCTCGCAAGTCCACGTACTGAGCGATACAGACGGCAACGTCAGGAGCGAGTTGCTGAGCGAACCACATTCCCCGCTGGGCGGACGACAGAGGAAAGCCGTTCTCGAAACCGGTTCCGGTGGGGGGCGTGTGCGACCCACCGGTAGTCGTTGCGCGCATTCACTTGCCTTTCGGCGGCACGGTCGCGGCGGCGAAATCTGACGCCGAGGTGGTCGGCTCGATGATTTCGGACCGGTTCGAGGTGTCGAGCCGCGGCGGCTTGTGCGCGCGATTGAGCAATTCTGGTTTCCGTTCTGGTCTACGTTCGTGTCGATTCACACACGTCCGATGTGGTGAGAGGGCTCGTATTGCTTCGTCGCGCGGCGCCGATCGGATCGAAACGGGGCGACTCCCCGGTCCTACCGCGCCGACCGAACTCTGAGTCCGTCGAACGAGCGTGAGTCGGTGACCGGCGCAACAGGTGACTGAGACACGAACTTCCCCTCCCCCAACAGGTGTACGGCATGGACACAACGCCGGTGCCGACACTTCGATTCCCTCACAACCGGTGGCCGCGACCACCGGGCCTGTCCACCCGCTGAAGCCACCACCCATAAACGGTCTCCGACACCTCCAGCGGCTTTCAAAGATACAACATTGGCCCGAGCCCTTTGTGCAGTAGTCATAAGAACCATCGACCACCTCTTCCAGCCTGTTACAGGAGTGACTGTGTTCGCCAGTCGAACGCACGCTATTCAATCGAACGAATGACTTCTCGGACAGGGTCGGAGGGCCGGCCCTCCACTTTTATCAGGCGACCGGTCCTCAAAAACACCCCATAACCAACTTGGTGCCTGTTATGCGACGGACCTACGTCGGCTGAGCAACAGGGTCCAACCGAGTGCACCGACGGCACCGAGACACAGAATCAATTCCGGTCCGTTACCGAGACGTGTGGCCACGGTGTGCGTCCGGCGCAGCGCAACACTGGAAACGAGCACGTCAGGGGTGAACAACGAAGTCTGTTGCAGCACGTCGCCGTCGGGTGCAACGACTGCACTGACGCCACTGGTTGCGGCGACCACGACTGTCCTTCCGTGTTCGACGGCCCGTACTCGCGACATCGCGAGTTGCTGGTACGTCATTTCTGTGTCGCCGAACGTCGCGTTGTTGGTGGGGATGGCGATGAATTCGGCACCCGACCGGACCGATTCTTCCAGAGCGCGATCGAATGCGACCTCGTAGCACGTCGCTATTCCGGCAGCGATTCCTGCGGCGTGCACGACTCCGTTACCGTTACCAGGAACGAAATATCCCGCCCGGTCGGCATATTCGGAAAACAACCTGAAGAAACTTCGGTAGGGCAAGTATTCGCCGAACGGTTGAATTATTTTCTTGTCGTGCCGCTCACCGGGTCCGTCGCTACCGTTCCAGGCGATAACGGAATTGGAATTCGTTCCATCTGCATTGACGAGAACCGTGCCCACCAGTATCGGCGCACCGACGGCAACGGATGCCTGTGTGATGAGAGTCGCAGCGTCGGGATTGCGCAACGGGTCGATGTCGGACGCGTTCTCCGGCCACACGACGAGATCCGGTGCGGGTGTCGTGCCCGCGTCGACGTCTGCGGCGAGTGTCATGGTCTCTCGAACGTGATTGTCCAGAACCGCTCGGCGCTGTGCGTTGAAGTCCAGACCCAGGCGCGGAACGCTGCCCTGCACGGCTGCGATGGTGACCGTGCGCTCACCGTCCTCTGCGTCGTTGGTGTGCAATGTCGGTAGCAGAGCCAGCGCCGCGATGGACGCGATCGTCGTCGCGGCGATCGGAACGACGAAGGATCGCGCACCGCTGGGGCGGGTGCTCACCAGGACCAGCGCCGCCAGTCCCATCCCGGTCAGAGCCACCCCGAAGCTGAGCAGCGGCGCGCCCCCGATGCTCGCCAACGGCAGCAACCAGCCCTCCGGTTGCCCGAAGGCCAACCGGCCCCAGGGAAAGCCGCCGAACGGAACACTCGACCGCAGCCATTCGGTGAGGCTCCACGCCAACGCCATGAACAGGGGCCACCAGGTACTTCGGGCTGCGACGACCGCCAACACCCCGAACAGTCCCACGAAGACGGACTCGGCGGCAGCCAACGCCAACCACGGCATGGGCCCCACGTAGACACCCACCCACGGCAGCAGAGGGACGAAGAATCCGAGTCCGGCGACGTACCCGTAGCCGAATCCGGCCTTCGGCGACACCGAGCGTCGACCGCCGAAGCCGGTCAGTACGAGCGCCAACACCGCAATACCTACAGGTGCCAGGAACCACAGTGTTCGGGGCGGGAAGCTGCCGAAGATCAGTGCCCCGGCAGCGACCGAGAGCAGGGTCGGTACGGCGGCCCGAGACAGACGACGACCGCGCGAGAAAGGCTTCGGGTCCGCCGTAGGTGCGTCCACGGAAGCGCTGTCACTGCTCATGGATCACCTTGCCGCGATGCACGGTCATCGAACAACGCGGGCTCTCGGCCGACTCGTCGAGGCTGGGCAAGGGTGATACTCCCGCACGCGGATCGGTCGACCAGCGTTGGACGCTGTCCTTCGGTGCCCGAACCACGAGTTCGTCGACGTCCCATACCGCGAACGAGGCCGGTGCACCGGGCACCAACGTGCCCGCCAAGCCGTCCCGGACCCCGCCCGCGCGCCAGGCTCCCCGCGTCGCGGCCGAGAATGCTGCCCGGGGTGACACGGCACTGCCCTGCGTGTGGTGGTTGACGGCAGCTCTCGTCGTCGCCCATGGATCGAGGCGGGTGACCGGCGCATCGGAACCGAAGGCAAGGGCGACTCCGGCCGAGGCCAGGCGGGCGAACGGATGGAGCGCAGCAGCACGCTCGGCACCGAGCCGTGCTGCGTACAGTCCGTCCGAACCGCCCCACGTAGCGTCGAAGAGCGGTTGCACGCTGGCGATCACTCCCCACGACGCCAGTAGATCGGACTGTTCGGGCGTCACCATCGACAGATGTTCCAGCCGGTGCCCGCACGCGGCAACGGCCGGTGTCCCCGATTCGGCCACCACCCGCGCGAAGGCCGTGACTGTCGCTGTCACTGCGGCATCGCCGATGACGTGGAAGCCGGCCTGGATTCCGGCCGAGGTACACGCCGAGATGTGCGCGGTGATTGCGTCGACGTCGAGATAGGACACTCCAGTTCCGAGGTCGTCCGCATAGGGCGACGACAACCAGGCCGTGCGCGATCCCAACGAGCCGTCGACGAAAATATCTCCGGCCAGTCCATGCGCCCCGGTTTCGGCCGACAACTGCCGCGCCCGGTCGGCTGTATCGACGACCTCACCCCAGTAGCCGCGCACCTGTACCCCGTGCTCGGTCGACATCAGTTCTCGGAAGTCCTGGGCTCCCGACACGATCGGGCCCCCACATTCGTGGACGGCGACGATTCCCTGCGCCGCAGCGTGGTCGAGCGCCGCCGTACGGGCCCGATCGCGGGTGTCCGCGGTGAGCATGGCGCGAGCCGTCAGCCGCGCGAGATGGTGTGCGTCGGCGGTGAGTGGGGCCTGTGGCGAGTACCCCGTGGCGGTGCTCATACCCGCCGCCGCAGCCCGCAACGGTGTGGAAACAGCGGCCGAATGAGAGTCGACTCGCGTGACATACACCGATCGGCCAGGAGCGGCAGCATCGAGATCGGACGTCGTCGGTGGGCGGCGTCCGATCCATTCGGATTCGTCCCAGCCGTGCCCCCACACGAGCGCCTCCGGCGTCTTCGCCGCGTAGTCGGCCAGCGCACGCATGCATTCGTCGAGGGATCGGCAACCGGACAGATCCAGTCCGATCAGGGACAACCCGAGGTCGGTGATGTGCACATGCGTGTCGACGAATGCCGGTGCCACGAAAGAACCGGCCAGGTCGGTGACGGGTACTCCGGGGTGAAGCGCTCGGCCGGTGCGATCCTCACCGATCCAACTGACGACTCCATCGGTCACGGCCATGGCGGTGGCGTCGGAGGCCATGGGACTGTAGATCCGTCCGCCGCAGAACAATTCGGTGGTCACGAACGACCAGTGTGCCCCTACCGGTGCGGCTTCCGGAAATCCCCGGTCGGTCGATCGACCTGGTCGGCCTCGATCACCTGGCCTTCCAGCACGAGTGCCGAACCGGCCGCGGACGGCGCTGTGCCGGCTGTCTCGGGGCGGTCGTCGAGGATCTCACCGTCGATGACGGTGGGGCGCATGCGCCGCGTTGCGGTAGCAACCTGCGGTAGCCAGCGTGCGGCCGCCCACATGACCGCCGGCCGCAACAGCCACCGAGTCGGCGGGATCAGCAGCAGCAAACCGATCACCGTGGTGACCAGTCCGGGAACGAACATCGCGACGGATCCCGCCGCGAACAGAGCGCCGTCGGCCACTGCGCCGCCGGCGGAACGTTCACCGCGCGACGCCCTCCTCAGACCGTCCAACACGCGCCCACCCTGCGACCGCACCAGCAGTGAACCGATCAGCGATCCACCGATCAGCAGCACGACGGTCCAGAGCACACCGAGCGCGCTCGACACGGCGACCAGTGCCGCGACCTCGACGACGACATAAAGTACGAACAGAGCGAGCATGACGGTCCTTTCTTCGCTTGACCGGTACAACGCTCGAGTCGACGAAATCGCTCCCAGAAAGCCCTGTTTGTCGGAAATTCTCAGGAACCAGGCCGTACCAGGCCGGTCTCGTACGCCAACACGACTGCTTGGACGCGGTCGCGAACATCCAGTTTCGTCAGGATCCGACCGATGTGGGTCTTGATCGTCGCCTCGGACAGGTGCAGCACCGCTGCGATCTCGGCGTTGGACATGCCGGTGGCCAAGTGCACCAGCACCTCCCGCTCACGACCGGTGAGTGCGTCGAGAACCGACGCATCGGTCGACGGGACGGAGTGGGCGACGAACCTCGAGAGCAGTCGCTTGGTGACCTTCGGTGAGACGACGGCATCGCCCGCGGCCACGCTACGAATTGCGGACACCAAATCCTCGGGTGGTGTGTCCTTGAGCAGAAATCCACTTGCGCCCGCGCGAAGTGCGCCGAGGACGTTCTCGTCGAGATCGAATGTCGTCATCACCAGAACCTTTGTGGCGGAGCCGGACTCGGTGATGGTGCGAGTGGCGGCAACACCGTCGATGCCGGGCATGCGGACATCCATCAACACCACGGCGGGTGCCAGCCTGGCCGCGGCTTCGACGGCACCGGCACCGTCGGATGCCTCCCCGATCACCTCGATGTCGTCCTGGGCCTCGAGCACCATGTTCAATCCCATGCGCATGAGTTCCTGGTCGTCCACGACGACAACGGTGATCGGCACCGACTCAACCTATCCTTCAGTCGACCGGCAGTGTCGCGCGCACGAGCCAGTTGCCGTGTGGAGTGCGGCCCGCGTGCAGCGTGCCCTGCAGCACGGCCACCCGCTCCCGCATCCCCAGCAATCCGTGACCGCCGCCGTCCACGGATGGCGCTGTGCCGACACCGGTGCCGTTGTCCGAGATCTCGACGGTGACCTCCTGCTCCTCTCGCACCACTCTGACGAGGGCACGGGGAGCATGGCCGGCGTGCCGCAGAACATTGGTCAGCGATTCCTGAACCAACCGATGCACTCCCAGACTGATCGCCGGGCTGATGTCGTCGAGGTTTCCGGTCTGCTCCAGTTCGACGTTGAGCCCGGCACGGCCCATCATCTCGACCACGCGGGCAAGACCCGCGGTGCCGTACTGGGGCATGTCGTCCGAGTCGGGCGAGGTGCGAAGTAGCGCGACCGTGCGCCGTAGCTCCGCGAGCGCGAGGCGACCGGTGGCCGAAATGTTGGCAACGGCCTGCTCGGCGCGCTCCGGATTGCGTCGGATGGCGTACGAGGCACCGTCGGCCTGAACCACCATGACACTGACGCTGTGGGCGATGACATCGTGCAGTTCACGCGCGATGCGCGTGCGTTCGGCCAGCACGGCCTCGTCGGCGCGGCGATCACGGTCGTATTCGGCCACGACGAGCCGGGCCTGCGTCGCCTCGTCGTACGCCCGTCGGGCCCCGAGGAATTCCGCCGCGATCCAGGACAGCGTGTACAGAAGGGCACCGAACAGCAGCGACGTGAAGATCGGTTGGTCGAACAACAGCATGGACGCTGTGGAATACGCGGCCAGAGCGACGGCGTACACACCACCCTGAACTCGTCCCACATACGCAACCAGGGTGTAGAGCATGATCGGCAGCGCCAACGTCGCCGGGTGACCGTTGGTGGCGTCGCCCGCCATGCTGCCTGCGATGTCGCAGACGCCGGTAGCGGCAAGAGCGATTGCCGCCACCGACCGGGGAAAGCGTCGTCGCCACGCAACGGGTACCGACAGCACAACAGAGAACAGCAGAAACAGTGGTGCGTTCTGTCCTTGCGAAGAACTAGCGAACACCAGCATCTCGACGACGAACAGTCCCGCCGCCAGCAGTGCATCGGCTACGAAGGGCTGCCCACGAAGCCACAGGCTGAATCGACGCATGTGATTGAGTTTGCCGTATGACTGCCGCGGACTGGGGACTGCTGATGGTGGCTGCGACAGCTGCGGGCTGGGTCGACGCGGTGGTCGGTGGAGGCGGGCTGATCCTGTTGCCCGCAATTCTGCTCGTCGCTCCGCAACTGACGCAGCAGGCGGCGCTCGCGACCAACAAGGCTACGGCGGTGTTCGGTACCGTCGCCGCGGTGGTGACCTTCGCACGCAAGGTCTCGCTGAATTGGCCGGTACTGATCCCGGCCGGTGTCCTCGCGGCGGTGGCCTCGGCGGCCGGAGCTGCCGCAGTCTCGCTGATCGACCGCGAGCTGTTCATCCCGATCATCATGGTCGTTCTCGTCGGCGTGGCAGTGCTCGTGACGTGCCGCCCGACCATCGGTCTCACAGCGGCGTCGTCGCCGCCGACCCACCGCAAGGTTCTGATCGTCGTCGGCCTCGCAGCCGTGGGGATCGGCTTCTACGACGGCATCCTCGGGCCCGGAACCGGCACGTTCCTCATCATCGTGTTCGCCACGATGCTCGGAACAGAATTCGTACGCAGTGCTGCGATGGCGAAGGTGATCAACGTCGGATCGAACGTCGGTGCCCTCGCGTTCTTCGCTGCCACCGGCAGTGTCTACTGGCAACTCGGAGCTGCGATGGCGGTATGCAACGTGTTCGGTGCAGTGGTCGGATCCAGAACAGCGGTCGCGAGAGGAGCCGGATTCGTCAGAATCGTCCTACTCGTCGTCGTGATCGGGATGGTTGTCCGACTCGGTTGGCAACAGTTCGGCTAGCGTCGGTGCGGTGACGAGACAATCGGACCGGTCGGTCGACGCCGACTTCCTCGCTCTGCCCCTGCAGGAACTCGCGGATGCCGCACTGAGCACGGCGCGGTCGGCGGGAGCCTCCCATGCCGATGTGCGCGTGCAACGCCTGACCACGCAGTCGATCTCGTTGCGCGACGGCTCGGTTCAATCCTCGGTCGATGCCGGTGAGATCGGTCTCGCCGTGCGGGTGGTGGTCGACGGAACATGGGGGTTCGCCTCCCATGCAGAACTCGGCACCGACGCAGCCGCCGACACCGCCCGGAAAGCAGTCGAGGTGGCGACGGCACTACGTGCCCTCAATCGCGAACGGGTCGAGCTGGCACCGGAGCCGGTCTACTCGAATGCAACGTGGGTATCGGACTACGAAGTCGATCCTTTCGAGGTACCGACCGTCGACAAGGTAGCGCTGCTCGCGGAGTATTCGTCCCGACTGGCCGCGTCCGATGGCGTCGACCATGTCACCGCGTCGGTGTTGCAGGTCAAGGAGCAATCCTTCTATGCCGACCTGGCCGGAAGTGCCATCACCCAGCAGCGGGTTCGCCTGCATCCTCAGTTCGAGGCGACGACCGTCGACCGGTCCGTCGGTGCCTTCGAGACGATGCGCACCCTCGCGCCACCGGTGGGACGTGGTTGGGAGTATCTCGGCGACACCAGCACCTGGGACTGGACCGACGAGCTGGCCAGAATTCCCGAGTGGCTGGCGGAGAAGGTGAAGGCACCGACCGTGGTCGCCGGGCCGACCGACCTCGTCATCGATCCGACCAACCTGTGGCTGACCATTCACGAATCGATCGGGCACGCAACGGAATACGACCGCGCCATCGGTTACGAGGCGGCATACGCAGGAACCTCCTTCGCGACGCCGGACCAGTTGGGTACGTTGCGTTACGGATCTCCCATCATGCACGTCACTGCCGACCGCACGGAGGTCAACGGTCTGGCCAGCATCGGCTACGACGACGACGGAGTGGCCTCGCAGAGGTGGGACCTGGTCCGCGACGGCACCTTGGTCGGCTATCAACTCGATCGTGTCTTCGCTCCCCGACTCGGTCTGGAGCGATCCAACGGGTGCGCATACGCAGATTCTCCCCATCACGTTCCTATCCAGCGAATGGCGAACGTGTCGCTGCAACCGGACCCGGACACCGACCGAACCACTGCCGACCTGATCGGTGCAGTGGAGGACGGCCTCTACGTCGTCGGCGACAAGTCGTGGTCGATCGACATGCAGCGGTACAACTTCCAGTTCACCGGTCAACGCTTCTACCGCATTCGCGACGGCAAGCTCGACGGCCAGGTACGCGATGTCGCGTACCAAGCGACGACCACCGAATTCTGGGGTTCGATGGAATTGCTCGGTGGACCGTCCACCTGGCGGCTAGGTGGAGCATTCAACTGCGGCAAGGCGCAACCCGGACAGGTTGCCGCCGTCAGCCATGGCTGTCCGCCGGCGCTGTTCCGCGGCGTCAACGTCCTCAACACCCGATCGGAGGCAGGTCGATGATCGCCGCACAACACGTGGTCGAGCGAGCCCTTGCCTGCGGGAGCGTCGACGACACGATCGTGATCGTCACCGATTCGAGCGACGCGACGCTTCGGTGGGCCGGAAACTCCATGACCACCAACGGAATCGCGACCTCGCGGCGCTGGGAGGTGGTGTCCGTGGTGCGTGACGCTGCCTCCGTTCGAGTGGGGACTGTTTCCTCGACCAGCGTCGATCCGGAGGAGATCGAGGCGGTGGTGCGTGCAAGTGAAGCGGCTGCCCGTTCGGCGGAGCCCGCCGACGACGCGATGCCCTTGCTCCCCGGCGAGCCGGCCTCGGACTCCCCCGAGTGGGACCGCCCCGCACTGCACACGTCGATCGATGTGTTCGGCGCGCTGGCAACGGAATTGAACGTCGGATTCGACGGTCGCGATGCCCTGTACGGGTTCGCTCAGCATCGGATCGACAACGTGTGGCTCGGCACCTCGACCGGGCTACGTCGCACTTTCACGCAGCCGACCGGCTCGATCGAGATCAACGGCAAACGATCTGGGGCCAGCGCCTGGGTCGGTACGGGCACCACGGACTTTCGGGACGTGTCCGCCCAGAGCATGCTGGACGAGCTGTCCACCCGGCTCGGTTGGGCCCAGCACACCGTCGAGATGCCGGCAGGACGATACGAGACGCTGTTACCGCCGTCGGCCGTGGCGGATCTGATGATCTACCTGATGTGGACCATGGAGGGGCGTGGCGCGCAGGAAGGCCGAACGGCGCTGTCCGGTACGGGCGGAACGCGAGTGGGCGAAAAGCTCACGGCCCTACCGCTCACGCTGTACTCGGATCCGCGCGAACGCGGGCTCGAATATGCGCCCTTCGTGGTGGCAGGATCGTCGAGCGACTCGGTGTCGGTGTTCGACAACGGCATGGATATCGACCGCGTCGACTGGGTACGTGACGGATCGGTCTCCGCTCTGGCCTACCCGCGCGCGACCGCCGGGAAATACGGAGCTCCCGTCGCGGTGCCGGGCGAGAACCTGGTGATGACGGGCGGTACGAATGCCCGTCTCGACGAGATGGTAGCCGACACCGAGCGTGGACTGCTGTTGACGACCCTCTGGTACATCCGTGAGGTCGATCCGACCTCCCTGCTACTGACCGGACTGACCAGAGACGGCGTGTACGCCATCGAGAACGGTCGAATCACCGGTGCTGTGAACAACTTTCGATTCAACGAAAGCCCGCTGGATCTGCTCCGCCGCGTCACCGAGGCGGGTGCGACGGAGGCGACATTGCCGCGCGAGTGGAAGGACTGGTTCACTCGCACGGCGATGCCGCCGCTGCGCATTCCCGACTTTCACATGTCGTCGGTCAGCGCCGCTCAGTGACGTCGGTCCGGGCTACTTGTCGGGTCCGGAGAGTTCGAGCGCGATGTTGTCCGGGTCGCGGAACTCGACGATGGACAGCCCTGGCCCCGCGTCCTTGATGCCTTCGTGGGCGATGCCGAGATCGTCGAGCGTCTTGACGGCGTCTTCGAGAGCAGCTCGCGTATCCACGGTGAAACTCAGATGATCGAGCCCGCAGCGGTCTTCACCGAACGTGTCGTCGCTCGGTGCTACCGGACGCAGGCCGAGCAGTCCCCCGCCGAACTTGTAGATTACTCCGCCGAACAAGAACCACAGCGCCTTCTTGGTCTCTTCGTCGGCGTCGGGATCCCACGCATAGGCGACGTCGAAACCGAACACCGAATCGTAGAACGCCCTCGAACGCTCGATGTCGCGGACGGTGAGACGAACGTGGTTGTAGTCGGTCACTGCGATAGGCACGTGATACTCCATTCCGGCAGCCGGGAAGCTGCATCGTGAAGTATTCGGAACTGCGCATGCGAGCGATGGTGCCGACGGCTCGGATTCAGGCTGCGGTGATGGACAGCCCCACCGAGCCACTCTTGCCGCGCCGCAGCACGCTGCCCTTCACGGTGAGCCAGCCCAGAATCCCGTACTTGGACGCGACGGCCGCGCGGGCCTTCTCGGTACCGGCCTCGTCGAGAATCTCGGCGGTGGCGTCCACCGCGTCGCCCTGAGGATTACCACGCATGTCGCACGGGGCAATGGTCACCTTCGAATTCCGTCGAATGCGTTTGACCTTCCACGAATCGGTCACCGTCCACATCAGAAGTCGGTCACCGTCGAGAGCACCCCACAGCGGGGTCGGCACGCCGGTGCCGTCCTTCTTGAATGTCGTCAGGAGTACGTATTTGCCTGTGGCAATGGTGTCGAACGTGGCAGCCATACCGCCCAGAGTACGTCGCTACTCGCCTTCGAGCTCACCCTCGGTCTCGAGGTAGACCCGGCGCAACCCGTCGAGAACCTGCGCGTTCGGCTCGGCCCACATCGTGCGTTCCACTGCCTCGAGCAGGCGCTCGGCGATGCCGTGCAGGGCCCAGGGATTCGATTGCTGCATGAACTTCTGGTTCTGTTCGTCCAGCACGTACGTTTCGGCGAGCTTCTCGTACATCCAGTCCTGGACGACATCGGTGGTGGCGTCGTAACCGAACAGGTAATCCACCGTCGCGGCCATTTCGAAGGCACCCTTGTATCCGTGCCTGCGCATGGCCTCGAGCCACTTGGGGTTGACCACCCGAGCACGGAACACCCGCGCGGTCTCCTCCGACAAGGTGCGGGTACGCACCGATTCCGGGCGCGTGCTGTCGCCGATGTACGCCTCGGGCGACTTTCCTGTCAGTGCGCGCACCGTCGCCACCATGCCGCCGTGATACTGGAAATAGTCGTCGGAATCGGCGATGTCGTGCTCGCGCGTGTCGGTGTTCTTGGCGGCAACGGCGATGCGCTTGTAGGCGGAGCGCATGTCGTCGGACGCAGGGACGCCGTCGAGGCCACGGCCGTACGCGAAACCGCCCCACGTGGTGTACACCTGCGCCAAATCGTCGTCGCTGCGCCAGGTCTTGCTGTCGATCAACTGGAGCAAGCCGGCACCGTAGGTACCCGGCTTGGAACCGAATATCCTTGTCGTGGAGCGTCTTTCGTCACCGTGCTCGGCAAGGTCGGCCTGCGCGTGTGCCCGAACGTAGTTCTGCTCGGGCTCCTCGTCCAACGCGGCAACCATCCGAACCGCGTCGTCGAGTAGGGCGAGTACGTGCGGAAACGCGTCACGGAAGAAGCCGCTGATCCGGACCGTCACGTCGATACGAGGACGGCCGAGCTCGGCGAGATCGATCACCTCGAGCCGAGTGACCCGGCGTGACGCCTCGTCCCACACCGGCGATACGCCGAGCAGGGCGAAGACCTCGGCGATGTCGTCACCGGACGTTCGCATGGCGGACGTGCCCCATACCGACAGCCCCACCGATTTCGGCCACTCGCCGTGATCCTGGCGGTAGCGAGCGAGCAGAGATTCGGCCATTGCCTGCCCGGTCTCCCACGCCAGTTTGGACGGCACGGCCTTCGGGTCGACCGAGTAGAAATTACGCCCGGTGGGCAGCACATTGATCAGCCCGCGCAGCGGTGAACCGCTCGGCCCGGCGGCGATGAATCCGCCGTCGAGAGCATGCAGCACCTGTTCGATCTCGCGTGAGGTTCCGCGCAGACGCGGCACCACCTCGGCGGCAGCGAACTTCAGGATTTCTGCGACGACGTCGCCGTGTTCACCTGCCACGCGCTCGGCCTCGTCGGGATTCCACCCCGTGGCCTGCATGGCCGCGACCAGACCATGCGCGACGGCCTCGATGCTGTCCACGCGCGTGCGTTCCTCGTCGCCGTCCTCGCTGAGGCCGAGCGCTTCACGAAGTCCGGGGACCGTCTGCTCGCCGCCCCACATCTGCCGGGCGCGCAGCATCGCCAGCACCAACTCGACCTCGGCATCGCCGACGGGCTCCTGCCCCAGGATGTGCAGTCCATCGCGGATCTGCACGTCCTTGATCTCGCACAGCCATCCGTCGACGTTGAGCAGCATGTCGTCGAACACTTCTTCGTCGGGACGCTCGTCGAGTCCGAGATCCTTGTGCATCTGCGCCGCGGTCATCAGCGTCCAGATCTGCTGCCGGATCGCGGGCAGCTTCGCTGGATCGAGGGCCGAGATGTTGGCGTGCTCATCGAGCAACTGCTCGAGCCGGGAGATGTCTCCGTAGCTCTCCGCGCGCGCCATCGGGGGAATGAGGTGATCGACCAGGGTGGCGTGCGCTCGACGCTTGGCCTGCGTGCCCTCCCCCGGATCGTTGACGAGGAACGGGTAGATCAGGGGCAGATCGCCCAAAGCCGCATCGGTCCCGCAGGAGGCGGACATACCGAGCGTCTTGCCCGGCAGCCATTCGAGGTTGCCGTGCTTGCCCAGATGAACCATCGCATCCGCACCGAAACCGCCGTCTGCCTCGGTGGCAGAGATCCATCGGTATGCCGCCAGGTAGTGGTGGCTCGGCGGTAGATCCGGGTCGTGGTAGATCGCGACAGGCTTCTCCCCGAACCCGCGCGGCGGCTGAACCATGATGACGACGTTGCCGAATTGCATTGCGGCAATGACAATTTCACCATCGGGGTCGGCAGAGCGATCGACGTAGAGTTCGCCCGGCGCCGGGCCCCAATGCTCGATCACGCCGTCGCGCAGATCGGCCGGGAGTTGCTCGAACCAGGTTCTGTACCGCGCCGCCGAGATGCGAATGGGGTTGCCCTCGAGCGCAGTGTCGGTGAGCCAGTTGGGATCCTGGCCACCGCGGGCGATCAATGCGTGGATCAGGGCATCGCCGTCGCGAGCGGCCAGACCGGGCACCGCGTCCGGGCCGTCGAGCGGCCCGAGATCGTAACCGGCGGCACGCATGTCCGACATCAAAGCAATTGCGCTGGCCGGTGTGTCGAGTCCGACGGCGTTGCCGATCCGCGCATGCTTGGTGGGATAGGCCGAGAACATCAGCGCGATACGCCGGTCGGCGGCCGGAATGTGTCGTAGCCGCGCGTGGCGAACAGCGATGCCGGCAACCCGCGCTGCTCGCTCGTGGTCCGGAACGTACGTGGTCAGGCCGTCGTCGTCGATCTCCTTGAACGAGAACGGAACCGTGATGAGACGGCCGTCGAACTCCGGAACGGCCACTTGGGTGGCCACGTCCAGTGGCGACAGGCCGTCGTCGTTCTCGGACCACGTCGCTCGTGAACTCGTCAGGCACAGACCCTGCAGAATCGGAACGTCGAGGGCCGCGAGTTCGGCGACGTCCCAGGCCTCGTCGTCGCCGCCCGCAGACGCCCCGGCAGGTTTGGTGCCACCCGCTGCCAGCACCGTCACGATCAGGGCATCCGCCGACTTCAGCGTTTCGAGCAAGTCCGGTTCCGCCGTGCGCAGCGACGCGCAGTAGATCGGCAGAGCCGTGGCACCTGCGTTCTCGACCGCGGCGGCGAGGGCGTCGATGTACGTGGTGTTTCCGGCCAGATGCTGGGCGCGGTAGTAGAGAATCGCCACCGTCGGGCCGTCGGAGTGCGGAGCCGACACCCGATCGAGGTGCCCCCACGTCGGCAGGTGCCGCGGAGCATCGAAACCGTGACCGGTCAGCAACACGGTGTCGGAGAGAAAGTTGTACAGCTGACGCAGGTTGTCCGACCCGCCTTCGGCCAGATAATTGTGGGCTTGCGCGGCGACGTTGGCCGGCACCGTCGAGATCTCCATCAGGTCCGCGTCGGGTGCCTGCTCACCGCCGAGAACGACAACGGGAAGCCCGGTGGCGAGAACGGCGTCGATGCCTGCCTCCCACGAACGGCGTGATCCCAGAATGCGCACGATGATCAGCTCGGCCGATTCGGCCATCGACGGGATGTCCTGCGCCAGCAAGCGAGATGGGTTACCCCAGGTGAAGTCGGCTCCACTGGCGCGAGCACTGAGCAGATCGGTGTCCGATGTGGACAGCAGCAAGAACACGGTTAGCGCCCTTCTCGGGGGTTTTCGCGCCCCTGACATAGGTGGATCTCTGTGTCGTCTCGTCGGCGAGAGGGTCTGACTCGGGGCCCATGCACGCGAACTGCAGGGCCGTCACAGTGGCGCGACCGTACCGGATTTTCGCCGGTTTCCTCTCGGCCTGAGCCGTGACACCGAATGCTACCGGTGCGCACGCCACATCGGTCCATCCGTCGCACTTGTAGCCTGGTGAACATGAAATCGCCCGACAGATCGGTGCCCGACGGCTGCCCGGGAGCGCTGACGACGCACCTCGCAGCGGACGGTCCGCTCGCGCGGATAAGGCTGCCGGGCGGCGTTGTGTTGCCGAATCAGATGCAGGTCCTGGCACGGGCTGCAGCGGAACTGGGCGACGGAACGGTGGAGCTGACCTCCCGGGGCAACGTCCAGCTCCGCGCGGTCTCGGACCCGGTCGCCTTGGCGAGCAGGTTGGCCGACGCCGGGTTGCTACCGTCCGCCACACACGAGCGGGTACGGAACATTCTCGCTTCTCCGTTGTCGGGACGGGTCGGGGGTCTCACCGATGTACGTGCGCTCGTCGTCGAGCTCGACGAAGGACTCCGCGCGCGCCGCGACCTGGTAGACCTGCCGGGGCGAACGCTGTTCGCTCTCGACGACGGGCGCGGCGACATGTGTGGACTCGAACCGGATTTCGGTGCCTACGCCCAGCCCGACGGGTCGTACGCGCTGCTGCTCGCGGGCCGAGACAGTGGCGTTCGAGTGGATCGGGACAGTGTGGTGCCGACCCTGCTGAACTGCGCGGGTGCCTTCGTCGAACTGCGCGAATCGCAGTGGCGGTTGGCCGAAGTCGACAACGGTGTTGCCCGCATCATCGACCTGCTCGGGCTCTCCGCAGGCACGACAGTGCCGCTGCCGGCACCTGTCGAGGTACCACCGATCGGCTGGCTCGAGCAGACCGACGGGCTGGTGGCGCTGGCCGCAGGACTCGCCAACGGCGTCCTCGGCGCACGGTTGGCCGAGTTCCTCGCCGCCATCGACCGACCGGTGATCGTGACTCCATGGCGGTCGTTGATCGTGTGCGATCTCGACGAGGAGCCCGCCGAGCAAGTTGTTCGGGTATTGGCACCGATGGGCCTGATCTTCGATGCGGATTCACCGTGGATCAGGGTGAGCGCCTGTACCGGATCGCCGGGCTGCGCGAAGTCGTTGGCCGACGTCCGCTCCGATCTCGCGGCGGCAGTCGACGCCCGGATGACTCCGCGTGACGAACGGCAACACTGGTCCGGGTGCGAGCGCCGTTGTGGGCGACCGAAAGGTGAGGTCACCGATGTGATCGCCACCGGAATCGGCTACCAGGTGTCCTGAGCACCCGGAGACCGGCTTCCGGCCGAGGGGTCCCTCTCCCCTATCGTGACACGCATGCACGACTACATCCGCGACGGCGCGGAGATCTACCGCCAGTCTTTCGCAACCATTCGAGCCGAAGCAGATCTGTCTCGGTTCGCGCCGGATGTCGCCCAGGTCGTCGTGCGTATGATTCACGCGGTCGGCGAGATCGACCTGACCGAGACCATCGGATTCACGCCCGACGTGGTCGATTCCGCTCGTACCGCACTGCGTGCAGGGGCGCCGGTGCTGTGCGACGCCAACATGGTTGCCGCCGGCATCACTCGTCGCCGTCTTCCGGCCGACAACGAGGTGCTGTGCACCCTGTCCGATCCGCGGGTACCGGATCTGGCTCGACATATGGGAACCACGAGAACCGCTGCTGCGCTGGAATTGTGGGGCGACAAGCTCGGCGGCGCTGTCGTCGCCATCGGAAACGCTCCGACCGCCCTGTTCCACCTGATGGAGATGCTCGCGGCCGGCGCCCCGAAACCGGCAGCCATCGTCGGCGGCCCGGTCGGATTCATCGGTGCCGCGGAGTCTAAGGAAGATCTGATCGCCGCCGACCTCGGCGTGGAATATCTGGTCGTTCGAGGCCGGCGGGGTGGCAGTCCCATCACCGTTGCTGCGGTCAATGCCATTGCGAGCGAACAGGAATGAGCACCTCCGGTAAATTATGGGGAGTCGGCGTCGGCCCGGGTGACCCAGAGCTGTTGACCGTCAAAGCAGCTCGGGTGATCGGCGCTGCCGATGTCGTTGCGTTCCACAGCGCTCGGCACGGCCGCAGCATCTCACGCGCTCTCGCCGCCGGGTACATGCATGACGGTCAACTCGAGGAGCACCTTGTGTATCCGGTGACCACCGAGACGACATCTCACCCCGGTGGGTATCAGGGGGCGATCGACGAGTTCTACGAGTCCGCTGCGGCACGGCTCGCCGCACACCTCGACGCCGGCCGATCGGTAGCGCTTCTGGCCGAGGGCGATCCGCTGTTCTACAGCTCGTACATGCACATGCACAAACGCCTGGCACACCGGTTCGAAGTCGAGGTGGTTCCTGGAGTGACCTCGGTCAGTGCTGCGTCGGCGGCCATGGCAACTCCATTGGTGGAGCGCGACGAAGTGCTCACTGTCCTGCCTGGAACACTGCCCACCGGCGAACTCGCACGCCGACTACGCGGTACCGACGCGGCGGTCATCATGAAACTCGGGCGAACCTACCCGGCGGTACTCGACGCGCTCGAACGATCGGGCAGGCTCGACGAAGCGCGATACGTCGAGCGGGCCAGTACACCCGAGCAACGCGTCCTCGCTGCGGCCGACGCGGACGACGTCCCGTACTTCTCTATGATCGTGGTGCCGAGCCCGTCCAACCGAGCCGAGACGCCCACCAGCACGGGCGAAGTGGTCGTCGTCGGTCTCGGTCCAGGTGATGACGCCTGGACGACGGACGAGGTGCGAGCCGAACTGGCCGCCGCGACCGATCTCGTCGGCTATGTCACCTACATCGATCGGGTTCCTCAGCGTCCCGGCCAAATTCGACATGCCAGCGACAACAAGGTCGAGTCCGAACGTGCCGCATTCGCCCTCGACCTCGCCAAACAGGGACGGCGGGTCGCTGTGGTGTCCTCGGGTGATCCGGGGGTCTTCGCGATGGCGACGGCGGTCATCGAGGTTGCGGCCGAACAACAGTGGAGTTCGGTCCCGGTCCGAGTGGTGCCGGGAATGACCGCTGCGAACGCGGTTGCGAGCCGAGTGGGAGCCCCCCTCGGCCACGACTACGCCGTGATCTCGCTCTCCGACCGACTCAAGCCGTGGGACATCGTGGCCGCACGGCTCTCGGCGGTCGCTGGAGCCGACATGGCGATCGCGATCTACAACCCGGCCTCCACGTCGAGAACCTGGCAAGTTGCAGCCATGAAAGATCTACTGCTCGAGCATCGTTCACCGCACACACCGGTGGTGATCGGACGTGCGGTGGGTAGCGCGCAAGAATCGGTGCGCACCGTCACGCTCGGCGAACTCGACCCCAAGTCGATCGACATGCGGTGCCTGCTCATCATCGGATCGTCGATGACCACAGTGGTCGAGACAGGAAGTGGTTCGAAAGTGTTCACCTCCCGGCGTTACCCGTCAGCAGACGCGTAACCGCTCCGTCAACCAGTCCACTGCGGCATCCACGTCGTACACGGTCGGTGCCGAAGTCGGTGCCGCGGGACGGGCGACCATGAGGACCGGGATCGATGCTGCTCTCGCCGCGTCGAGTTTGGCCCGCGTCATGATGCCGCCGCTGTTCTTGGTGATCAACAGGTCGATTCGATTGTCTGCGAGCACGTTCGATTCGTGATCGAGGTCGAAAGGACCGCGGTCGAGCAGTAGGCGCATGCGCGGTGGCACCGGTTCGGTCGGAGGATCGATCGCTCTGACCAGAAACCACGAGTGATCGACACGCGCAAAATGGTGAACGCCCTGCCTGCCTGTCGTGAGAAACACCCGACTGCCCGGCGTGATCGCCGCCGCCGCGTCGGGTAGCGAGGCAACCACGGTCCACCGATCGCCCTCCTCCTCGGTCCACGGCGGACGCGTCAGTATCAGCAGTGCGACTCCCGTGGCATCGGTGGCATGCTCGGCGTTCGCTCCGATCGTGGACGCGAAGGGGTGCGTCGCATCCACTACTACGTCGATCGCGTTGTCACGGAGCCACGCCGCAAGGGCATCGCGCCCTCCGAACCCACCGATCCGGGTCTGTCCGACGGGTAGTACCGGCTGCGCGACCCTCCCGGCCAATGAGGTGACGGTGTCGACACCCTGCACCCGATTCAGTGCCGTCGCGAGTGCGCGCGCCTCCGCGGTGCCGCCGAGAATCAAGACCTTCACCGCTTGATCGCACTCCATTGCGTGACCGGCAACTGGGGCCTCCACGTCGTGAACGCGCCCAACGGCTCACCGCGATAGACCTGGAATCTGCGGAGCTCTCCGCCGTACGTCGCCGCTGCGGTCAGCAGTAACGAATCCGATTCTGCGGTCACCGAATTGGCGACCACACGGCCCCCTGTACGCACCGCGTTCCAGCACGCACCGAGCATGTCTGCACCGGTCAGTCCCCCGCCGATGAACACCGCGTCGGGCACCGCGTTCGCGGCCGAGACGCCTCCGAAGTTCTCGGGTGCGGCGTCGTGCACGACGAGTCCCGGAACTCCCAGTAGTAGTGCGTTGCGCTCGATCTGCTCACGACGGGTCCGAGAGCTCTCGAACGTCACGGCGCGGCAGGAACTGTCGCTGCGCATCCATTCGATCGCGATGGTTCCCGACCCGCCTCCGATGTCCCACAAGAGTTCTCCGGGTGCTGGTGCCAATGCGCTCAAAGTCAGCGCTCGGATTTCCTGCTTGGTCATCTGGCCGTCACCGGTGTATGCGCAATCGGCCAGGCCGGGGACGCGAGTGAAACGGGGTGTAGCGGGGTCCCGCACGCACTCGAGCGCAATGACATTGAGCGGGTCGAGGCCCTCGAAGGTCGAGTCTCGAGCTCGACCGCGGACGACGCGTTCGGCCGGCCCGCCGAGTTGCTCGAGCACCGTCACAGTGCTGTCTCCGAACCCGTTGCGGGACAACAGTGCCGCCACCTCACCCGGCGTACTGCTCCCCCGGCTCAGCACCATCACCCGACGACCGTCGGCCAGGTCCGGCAACAGTGTCTCGATAGGCGTGTTCACCAGAGACACCGTCGGTGTGTCGTGCAGTGCCCAGCCCAGTCGCGCGCACGCCAACGACGCGGAAGACGGCGCCGGGAATACACGTAGTCGGTCGGCTCCGATTTCTCGCGCCAACGTCACCCCGATGCCGTGGAACATCGGATCTCCGCTGGCCAGAACACAGACGTTCGCCGCCTCGTACGCGTCGAGCGTCGACCGCAGATTCGGTAGCAACGGGCTCGGCCACGTCCTGCTCTCGGTGCAATGCGACCGGACGCTTGCGATCTGGCGGACGGAACCGAACACCACATCGGCCTTCTCGATGGCCGAGCGAGAGGTCGCAGGTAGCCCGTCCCAGCCGTCCGCGCCGATTCCGACGACGACGATCGGCCGGGGCGTCGGTATCGTCATCAGCGCGGCATCCTGCGCCACAGCCATTGCGGCAGTAGGCGCATGCCGAAGAAGACCGGGCGTAGAACACCGGGAATCCACACGCTGTTCCGCCGCTTGTGCAGTGCAGCCACGACGCCGTCTGCGACCTGATCGGGTGTACTCGACATCGGTGCCGGGTCCATTCCCTCGGTCATGGAACCGATGACAAACCCGGGACGGGCGAGCAACAGGTGCACTCCGGTGCCGTGCAGCGAATCGCTCAAGCCGCTGGCGAACCCGTCGAGCCCGGCCTTCGCGGACCCGTAGACGTAGTTGGCGCGGCGCACCCGTACACCCGCGACCGACGAGAACACGATCAGGTCGCCGCTCCCCTGTGCTCGCAGACGCGTCGAAGCGTGGGTCAGAATCGATACCTGAGCCAGGAAGTCCGTGGTGATGACGTCGAGGGCATGCCGGGCGTCATTCTCGGCGCGGGCCTGGTCTCCGAGGATTCCGAAGGCCAGCACCACGATCCCGAGCGGACCGTGCTGCTCGGCCACCTGATTCAGAAGCTCGGCATGAGTGTCCATCGCATTCGCGTCGAACTCGATGCTGTGCACGGCGCTCGCGCCTGCCTGCTCCAGCCGGACTCGTTCTACTGCCAGGTCGTTGCTGCGTCTCGCGGCCAATACGACGGTTCGCCCCCGTGCCAGGCGGGTGGCGACCTCGAGTCCGATCTCGCTTCGTCCACCCAGCAGCAACAGTGTTCCGGGTGCGGGTTCTGCTCGTCTGCTCACGCGATCAGTCTGGTCGATCGACCCCCGTTCACTACAGTCGGGTTATGGCCGCAACCCCCGCTGACGCGACTGCTCTCACCGACGACGCGCTCGAATTTCTCACCGAGCGACATCTCGCCACTCTGACGACGCTACGACCGGACGGAACGCCGCACGTCGTTGCCGTCGGCTTCACGTACGACGCCGATGCTCGGATTGCGCGGGTCATCACCAACGACGTGTCACAGAAGGCGATCAACGCCGGCCGCGGAGCCTACGCCGCCGTGAGTCAGATCGACGGTGCCCGCTGGCTGACGATGGAAGGACCTGCCTCGGTCCGCAGCGACCGAGATTCCGTCGTCGACGCCGAGAACCGCTACGCCCAGCGCTATCGCGTTCCGAGGGAAAATCCCACCCGGGTGGTCATCGAGATCCAGGTGCAGCGGGTGCTGGGTAGTCGCTCGCTGCTCGACCGCTAGCGTGCCGCCGGCTCCCGCGTCAGGCGTGCTCCGCCGGCCAGGGTAGGACGGTCAAGTCCGGCCATTCCTTCGTCCAGCGGGCGGCTTTGGCCTCGTACACGTGCTGCATCGGCACGCGCGGATTGGGCCGCACGATTCCCGCGAACAGATCCTCGAATCCGTGTGGCGCATAGACGACATCTCCACCGTCTGCGTCGGTGGTCATTCCGAAACAGCACGTGGTGGACACGAAATGATCGATCGCGTCCTCGGTGCTGTGGAACGGTTCGATTCGACTGCCGAAGTGCTCTTCGTACCACAGGTGTACTCGTGCTTCGTTGCGCACTTCGACGTCCACCCCGAGGTCGGCGAACATCGCACCCGCTGCCTCGATCACCTCGTTCTCGGCGTCGTAGGACACATCGGAGTCGTCGAAGTAGAAGAAGTCGTAATCACGAATGCCCGCCTGTGGGTCCCGATCGGCGAGGTGGTTCCAGACAGTCTGGAAAAGGCCGCCCGCCGTCAGGTACCACCCGGGAAGCCCGAGTTGCGGCGCACGTCGAAGTATCTCGGCCACTGCAGGATTGGACCGGACGACCGATACGAACTCGGCCTCGCGCGCGTCCGTCACACCGGCAGCACGGACAGACCGTGGGGGCGGAGATTGACCGATTCACACCCGCTCGCGGTGACGACCACGATGTCTTCGATACGCGCACCCCACTGTCCACGGAAGTAGATGCCCGGCTCGATGCTGAACGCCATCCCCTCGGTCAGAGTGATGTCGTTACCTGCCACGATGTACGGCTCCTCGTGCACCGACAGGCCGATCCCGTGACCGGTGCGGTGCAGGAACGCCTCGCCCAATCCGGCGTCCACCAGCACGTCGCGGGCAGCGGCATCGATGGACTGTGCCGTGACGCCCGGCACCACCGCGTCGACAGCGGCCTGCTGCGCCCGCTCGAGGATCGCGTACTGCTCGGCGATCTCCGCTGTCGGCTCGCCGAGACTGTAGGTACGGGTCGAATCGGAGTTGTATCCCGGTGCAACGGGCCCGCCGATGTCGATCACGACGATGTCGCCCGCCTCCACGACGCGATCGGACACCTCGTGGTGTGGATCGGCACCGTGTGGGCCGGACCCGACGATGATGAATTCGGGTGCGGTGTGCCCCTCTTCGACGATGGCGGCGGCGATGTCTGCGGCGATCTCCGCTTCGGTTCTGCCCACTCGCAGCCATTCACCCATACGGGCGTGCACTCGATCGATGGCGTAGCCGGCTCGCCGCAGCGCGTCGATCTCGGCCTCGTCCTTGACCATTCGAAGTTCGCGGAGCACATCTGTGGCCAGCACCGGAACCGTGCCGAACACATCGGCCAGGGGCACGAAGTGGAGTGCCGGCATCGCGTCGGCGACAGCCGTCTTCGACCCGGCCGGAACTGCTGCTGCCACCAAGGCGTACGGATCGACTCCGTCCACCCAGTCGACGAGTGTCAGAGACAGATCCTCCGCTGCGGAATCGCCGAGAGCGGCGAGTTCGAGCCGAGGAACGATGACGCTGGGGATGCTGCCGTCCGCCGGAACGACCAAGGCGATGAGACGCTCGAACGAACTGGCCTTGGAACCGAGCAGGTACTGCAGATCCGGGCCCGGGGTGATGAGCAGAGCGTCCAGGCCCGCATCCGACGTCAGCCGGGCAGCTCGCGCGAGCCGCGACGCGTACACATCGCTGGAGAAGCGGGAGGAATTGACCGAAGTATCGACACTCATGCCTTCAGGCTAACGCCGTGCGGCAAGATGAGCCCCATGACCGCTCCCGGAAAGTCGCCGCTGCTGCTCCTCGACGGTGCGAGCCTGTGGTTCAGGGCTTACTACGCACTGCCCGAGTCGATTACGGCACCCGACGGCCGACCCGTCAATGCCGTGCGGGGCTTCCTCGACATGATCTCGGCGTTGATCACGCGCACAGAACCCGGTCGATTGGCCGTGTGCCTCGATCTGGACTGGCGGCCGCAGTTTCGAGTGGACCTCGTGCCGTCCTACAAGGCACACCGCGTGGCCGAGGCTGCTCCCGAGGCCGCCGAGAGCGAGGAAGTTCCCGAGACGTTGACTCCGCAGGTCGACATGATCATGGATGTCCTCGCCGCGCTGGGGATTGCGACAGCAGGCGCGGAGGGGCTCGAGGCAGACGACGTGCTGGGCACCTTGGCTGCGCGTGAGCGACAGGACCCGGTGGTGGTGGTCAGCGGTGACCGGGACTTGTTGCAGGTCGCGGCAGACGAGCCGAACGAGGTTCGCGTGCTGTACGTGGGGCGCGGGTTGGCCAAGGCCGAATTGTTCGACCCCGCACTGGTTTCCGAACGCTACGGAGTTCCTCTGCACCGCGCAGGCGCGGCCTACGCCGAGCTCGCTCTGCTCAGAGGCGACGCCTCGGACGGACTGCCCGGAGTGAAGGGTATCGGGGAGAAGACGGCCTCGACCTTGATGCTCCAGTACGAGTCGGTCACGGCGCTGCGTGACGCGGCACTCGATCCGTCGTCGGACATGGCCAAGGGAATCCGGGCCAAGCTGGCCAACGCGAGCGACTACCTCGATGCGGCCCTTCCCGTCGTACGAGTGGTCACCGACGCCGACGTCGTGCTGTCCAAGTCGGACGACATTCCGGCCGAACCCGTTGACCCCGACGCACTGAACAACCTTGCCGAGACCCTCGGAGTGGAAAACGCCGTGGCCCGCCTCGTCGCTGCGATGGCGGCCACGGCGTCCAGAGAGTGACAAAGCATCGCACCGCAGGCTCCGCTCCAGTAACCCAAGGTGACTACTTGGGTAGCGAGACCTCGTAATTGGCGTCGTCGTCCAGGAACGTCAACGTCACCTTCTTGAACGCTCCGTCGACCGTCAGGGTGCAATCGACACTGGTGTCGGCCTTGACTTCGATGTTCTGGGGGCACGAGACCCCGGAAACATCCGAGGCACCGTAGGACTCGGTGACGACCTTACGGACGCCCTCCTGGGCGGCTGCGGTGTCCAACGTGGTGGAGCGGCCGAAGGCGAAAAACGCGATCACCGCGATCACGGCGACCACCGCAATGACGACACCCGCGATGATCAGCGGCTTCTTGGACTGTGATCCGGCCGGTCGGGGGCCCTGCTGACCGGGTACCTGCTGGTTCGGATACTGCTGGTTCGGGTTCCACGGTTGCTGGGGCTGCTGCCCGTACGGATCGGCACCGTACTGACCCTGACCGTATTGACCACCGGCGAATTGCTGTGGCGCATAAGGGTTCTGATATGCCGCATCACCCGACGGCGGAGTGCCTGTTCCGGGATAGGGTGCGCCGTACTGTTGACCGGCCGGGTACTGCGCGGTGGGGTTCTGACCGCCAGGGCCCTGTGGACTCTGGCCCTGTGGATTCTGGCCTTGGGGGTAGCCGCCCTGTGGGTACTGGCCCTGGGGGTAGCCGCCCTGTGGGTACTGGCCCTGGGGGTAGCCGCCCTGTGGGTACTGGCCCTGGGGATAGCCACCCTGTGGGTACTGACCCTGCGGGTACTGACCACTGGGCGGTTGTGGGGATTGGCCGTATGCGCCTGGCGCGGACTCTCCGTACGGAGTGGTGGGCGTTGCGGGCGGCTGCCCGTACTGGCCCCACGCGGATGGTGTCGGGGCCTGCGCGTCGGGTGCGGGAGTGGAGCCTGCGGAATGACCAGGGTTGCCCGGAGTGGAGCCTGCGGAATGACCAGGGTTGCCCGGAGTGGAGCCTGCGGAATGACCAGGGTTGCCCGGAGTGGAGCCTGCGGAATGACCAGGGTTGCCCGGAGTGGAGCCTGCGGAACCAGGGTTGCCCTTCGGCGTGTCTTGTCCGGCCCCGTTCTCTTGGTCGGGTGTGCGCGACCAATTGTTGTCGGGGTCGGTCGGACCGTATGGGCCGCTCATCTCGCCTCCACTGAAATTTCGGATTCGTCGGGGGTACAGTAGCCCGACCCTGTGACTCTGCGCCGTACCGACCCGGTAGTCCGATTCGGTTCTTCGTCACTATGCGGCATCGACGGCCACCACTCCGCGGCGCAGGGCTGCGACGGCTCGCGCCGCCGTTCGAGACAGTTCCGGCTCCGGGGCCGCGAGTCGAACCTGATCGAGCAGGTCGATGACCTGTCGACACCATCGTACGAAGTCTCCACCCGAGAGCGCTTTGCCGTTGTCACCGGCCGTGACGAGGGCGTCGACCAACGAGTGATCGGACGCCCACTTGTAGATGGCCTTCACGAATCCCATGTCGGGTTCTCTCGTGGGCGGTAGTTTGTGCCGAACCTCGTCCGCTCGTAGCTCGTGCCACACCCGGACGGTCTCGGTGAGTGCGTGTCGGATCGGACCCGTGGGGCCGTGCGGGGTGATGTCACCCTCCGACCTGGACTCGTAGACGACCGCGGAGACGACTGCTGCCAATTCGGCCGGCGACAGGCCTTGCCACAGACCGCCCCGGAGGCATTCCGCCACGAGCAGGTCGGACTCGGAATAGATTCGGCTCAACCTGGCACCGTCGTCGGTCACCTTCGGATCCTTACCTGCACTCACGTACCCGCGGTCGGCGAGTAGCGCCAGGATGCGGTCGAACGTGCGAGCCAGAGAGTTCGTCGTGGCCGATACTTTCTGACGCATCGTTTCGGTCTCGCGCGCGAGCCGGTTGTAGCGCTCACCGGTACGGCCGAGTTCGTCACGATCGGGTCGGGCGTGCACCGGATGCGATCGAATGGCTCGTCGGAGGGTGGCGAGCTCCTTGTCGTCCGCTGCTGTCGATTTCCGTCGGATACGGTCCGACGGCTGCGATATTCCGCGGGTGACCAATGCTGCCGCCAGATCGCGCCGCGTCTTCGCGGTGCGATGATCGACGAACCTCGGTAGCCGCATCGTTCCCAGTGCTGTTGCCGGCGAGGGAAAGTCCGCTGCGGAGAGTCGGCCCGCCCATTTGTCCTCGGTCAGTACCAGCGGACGCGGATCGGCCCGATCGTCGTCCGGCTCCAGGACGACGGCGAGGCCGCTGCGGCGACCGGTCGGCACCGAGATCACATCGCCGCGGCGCAGGGCACGCAGTGAATCGACAGCCTTGTCTCGTCGGTCGGAGCGGCCCTGGCGTTCGAGGGTCTTCTCGCGATCTTTGAGTCGTTCCCGCAACCGCGCGTACTCGAAGTAGTCACCGTCCGGTCCGCCGAGGCGGGCCGCGAGAGCCTCCAGCGTCTGCTTGTTCTTCTCGATGCCTCGGACCATGCCGACCACGGAGCGGTCGGCCTGGAACTGTGCGAAGGATCGCTCGAGCAGCAGACGCGAGTCGGCTGCACCGAACTGCTCGATCAGGTTGATCGACATGTTGTACGCCGGCGCGAACGAACTGCGCAGCGGAAAGGTACGGGTCGATGCCAGCCCCGCGACTTCGGTCGGCTCGGTGCCCGGCTGCCACAGCACGACGGCATGGCCTTCCACGTCGATTCCGCGTCGCCCGGCTCTGCCGGTCAACTGGGTGTACTCCCCCGGGGTCAACTCGGCGTGCGTCTCGCCGTTGAACTTGACCAGCTTCTCCAGCACGACCGTTCGGGCGGGCATGTTGATGCCGAGCGCCAGCGTCTCGGTGGCGAACACTGCCCTGACCAGGCCCTTGACGAACAGTTCTTCCACGGTGTGCCGAAAGACCGGCAGCATCCCGGCGTGGTGAGCGGCAAAGCCTCGCTCGAGTGCATCGCGCCACTCCCAGAAGCCGAGAACTTCCAAGTCCTCGCGCGGAAGTTCCGAGGTGTGCTTCTCGACGATGTACCGGATCTCCTCGGCCTGTTCGGGCGTCGTCAACACCAGCCGCGATCGCATGCACTGGGTGAGGGCACCGTCGCACCCGGCGCGGCTGAAGATGAACGTGATCGCGGGCAGCAAACCCTCTTCGTCGAGTTTGGCGATCACATCGGGCCGAGACAGCGGCCGATTGGCGGCTCCACTGCCCTGACCACCACCGCGTCCTCCGCCGCCCCCTCGACCGCCGCGGCCTCGGCTGTGCGGAGCATGCCAGCGGTCCATCGAGTCCAGCGACTGGCGCTGTTTGACATGCCGGACGAGTTCGCGATCGACCACGACCTTCTGGCTGCCGTCGGGCGACTGCGCGCGGGTATCGAACAGATCGAACAGTCGCCGGCCCACCATGATGTGCTGCGACAGCGGCACCGGCCGGTTCTCGTCCACCACGACAGTGGTGTCACCGCGAACCGTGCTCATCCACGCGCCGAACTCCTCGGCATTGCTGACGGTGGCAGACAGGCTCACCAGGCGTACGTCGTCGGACAGGTGCAGGATGACCTCTTCCCACACCGCACCGCGGAAGCGATCGGCCAGGTAGTGCACCTCGTCCATGACGACGTGCGACAGTCCGCGCAATGCGTCGGACGATGCGTAGAGCATGTTTCGCAGAACCTCCGTAGTCATGATGACGATGGGGGCATCGGGGTTGATCGACGAATCTCCGGTGAGCAGACCGACCGTGTCACGGCCGTACCGTGCAGTCAGCTCGGCGAACTTCTGATTGCTCAGTGCTTTGATCGGTGTGGTGTAGAAGCACTTTCGCCCCGCTGCCAGGGCCAGGTGGACGGCGAACTCACCGATCACCGTCTTGCCCGCACCCGTGGGGGCGCAGACCAGAACGCCGTGGCCGTTCTCCAACGCGGTGCATGCGTCGACCTGGAACCTGTCGAGCGGGAAACCGAGTTCCGCCGAGAACAATTGCAGCTCAGTGGGTTTCGGACTCTGCTGGACGTCCACCGTGGTCTCCGTCATGCGCTGATCCCCACGCGAGAGCCGAGGTCAGATGGTGTCGTCGTACTCCGACTGGGTGCGGGTTGCTGCACCGAATCCGCTGGGCGGCGGTGTCGGAGCGACAGCATGTGGGGACTCGATCGTACTTGCGCCTTCGATACGTGTTGCTTCGTCATCTGACACATCACCCCATTCGTCTCTTCTCTTGCGCAACTTACGCTTGTCGTGAATTCGCGCAATCTGCACTGCCATCTCGAAGAGGACCGTCAACGCCAACGCCAGTGCCAACATCGAGAACGGGTCCTGGCCGGGTGTCGCGATGGCGGCGAAGACGAACAGACCGAAGATCAGGCCGCGACGCCACGCCTTGAGTCGCTCGTAGGTGAGAACGCCGACGAAGTTCAACCCGACGACGAGCAACGGGATCTCGAAGCTGACACCGAAGATGATCAGAAGATTGATCAGAAAACCGAAGTACTGATCGCCGCTCAACGCCGTGATCTGTACGTTGTCACCGATCGACAGCAAGAAATGCAAGCCCTTGGCGACGACGAAGTACGCCAGAACCGCTCCGGTCACGAACAGTGCCGCGGCGGCGGTGACGAAGGAAACGGCATAACGGCGTTCGTTGGAATACAGGCCGGGGGTGATGAACGCCCAGATCTGGTACAGCCAAATGGGACAGGCCAGAACGACGCCCGCGGTGAAGGCCACCTTGAAGCGCAGCAGGAACTGGTCGAACGGGCCGGTGGCGAGTAGACGGCACTGATCGTCGTTGCTCAGGTCCGCTCGCAGGCTCGGGTCGAGGGTGCAGTACGGGCCTCGGAGCAGATCGCCCAGGCTCTCGACGCCGAATATCGTGTGCGAGTACCAGAAGAACCCGAATGCCGTGGTGACGGCGATAGCGAAAAGTGACCACAGGAGCCGGGTCCGCAGCTCGTACAGATGATCGACCAACGACATCGTGCCGTCGGGATTGACTCGGCGCTTGCTACGCCGCGGATCGAACGGAATGCGCATGGTGTTCTACGGTCAGCCTTCTTCGGTCGGCCGACGGCACCGGGCCGTCACCGACAGCAGTGAACCTTCGGTGCCCACGTGGCACCGAAGGTGTGCTGAGCGGTCTGCGCTCAGGCAGACTTCGCGTCGTGCTGTGCGTCGACGTTCGTCGGGGCAACAGGCGCAGGCGGAGGCAGCTGAGCGGGCGCGGCCGGCTGCTGTGCCGTCGTGGTGTCGGTGTCGGATTTGCCGTCGTTCTGCATTTCCTTCACCTCGCTCTTGAAGATGCGCAACGAGCGACCGAGTCCACGAGCAGCGTCGGGCAGCTTCTTGGAACCGAACAGAATGATGACGACCACCGCAACGATCGCCCAGTGCCAGGGACTGGTGAATCCCATGTGAACCTCCTGAGATCAGATGAATCGAGCGTACCCGACAAGGGCAGACTCCTTCAGCAGCGGCGAGTACCGGTTTGCCTGACGTTCATGTCGACGGAGTGCTGTCAGCGCTGGTCGTGTCCAGCTCGGAGTACACATCCAGCGCAGAACGTGCACGTTCGCGGACGGAGTTCACCAAGGATTCAGGTGCAAGTACCGTGACACCACCGCCGAACCCGAGTGTCAGACGCGTCATCCACTGCAACGTTGCGAAGCGCATTGTCACCTCGACGGACCCGTCGGAATCCGCTGCGACCTGGGTCATCGGGTAATAGTCCAGAATCCAGGTGTACGCGGGCGACACTTTCAGTCGCGCCTGCGACAGCGACGGGTCGTCGTTGAAGATCTCGAAAGCGTCCTCGTCCTGCACCGATTCCGGTGGTGCGGACGGCTCCTCACGTTCGACGGCAGAATCGATGCGATCGAACCGGAAGAGCCGAACTCCCTCGGCTCCCCTGCACCATGCCTGCAGGTAACTGTGGTCGTCGACGACGACGGTCCTGATGGGGTCGACGGTCCGCTCGGTGACGACGTCTCGCGACGCCGAGTAGTACGTGAGGTCCAGAGCATGCCGGTTGCGCAGAGCGGACCGGACGGTGCTCGACACCGGCCCCTCTTCCATGCCGACACCGTCGTGATCGGACGAGAGCGGCACGTTGGCGGCTGCCGAACCTGCTGCGGTTTCGATCTTTGCGATGGCACGTTGCGCAGCCGACGGATCGACCATGCCCGGCATCGACGTCAGCGATCGAAGCGCGACCAACAGGGCCGTCGCCTCGGTCGAGGTAAGGCGTAGAGGGCGATCGATCCCAGCGGAGAACGTCACGTCGATGCTCTCCTCGGAGAAGGAGAGATCGATGAGGTCGCCCGGGCCGTAGCCGGGTAGGCCGCACATCCACAGTTGGTTGAGATCTGCCATCAGCGTTGTCGTCGACACACCCAGCTCGCGCGCGGCTTCCTCGGCGCTCAGCCCCGGATTGGCCATGAAGAACGGCACCATGTTCAGAAGCCTGGCCAACCGGACCGACAGGCGGGCGCTCATCGCTCGTTCTCCGTGTCGGCGGCCGTCCGGAGGGTAGAGATCACATCTGCTCGCAATTCTGCGGGTTCTAGTACCACCGCGTCTGCCCCATGGCCTGCGATCAGCCTGGAGATCCAATCCCAGGACCGCACCGGTACCTCCACCACCGTCCCGCTTCGGGTGCCCAGGGTTCGGGTGGCCACGATCGTGCCCATACGGCGAAGTTCCAGTGCCCGGCCGTCCTGCAGCCACACTCGCGCTGTGCCAGAAACCGAAGACGTTCCCGCGACCCGGCGAACGATGTCCTGCAGATCGATACCGTCGGGCTTGCGGACACTCTGTGGTGCGCCGAAGGCCGCGACCTCGTCGCCTATCCGGGACAGTCGGAACGTCCGCGTGTCGTCGCGGTCCACGTCGTGTCCCACCAGATACCACCGGCCGCGGAACGTCACCACACCCCAGGGTTGAACAGTTCGGGTGGTGTACGGCTCGGTCAACGACGGTCGGTGCTCGAACCGCACCGACTTACCTTCGTCGATGGCGGCCAGCAGTGCGCCGAGTGCAGGCTCGGAACCCCGGGTTCGTGCGGGAACTGCGGTCACTGCAGCCGCAGACTCGTTCTGGTCCACCTGAATACCCGCTGCGCGCAGTTTGAGCAGCGCGCTCTGCGCAGCCGAGGTGAGCTCGGGCGATTCCCACAGCTTGACGGCGACAGCGACGGCGGCAGACTCCTCGCTGGTGAGGTCGATGTCGGGAAGCTCGTACGCATCGCGGTTGATGCGGTAACCCTCGACGCCGCCGAACCGGGTTGCCGCTCCGGTTTCCAGGGGGACACCGAGATCGCGAAGTTCGTTCTTGTCCCGCTCGAACATTCGGCTGAATGCTTCGTGGCTGGAAGAATCGTCGTATCCGGCAACGCTGTCGCGGATCCACTCCGCGGTGAGGAACTGACGTGTCGACAGCAGACAGATGACCAGATTCATCAGGCGTTCGACTTTGGTGGTGGCCACGACTGTCGAGCCTAGTTGCTCTGCGAGTGCCGAAGCGGTAGCGACCCGAGTTGCCCGCGCGGTGGCGACCCGAGTTTCCGGAGCCGTCGGGCTACATCGACGCGATCAGCCGTTCCACTCGCTCGTCCACCGAACGGAACGGGTCCTTGCACAACACTGTTCGCTGCGCTTGATCGTTGAGCTTGAGGTGCACCCAGTCGACGGTGAAGTCGCGGCCCGCCTCCTGTGCGGCGGTGATGAATTCACCTCGCAGTTTGGCGCGGGTCGTCTGCGGCGGCAGATCGACCGCCTCGTCGATCTGCTCGTCCTCGGTGACTCGCTTGGCCAAGCCCTTGCGTTGGAGCAGGTCGAACACTCCTCGCCCGCGCTTGATGTCGTGGTAGGCCAGGTCCAGTTGAGCGATCTTGGGATCGGAGAGCTCCATCGAGTACCGATCCTGGTAGCGCTGGAACAGCTTGCGCTTGATGACCCAGTCGATCTCGGTGTCGACCTTCGCGAAGTCCTGTGTCTCGATGGCGTCGAGGGTCCGACCCCAGAGGTCGACGACCTGTTCCACCTGCGTGTTCGGCTCACGCGTCTTGAGATGCTCGACGGCCCGGGCGTAGTACTCACGCTGGATGTCGAGGGCGCTGGCCTGCCGTCCCCCGGCGAGCCGGACCGGGCGTCGACCGGTGAGGTCGTGACTGACCTCGCGAATGGCGCGAATGGGATTGTCCAATGCGAAGTCTCGGAAAGACACGCCGGCTTCGATCATCTCCAGGACCAGTGCCGCCGTCCCGACCTTGAGCATCGTCGAGGTCTCGGCCATGTTGGAATCGCCCACGATCACGTGCAACCGGCGGTACTTCTCGGCGTCGGCATGGGGCTCGTCGCGGGTGTTGATGATCGGCCGCGACCGAGTGGTGGCCGAGGAGACACCCTCCCAGATGTGCTCGGCGCGCTGCGACAGACAGAACGTGGCCGCTTTCGGCGTCTGCAGCACCTTGCCTGCGCCGCAGATCAATTGACGCGTGACCAGGAACGGCAGCAGAACGTCCGAGATGCGGGAGAACTCCCCCGCCCGCTGGACCAGAAAGTTCTCGTGGCAGCCGTACGAGTTGCCGGCGGAGTCGGTGTTGTTCTTGAACAGGTAGATATCGCCGCCGATGCCCTCCTCCGCCAGGCGCTGCTCGGCGTCGATCAGCAGGTCCTCCAGGACACGCTCACCCGCGCGGTCATGGGTGACCAGCTGTAGCAAGCTGTCGCACTCGGCCGTCGCGTACTCGGGGTGCGAGCCCACATCGAGGTACAGGCGGGCACCGTTGCGAAGGAACACATTCGAGCTACGACCCCACGAGACCACCCGGCGGAACAGGTAGCGAGCCACTTCGTCCGGACTGAGGCGTCGATGTCCATGGAAAGTACACGTGACACCGAACTCTGTCTCGATGCCCATAATTCGTCGCTGCACACTTCGACACTACAACGCAACCTTCGATTCGATGTGTCGGAGCGCGCCGAAAGCGCACGTGCTTAGGCTGGGTGTCATGACACCGGGGCGTACTTCTGTTTCGACTGCCGTGCACGCGTGGGATCTGTCCCTGGTGGAGCGAAGTGCTGCACTGCGGCAGAGCAGAGCAGACGGTGCCCTGCGCACCCTGAGCAACGCCGCCGATCACGGTCGTCTGTGGCTCGGTGCGGCTGCGCTTCTCGTGGCCGCCGGTGGCCCGGCTCGACGCGGCGGCGTACGGGGACTCGTGGCGCTCGCGGGTGCCAGTTCTGTTGCGAACGGTCTGCTCAAACCACTGTTCCCGCGGACTCGTCCCGGGTCCGAGTCCGTTCCTGTGCTGCGTCAGGTACTGGCTCCGCCGGTGTCCTCGTCCTTCCCCTCCGGTCACTCGGCCTCTGCCGCGGCGTTCGTCACGGCCGTTGCCATCGAGTCTCCGTGGGCGGGAATCACTCTGGCACCCGTCGCTGCGGCGGTGTGCTACTCGCGGGTCCACGTCGGTGTGCACTGGCCCACCGACGTCATCGCAGGCGCCGCCCTCGGCGCGGCCATCGCGTTGTCCACCCGTCGATGGTGGGCCGTGCGTTCGGAAACGCCCGCCGATCTCGGCTCACCTGTCGACGTCGTACCGCTCGAGGGCGGACGTGGGTTGCTCGTACTCGTCAATCCTGGGTCCGGCGACGGTTCCGACGCGGTCCCCGACGCGATTCGCCGAGCGCTTCCCGACGCAGACCTGTTCGTCCCGGATCCGGAACTGGATTTCAACGAGCAACTCGAACGACGAATCCGGGATACTTCCCCGCGCGCACTCGGTGTCTGCGGCGGAGACGGAACTGTGGTCAGCGTGGCCGCATCGGCGAAGCGCAACGGTGTGCCGCTCGCGGCATTCCCCGGAGGCACGCTCAATCATTTCGCCAGAGACACCGGCCTGACCGCCGTTGCCGACACAGCCGCAGCGGTCGAGGCCGGCACCGCCGAACTGGTCGACATCGCCGAGGTGTCGATCGACGGCCGTACGGTGTCGTTCGTCAACACCGCAACGTTCGGCGGCTATCCGGACTCGGTGCGATTGCGTCAGAAGCTGCAGGGCCGAATCGGTAAGTGGCCGGCCGCAGCGGTGGCGATGGCTCGGGTGTTGGCAGCCGCGGAGCCACTGAACATCGGACTCGACGGCACCAGGCACTCGGTGTGGATGTTGTTCGTCGGCAACGGCAATTACGTTCCGGCGGATCAAGTTCCGATGTCGCGCAGCAGCATTCACACTGGAACCCTGGATGTTCGGTTTCTTCCCTCGGAGCCGAAGGCCTCGAGAACCCGACTGCTCTGGGCAACGATCACAGGCACGCTCGGGTCCTCACCGTCCTACGTTCGCCGAGCGGTGACAGAACTGACGGTAGAGGTGGAGGGTGCCCCGGTGGCGCTCGCAGCCGACGGCGAAGTGGTCGGCGACGGCTCGTGGTTCGAGTTCACCAGCGACAAGAACGGCCTCGCGCTCTACCGAAAGAGGTAGAGCTCGAGGCCGCCTGTGACGTGATTCGACGACGTCGCTACGACGGTCCCGCCTCGGGCACACCGTCGACGGTGTCGGCATTGGATTCCGCCGCTGTTGCCGGCGCCGGCAACATCTCCTCCAATGCTGCTCCGGCGATGCGTCGGAACGCACGTCGGGGACGACCCTGGTCCAACACTGCAACTTCGAGCGCCGAAACTTCGAGAACCTTCTTCTCGGGTTCACCGCCCGCAGCGGGCGGTACCGCCGGGCCCGCAGTGAGGGCGTCCACCGCGACCCGCACCGCATCGGCTAGAGCCAGGCCGGAACGGTACGTGTCCTTCAGCGCGGCGACGATCGGCTCGGTTGTTCCACCCATGACGACGAAATCCTGTTCGTCGACGATGGACCCGTCGTAGGTGATGCGGTAGAGCTGCGTTGCGATCGCCTCGTCCTGATGCGACACCTCCGCGACACAGATCTCCACCTCGTACGGCTTGAGCTGTTCCGTGAAAATCGTGCCGAGCGCCTGCGCGTAGGTCTTGGCGAGCGACCTGCCGGTCACGTCGCGCCGGTCGTAGGTGTACCCCTTGATGTCGGCGTGCTGGATGCCGGCCTTCCGCAGGTTCTCGAACTCGTTGTACTTACCTACCGCGGCGAAACCGATCCGGTCGTAGAGTTCGCTCACCTTGTGCAACGCGGTCGAGCGGTTCTCGGCAACGAAGAGCACGCCGTCCGCGTACGTCAGTACGATGACGCTTCGGCCGCGGCCGATTCCCTTGCGCGCCAACTCCGAACGATCGCGCATGATCTGCTCGGCAGATGCGTAGTACGGCATCGTCATGATGCGCTGCCCCCTTCGCTGGCGTGCTGACCGGACCGGGTGGCGTGCTCGGCACCGCCGGTGTGCGCGGCGCTCTCGGTCCGCTCGGCGAGAACCGCACGCGCTGCCGCCGACACGCGGTCGTGGGCAACGTCGTCCGCGCCCATACTCGTGATCGCCACCGCCGTCGGGTAGATCCCTCGGGTGACGTCCGGCCCGCCGGTGGCGGAGTCGTCGTCGGCGGCGTCGTACAGCGATTCGACGGCCGCGCGAAGAGCGTCGTCCTCGGTCATGCCGGGGCGATAGAGCTTCTTGAGTGCCGACTTCGCGAACAGCGATCCGGACCCCACGGCGTGGTAGCCCGATCGCTCCTCGTATCGCCCGCCGACCACGTCGTAGGACACGATGCGTCCGGCGCGGTCCGGGTCCGAGATGTCGATGTCGAACCCGACCAACAACGGCACAGCAGCCAGCCCTTGCATCGCGGCACCGAGGTTGCTGCGCACCATCGACGACAACTTGTTGGCCTTACCGTTGAAGGTCAGCGGGACGCCTTCGATTTTCTCGTAATGTTCGAGTTCGACGGCGAAGAGCCGCACGAGCTCGATCGCGATGCCTGCGGTTCCGGCAATGCCTGCCGCGGAGTACTCGTCCGTGACATACACCTTCTGCATGTCACGGTTGGCGATCAGATTGCCTTGCGTGGCGCGCCGGTCACCCGCGATGAGTACCCCACCCGCATAGGTCAGGGCGACAATCGTCGTCCCGTGCGGTGCGATATCGGATTTGTCGGTGGAACCGTGGGCTCCACGAGACGCCAGGTCAGCGGCGAGGCCGCTCTCGGGCAACAGATGGGGGGCGTGCTGACGTAGGTAGTCGGAGAACGATGAGCTGCTGGACCCCAACGGGATCGTCAGTCCGTCACCGGCCGACCGTGGGTCCGAACGATCCACCGTCACTGGCCGCCCTTCTGCACGTAGGCGCGAACGAAGTCCTCGGCGTTCTCTTCCAGGACGTCGTCGATCTCGTCCAAGAGGTCGTCGGTCTCCTCGGCGAGCTTTTCGCGCCGTTCCTGCCCACCGGCTCCGGTGTCGCCTGGGACCTCATCGTCGTCGCCGCCGCCAGAGCGCCGTGTCTGCTCCTGTGCCATAGTCGCCGACCTCCTCCGTGTATCGAGAGAACACATGTACTGCACGTTCATCGATTCGTCCGGGATGCACCGATGTTCCTTTGCGAGTGCAACCGAACGTTCCGCCGAAAGTGCACGGACCTCAACCCTACCGACAGACCGACCGCGTGGGTCGTCGAGACACAACCGAATAGTCGGACTGCGTCATCGAGCACTCAGTTGGTGAGTTGATCGACGAGTTCCGCCGCACTGTCCACGGACTCGAGCAAGGCACCGACGTGCGATTTGGTACCGCGTAGTGGCTCGAGAGTGGGGATGCGTACCAGCGAGTCGCCGCCGAGATCGAAAATGACCGAGTCCCAGCTCGCCGCCGCGATATCGGCACCGAATTTTCGTAGGCACTCGCCACGGAAGTACGCCCTGGTGTCGTCCGGTGGTGTGCCGACAGCGTCGAGGACCTGCTGTTCGGTCACCAGGCGATCCATCGACCCCCGGGCGACGAGTCTGTTGTAGAGACCCTTGTCCAAGCGAACATCGGAATACTGCAGGTCCACCAGATGAAGGCGCGGAGCCGACCATCCCAGTCCCTCGCGCTGGCGGAAACCTTCGAGAAGACGGAGCTTCGCGGGCCAGTCCAGCAGGTGGGCGCATTCCATCGGATCACGTTCGAGGAGATCGAGCACCATGGCCCACTTGTCGAGCACGTCCAGAGCCCGCGCGTCGTCGCTCGCCTCGGCAGCGACGAATTTCGCAGCTCGCTGGTGGTAGATGCGTTGGAGCGCAAGCCCGGTCAGTTCGCGGCCGTCCGCGAGGGCGACAGCCTTGCGCAGGGTCGGATCGTGACTGATCTGGTGAACGGCTGTCACCGGTCGAGCGAGCTGGAGGTCGGAAAGGTCCACCCCGGCTTCGATGAGGTCGAGAACCAGTGCAGTGGCGCCGACCTTGAGATAGGTCGACATCTCGGCGAGGTTGGCGTCGCCGATGATGCAGTGCAGGCGCCGATACTTGTCCGCGTCGGCGTGCGGTTCGTCCCGGGTGTTGATGATGCCGCGTTTGAGGGTGGTCTCGAGTCCGACCTCCACCTCGATGTAGTCCGCTCGCTGCGAGAGCTGAAACCCTGCCTCGTCGCCCGACTGACCGATGCCGACTCGACCGGAGCCGGTGATGACCTGCCTCGACGCGAAGAACGGCGAAAGCCCGGTGACGACGGCCGAGAACGGTGTCTCGCGCGACATCAGATAGTTCTCGTGCGTTCCGTACGACGCGCCCTTGCCGTCGACGTTGTTCTTGTACAGCTGCAGACGCGGGGCCCCGGGCACGCTGGAAGCGTGGCGAGCGGCGGCCTCCATGACACGCTCGCCGGCCTTGTCCCAGATCACCGCATCCAACGGATCACGGACTTCCGGAGCCGAGTACTCGGGGTGGGCGTGGTCGACGTAAAGGCGGGCACCGTTGGTGAGAATCATGTTGGCCGCGCCGATCTCGTCGGCATCGATGACCGGTGCCGGGCCGCTGAAGCGTCCGAGGTCGAAGCCGCGGGCGTCGCGCAGGGGCGATTCGACCTCGTAGTCCCAGCGCGTGCGCTTGGCCCGCGGTACCCCGGCTGCGGCCGCGTAGGCCAACACGGCCTGCGTCGACGTCAGGATCGGATTGGCGGTGGGTTCGGTAGGTGATGAAATGCCGTACTCGACCTCGATACCGATGATGCGCTGCATGAGTCGAGCCTAGACGGCGGGCAGAGACGGAACGGGGGGGGGCCCGGGCCGGGCCGGCCCCCCACTACGACA
>NZ_JBHNYO010000014.1:0-191497 GCF_054960675.1 Rhodococcus sp. PSi06
CGGGGGCGGCCGGGGCCCGCCCCCCCCCCCCCCCCCCCCCCCCCCACGAAGAGGGACGCCCCCATCGTCGCGGCACCCACCGCCACCACGCGAGAGTCCCAGCGGCGGAACATGATCGGCGCGGCCACGGACGTGGCAACAGCTCCGAGCGCGAAGGGGATGGTGATGACTCCCACTGTCGACGCGCTGTCACCCAGCCCCGTTTGCAGCGTCACCGACATCGTCAGCACGAATCCGGTGAAGGTTCCGTACACCAGCGCCGAGACGACGCAGCCGTAGGTGAACCCCGGCTCGGAGAACACGCGAGTATCGACCATCACGTGTGCACCTGCTGCGGTCCTGCGCCTCTCCCACCGCGCGAACACGGCCAGTAACACCAGGCCGACGCCGAGAGCGGGCAACGCAGACAGCAGACTCGAACTCGTCATGATGGGGTACACGATCAGCACTGCGCCGATGGACCAGAGTGCGACCCCGATCGGATCGAACAGGCCGCCGGACAGTGCGCGCCCCGAACCATCGCTGACGTACCGCCGGGCGAGAACTATCGCAAGTGCTCCGATCGGTACGTTGATCAGAAATATTGCCCGCCAACCTGTTCCGAGGACGTCGAGGTGAAGCAGAACTGCCCCGACGGACGGACCGGCCAGACCGGCCAGCCCTGCTGTCCCGCCGTACAGCGCGAACGCCGTGGTCCGCCGCGACCCCGAGTAGGTATCGGTCACGATGGCCACGGTCTGGGCCGACATCGCAGCGCCCGCAATCCCCTGCAGAACCCGAGCGAGGATCAGCACCTCGATGGTGGGCGCATACGCGCACATGACCGATGTCGCGGCGAACGACGCAGTGCCGACGACGAACGTGTTTCTGCGCCCGAAGACCTCACCCGTACGCGCCATCGTCAGGAGCGCGCACGCGAACGACAGGAGATAAGCCGCGGGTACCCAGACCTGCTGCGCACCTGTCCCGTCGAGGTCCTCGGCGATCGTGGGCAGCGCAACGGTGACGGCGGTGACGTCGAGCATCTGCATCGTGACTGCCGACAAACAGGCGCAGAGCGTCAACCACGAGCCGCTGCGTCGATGCGTCATACCCTGCTGACGTCCGGAAGCTCGTCAGCGAAGGCGTGAACCTCACGCGGCTGTGGTGTGTAGTCGCCCGATTCGACCACCGCGGCGAAGATTTCGAAGATCTTGGCGAAGTAGAGATCGATCGAACGGTCGGCCTCGTCCGTTCCCGGGTACAGGAATTCCACTCCGGTGTGATCCTCGAAGCGGTTGATCCACATGAAGACCTCTTCGGAGCTTCCGCGGTTCCCGTACAGCCCGGCCCCGGCGGCGTCGAGCTCGGCTTCACCGGGCAGCTTGCGGACGTCGACGTACGAGATCATCGGGGCAGTCCAACCCGGTTGAGTAGTGATGCCGTGCTCCGGACCGACCAGCTCGAGTACTCGGTGGTACGAGGTGTTGGCCAACAGCTTCCCGGCATCGAATGCGTGCTGTGCACGCACTGCCAACTCGAGGAAGGTCGGCTGCGTGCCCACCTCGAACTGCACGGGAACGAGGCTGGAAAACCAACCGACCGAGGCGAATTCGCCCGGCAACGATCGGGTGCTCTTGGGCGTCAGGCCCAGGTAGCTGCTGCGGCCGGCCAGTTCGTATTCGGCCAAGGCTGCCGCGGCGAAGATGCCTCCGATGAATTTGGCTCCCACTCCGGCACATGCGTCGTCGACGGCCCGCGCCTTTGCGCCGTCGAACAGCGGGAACGAATTGTGCGACGTCCTGGTGTAGTCGACACTGTTGCGTCCCAACGGAAGTGGGAATGTCGGCAGATCACCGCCGTTGTCCGTCACCAATTCGATCCAGGTCTGGACCGCAGGAGACTCCAGAGTGGTGGTGTCGCTCTCGAGACGCTCACGCCGGCAGTATTCGATGTAGCTGCCCGGGGTGAACAGGCCGTCGGAATTCCCCGTCAATGCGTTGCGGTAGAGCTGTCCCAGCTCGTAGTACGTCAGCGCCTGCGAGATACCGTCGGTGTCGAGGTGATCGACCGCCGCGTACACCACGAAGTGGTCGTCGTGCTCGATTGTCCCGAAGGAGAAGCAGTCCCAGCTCTCGGGTCCCGGCGTGGTGTCCTGGACGTGCTTGCGGATGTCGGCCGAATCCGAGGGGACACCGTAGGAAGTCGGCTCGAGCACGATGTCGTCGACGTCGACCACATGGCGCACCGATTCGACCGAGTTGGTCTCGAACCAGCTCGAGAACGAATCATGGCGCTTGACGAACGTGTTGAACGCCTCGCCCATGGCCGCGCTGTCCAATTTTCCTTGGATGCGGAAGGTGACGAGGCACAGCCTCGAGAAGCGGAAGGACGATCCTCGGTTGCGGTACGCGGCCTCGAGGTACGCCTGCTGGATGTGCGAGGGACGTGCCGGATGGACGGGTGCTGCTGCGGCGGCGCTGCGTGAAGCGTCGGTGGGCGACCACGTGGTGAGAGGTCCTGGAGCAGGCTTCCACTCGTCTATGAGTCCGAATGCAACCACGACACAACCTTTCGAGAGGGAGAGATAACGACGCAACACAGGGAGGTGCGTCGGAGGGGCCAGTGCATCATTCGGACGAGACGGAAAACACCCTGCAGACCGGCATTTTGGAAAATCGACAAATATGCGCGGGATATCTGTGTCAGAACTGAAGGATCGTCAAGATTGTGGTGACGGCCAGTGAATGGCTCTAACGTCGGACCCTCATCGCGCTGACCGGTACTCAGGCTCCGCGCTGCCCCCACAATGTCAGGAACGGTAGATGATCGACCGATACCGCCTGCGTGATGCGACCGTTTCGGCCCTCAGTGTGCTCGCGACCGTCGTTGTTCTCACGTCGGGCACAGCGTCAGTGGCAAGTGCCGAGCCGGCATCGTCGGTCGTGGGAGTCGAGAGCGTCGGAGATCGCCGCGACGTCGTTCAGGTGCATTCAGCAGCCATGGACCGCGATATCGTCGTCGACATCTTTCGGGCGGGGGCACCCGATGCGCCCACTCTCTACCTGCTGAACGGGGCGGCCGGTGGAGACGGCGGCAGCAGCTGGTTCGATCAGACCGATATCCCCGGTTACTTCGGCGACAAGAACGTCAACGTGGTGGTGCCGCGGGGTGGTGCCGCGAGCTACTACACCGACTGGTTGCACGACGACCCGGTGCTGGGACGAAACATGTGGTCCACCTTCCTCGGCCGCGAACTGCCCCCGTTGATGGACAACCTGCTCGGCGGGAACGGGATCAACTCGGTCGCCGGCATCTCGATGGCGGGCACGTCCGTTCTACAGCTGGCCATCGCCCATCCGGGCGTCTATCGATCCGTGGCCTCGTACAGCGGATGTGCGCGAACCAGCGACCCGGTGGGCTCGATGTACGTGCGGTCCGTGGTCGAAGCTCGTGGCGGCGGGTCCACCGCGAACATGTGGGGCCCTCCCGGCAGTCCCGACTGGATTGCCAACGACCCCTACGTCAATGCGGAGGGCCTGCGCGGTGTCGCCGTCTACATCTCGAGCGGAACGGGAGCGCCCGGCTCGTTCGACGTGCCCGGGGCACCGGGTATCGGTAGCGACTACGGCAAGCTCGCCCAGCAGCTCGCCGTCGGCGCGGTCATCGAGGCCACCACCGATTCCTGCTCGCACCAGATGCAGCAGCGCCTGGAAAAGTTGAACATCCCGGCCACCTACCACTTCCGGCCCAACGGAACTCATTCGTGGGCCTACTGGCAACAAGACCTGCACGACTCGTGGTCGGTGATAGCGCCGTCGTTGGGACTTCCGACGGGCACCTGACGACCCATGATTTTCAGCGATGACGAAGGAATTTCGATGAGCCGAACCGACGCCATGGGCACTCCTGCTCTTACCGCCACCTGGGCACGCTCGCCGTGGCCGCTCGCCGATATCATCGCGGCCAAACGCGGTCGGACGATCTCGGTGGTGCTCCCCGCTCTCGACGAAGAGGACACCGTCGCCGGAGTGATCGCCTCCGTGATGCCACACCTGGGAAGTCTCGTCGACGAAGTGGTCGTGCTGGATTCGGGATCGACCGACCGCACGGCGGCTCGGGCGCATGCTGCCGGGGCGACGGTCGTGGCCAGGGAAGAGGCCCTTCCTGGCATACCCGTCGTACGCGGCAAAGGCGAGGTCCTGTGGCGTGGTGTGGCCGCGACCTCGGGCGACATCGTGGTGTTCGTCGACTCCGATCTGGTCGATCCGGGTTCACACTTCGTGCCGTCGCTCGTGGGTCCGCTGCTCATGCACGACGTCGAACTGGTCAAGGGCTTCTATCGTCGGCCCCTGACGATCGGCGACAGCACGGACGAAGACGGAGGCGGCCGCGTCACGCAGCTGACGGTTCGGCCTCTGCTGACGGCACTTCGTCCCGATCTGGCCGGCGTCTTCCAGCCGCTGGGCGGCGAGTACGCCGCCACTCGGCAACTGCTCGAAACTCTGCCCTTCGCCCCTGGCTACGGTGTCGAGATCGGGCTACTGCTCGATACGTACCACCGATCGGGTGCGGATGCGATCGGCCAGGTCGGACTCGGTACCCGGCGGCATCGAAACCGGCCGACCTCGGAGTTGGCGGTCATGAGTCGCCAGATCATCGCGACGATGTTCTCGCGATTGGGACTGAGCGATTCCGGTGCCGGTTTCACCACGTTCGCCTCCGACGGCGACCGGCTGTCGTCGAGCGTCGCGCCGTTGTCCCTCGTCGACCGCCCGCCCTTGATCACCCTGGACGAATACAACCGTCTCACCCGCTGCCCGGCGATGAGCGCACCCGCCTGACCCGGCAGGGCACACCTCACACCCTTTTTGCCGACCGAGCGCCGAGGTTCAGGTGATAGCAGGGACGCGCGGTCGCGAAAAAGGGTGTGAGGTCCCGCAAAACCCTGCGCCACAACGACAAACACCCCGCCCCACACAGTGTGGGACGGGGTGTTGTGGTTGTAACGACTTATTTACCGGACTCCGCTGCCCGTAGGTCCTTGCGAAGAATCTTGCCTGCAGCGGACTTCGGAACGGTATCGATGAACTCGACACGTCGTACCTTCTTGTGCGGCGATACCCGCTCGGAGACGAAAGCGATGACGCCTTCTTCGTCGATCGTGGCACCCTGCTGGCGGACGACGAACGCCTTGGGGATTTCCTCGCCCTCGTCGTCGAGGACGCCGATGACGGCCGCGTCGGCGATTTCCTCATGGGTGAGCAACAGCGCCTCGAGCTCGGCCGGAGGAACCTGGTAGCCCTTGTACTTGATCAGTTCCTTGAGGCGGTCGACGATGTAGACGACGCCCTCGTGGTCGACGACGGCGATGTCGCCGGTGTGCAGGTACCCGTCGGAGTCGAGGGTCTCCGCGGTGGCCGAGGGATTGTTGAGGTACCCCGCCATCACGTTCGGTCCCTTGACCCACAGCTCACCGGGCTCGCTCAATCCCTCTGTGGGAAGCTCGATCTCGTTGCCGGTGCCCGGGTCGACGAGCTTGTTCTCGGTGTTGGCCAGTGGCTGACCCACCGAGCTCAGCGGCATGTCGTCGCGGTCGAAGGGGATCGCGTGACTGACCGGGCTGAGCTCGCTCATGCCGTAGCCCTGACGCACGCGCGTGTTCAAACGCTTGGCGACGGCCTTACCGAGCTCCTCGTCCAGCGGTGCCGCACCCGAGAAGATGGTGTGCACGCTGGAGAGGTCGTACTGATCGATCATCGGATGCTTGGCGAGCGCGACGGCCACCGGCGGTGCGATGAACAGGTAGGTCAGCTTCTGGTCCTGAATGATGCGCAGGAACTCGACGAGGTCGAACTTCGGCATCGTCACCAGATGCGCACGCAACTTGAGCGCGATGTTGAGCAGCACCGTCAGTCCGTAGATGTGGAAGAACGGCAGCAGCGCCAGAATCGCGTCGTCGCTGTCGATGCCCACGCGCGGTTCCATCTGGGCCACGTTCGCCACGAGGTTGCGGTGGGTGAGGATGACGCCCTTCGGCACACCCGTCGTACCGGACGAATACGGCAGCACCGCAACGTGCGTCGCCGGATCGAACGAGACCTCGGGAGCAGGTGCCCCCTGGGTCAGCAGATCGCGCAGGTTCGGGTGGCCCTCGGCACCGTCGAGCACGATGACGTGATCGGCGTCGATGCCCACCTTGTCCGCGGCGGCCTTGGCCTGCGGGTACAACGGCGAGACGGTGAACAAGAACTTCGCGCCGGAGCCGGTGAGCTGCTTGGCGATGTCCTCGGCGGTGTACAGCGCGTTGATCGTCGTGGCAGTTCCGCCCGCACGCAGAATGCCGTGCAGCACCGATGCGAATGCGGGGACGTTCGGCGAATGCAGTCCGACGACGTCGCCGACCTCGAGCCCGCGGGCGGCGAGCGCACCGGCGATCGCGTCGACCTGGCCGATCAGGGTCTTGTAGGTGGTGACGTCACCCGACGTGCCGTCGATGAGCGCAGGCTTGTCCAGATCGGACTCGGCGATGGACCCGAACAGGAAGTCGTAGACGCTCAGATTCGGGATCTCGACGTCGGGAAAGGGACTGCGGAAGCTCATGGCTCTCCTTCGAAAAGACTGCGGCAACAATGATCGAACCCTACAGTGAAAGCGGTCACATCGGACTTACGACCCTACCGATAAGTCAGGTGCCGAAAACGTCAACTTCTGGACGCGTACGGCTTGCCTGCCGCGGCCGGTCCCCGAACGTGGCCCACCAGGCCGGCGACAGCGAAGATGGTGACGACGTACGGCAGCATCAGCATGAATTCGCTGGGCACCGGTGACCCGATGATGCCCAGTACGTTCTGCAGATTCGACGCGAATCCGAACAGCAATGCGGCCAGGGTGGCCCGCACCGGATCCCATCGGCCGAAGATCACCGCGGCGAGGGCGATGTAGCCGGCACCTGCGGTCATCTCTTTGCCGAATGCTCCGACGGAACCGAGGGTGAAGTACGCACCTCCGAGCCCGGCGATGGCACCGGCGAGGCAGACGTTCCAGAATCGGGTTCGAGCCACGTTGATTCCGACGGTGTCGGCGGCCTGTGGGTGCTCGCCGACCGCGCGCAGTCGCAGACCCCATTTGGTGCGGAACAGCCCGAAGAACACCAGGGCCACAGCGATGTACATCAGGTACACGATGAGTGTCTGCCGAAAGAGCACCGGTCCGAGGATCGGAATCTGAGACAGCACCGGAATGTCGATGCGGGCGAAGCGCGGCGGCGAGTTGAGCGTTTCGGCGTTCTTGGTGAGCACCACCGAGTACAGGAAGCTGGTCAAACCGACGACGAGGACGTTGAGCACCACACCGACGATGACCTGATTGACGAAGTAGCGAATCGAGAACACTGCCAACAAGGATGCGGTCAGTGCGCCGGCGACCAGAGCGGCGAGCAACGCCACGTAGGTCGAGCCGGTGATCGACGCGACGACGGCGCTGACGAAAGCCCCGGCCAGCAACTGTCCTTCGATGGCGATGTTGATGACCCCGACGCGCTCGGAGATCACTCCGCCCATCGCACCGAAGATCAGCGGTGTGCTCAATGCGACTGCGCCGATGAGCAATCCGGGTACGGGGATGGTTTCGCCGTCCGCGGCCCACGCGAGGAATCCGAACACGAACAGCACCGCGAACACAGCGAGCAGCCACAGCGGAGTCGACCGATAACGCGACGCCAGCAGCGCCGCGTAGCCGGTGATGACGGCCAGCAGTACGACCACCACCAGGCCGGTGCCGTACGACGGTACGCCGACGGCGGGCAGTGCAAAGAAATCGTTCTCCGAGGCCAGCGCGAATGTGCTTGTGCCCGAACCTTTTCGGATCACGAAGAGCAGCAGAGCCAGCAGGGTCACGACCCCGAGGATGGTGGGCACCTTCCAGCTACGTCCGAGGACCGCCTCTGCGGGTGAATCGACGGTGGCGGTCACAGTGCACCCACCTTCGCGGTCTCGGCTTTGGCGAGTTTCTCTTCGCCTGGTTTGGGCAATCGGAACACTGCTCGCACCAACGGCGGTGCGGCGATGAACAGCACGATCACCGACTGCACGACGAGCACGATGTCGATGGGTACGCCCTCGGCCGCCTGCATGGCGAACCCACCGGCCTTGAACGCGCCGAACAGGATTCCCGCGAAGAAGACGCCCCATGGCTTGGACCGTCCGAGCAGGGCCACGGTGATGGCATCGAATCCGATGCCGGCGTCGATGTCGGCACTGAAGCCGGTGGTGACCGTACCGAGAACCTGAGCCACGCCGGCCAGGCCGACGAGCGCCCCGGACAGGATCATTGCGTAGAGGTAGATGCGGTTGACGTTCATTCCGGCGACCCGCGAGGCGTTCGGGTTCTCCCCGACGGCGCGGAATCGGAACCCGAGGCTCGATCGTTCGAGCAGCCACCACACCGCGACCGTCACGAAGATCACCAGCACGAACCCGAGATGCAGGTTGTACTTGTCGCCGAACAGTTTCGGGAACACGGCGGTCGATTCGATGGGGGCCGTCTTGGGGTTGTTCGATCCCGGTGCCTGCAGGGCACCGGGGGTACGGAGGAGGTACGAGATGAGATAGAACGCAACGTAATTGAGCATGATCGTGACGATCACCTCGTGGGCACCGGTGCGAGCCTTGAGGAACCCAGCGATGCCGCCCCACACCGCGCCGCCGACAACACCCGCGACGACGGCGACCAGCAGGTGAAGACCGGCGGGCAGGCTCACCCCGAAACCGACCCAGCCCGCGCACGCGGCGGCGATGAGCATCTGCCCCCGGCCACCGATGTTGAACATGCCGACGCGAAAGGCAAGGGCCACACCGAGTCCGGCGACGATGAGCGGTGTCGCGAAGGTCAACGTCTCGGTCAACGGCCGAATGCCGTTCTCGAACCCGGGGCGACGGAAGTTGTACACCGACCCCTGGAAGAGCGACGAATACGCCCCGGAGACCGAATCCCAGATCGCCGTCAGCATGTCCGAGGGACGGGAGAAGAAGTAGCCTGCCGAGTCCTGGACGCCGGAATTGGTGACGGCGATCAGCACCGCTCCGACGATCAAGGCAAGCAGTACTGCCAAGACCGAGATGATGGCATTCCCGGTGAAGATCTGCCGAAGCACCACGTGCGACTTCGAAGGTTGCTCCGCACTATTCACCACGCTCGCCGCCCATCATCAATCCGAGTGTTTCGCGGGACGTATCCCCGGGGACGATTCCCACGATTGCTCCTCGATACATGACGGCTATTCGGTCGGCCAGTGCGGCGACCTCGTCCAGTTCGCTCGACACCACGATGACCGGGATCCCCGAATCCCGGGTGGCGACGATGCGCTTGTGGACGAATTCGATGGACCCCACGTCGATTCCGCGAGTGGGCTGCGCTGCGACGAACAGTCGCAGATCGCGGCTCAACTCGCGGGCCAGGACCACCTTTTGCTGGTTGCCACCGGACAGACGCCCGACTGCGGTTCCGATACCCGGTGCGCGGACGTCGAATTCGGAAAGTTTTTCCGACGCGAACGCGTCCAGGTACTCCCGCTGCACGGCTCCGCGCCGCACGAACGGCTCACCGTCGGAGCGATCGAGCATCAGGTTCTCGGCGATCGAGAACTCCCCCACCAGGCCGTCGACGGTCCGGTCCTCGGGCACGAACCCGACACCTGCTTCGAGCACCTGCGCAACCGTCGAACCGACGAGGGAGCGGCCGTCGAGACTGATCTGTCCGGATACGTTGTCCTGCAAGCCGAGTAGCGCTTCGACGAACTCGGTCTGACCGTTGCCCTGCACGCCGGCGATCGCGAGGATCTCTCCGGCGGCGACTTCGAGGCTGATGTCGTCGACGGTCTTGTTGCCCTGGGCATCGAACACCGACAGATTCTCGACGACCAGTGCTGCGGCACCGGGCTCGGCCGGTTCCTTCGACACCGTCAGCTGCACATCGCGTCCCACCATCAACGCGGCGAGTTCGGTGTTACTGGCCGTCGGCTCCGCTTCACCGACGACCTTGCCGAGCCGGATGACGGTGATCTTGTCTGCTACTTCGCGCACTTCCCGGAGCTTGTGCGTGATGAACACGATGGTGGTGCCCGACGCCGCAAGTTCCCGCATGATCCGCATCAGATCGTCGGTTTCCTGCGGCGTCAGGACGGCCGTCGGCTCGTCGAACACGAGCACCTTGGCTTCGCGGGAGAGCGCCTTGACGATCTCGACCCGCTGCTGCACGCCGACAGGAAGATCGTCGACGAGAGCATCGGGGTCGAGATCGAAGCCGAACCTCGCGGAGATCTCTCGTACCAGCTTGCGCGCTGCCACGAGGTCGAGTCGTCCACCGAGCGAGGTGGTCTCGTTGCCGAGCACGATGTTCTCGGCCACGGTGAACACCGGAATCAGCATGAAGTGCTGATGCACCATGCCGATTCCTGCAGTCATGGCCTCGCCCGGTCCGGCGAACTCCTGCTCGACGTCGTCGAGCAGGATCTGACCCTCCTCGGCGCGATACAGGCCGCTGAGCACGTTCATCAACGTGGACTTGCCTGCACCGTTCTCGCCGAGGAGACAGTGGATCTCGCCGGATTCGACGCTCAGATCGATGTGGTCGTTGGCGACCAACGAGCCGAATCGTTTGGTTATACCGCGAAGTTCGAGCTTCATATCCCTTTACGACCGGGGTTACTTGGGTGCCGACGGCGATTCGACGGTGATGGACCCGTCGACGATGCCGGCCTTGATCGTGTCCAGCTCGCCCTGCAGCGCGGGGTCGACCTTGGACTCGAAGTCGTGGAAAGGTGCGATGCCGACGCCGTCGTTCTCGAGGGTGCCCACGTACGGGCTGTTGTCGAACTTGTCCGCACCGGAGTTGGCCACTACCTCGTCGACACTGGTCTTGAGGCCCTTGGTCACCGAGGTGAGCAGCAGGTCGCCGACCGACGGGTCCGACTCGAACACGTCCGCGTCGGCACCGATGAGTGCCACCGGACGCGAGGAATCCCGAATGGCCTGTGCCGCACTCTGGTAGATGGGTCCACCGACCGGGAAGATAACGTCTGCATTTTGGTCGATCAGGCCCTGGGCGGTGTTCTTGGCGACCTCGTTGGCGGTGAATCCACCGGTGAACGAGCCGTTCTGGGACGGCACGTCCCAGCCGATGACCCGGACCGCCTTGCCCTTCTGCTCGTTGAAGTAGTTCACGCCGTCGGCGAAACCGTCCATGAAGATGGTGACGGTCGGCAGTTGTGAGCCGCCGAAGGTGCCGACCACTCCGGTCTTGCTGTAGCTGGCGGCGGCGTAGCCGGCCAAGAATGCCGACTGCGACGCGTCGTAGGTCAGCGGCTTGACGTTCGGGAGGTCGATCGTGGAGTCGTCGATGATCGCGAAATCGATGTCGGAGTTGGCCTCGGCCGCGACCTTGGTGGCGTCGGCGAGGTCGAATCCGACGGTGACGATCAGATTGCAGCCCTGATCGACGAGATTGTTGATGTTGGGGGCGTAGTCGGTGGGCGACGCGGACTCGACGGTGCGCGGCTCGACGCCGAGCTCGCTTGCGGCCTCGGTCAGTCCCTCGAATCCGAGCTGGTTGAAGGATTTGTCGTCGAATCCGCCACTGTCGGAGACCATGCAGGGCAGGAAGTCACTCGAGCCGCTCCCGCCCGATCCTTCGTTCTCGGGTGCGGATCCACAGCCTGCGATGAGGGCGATGGCACCGAGCGACGCGACGCCGCCGAGTGCTGCCTTCCGCGTACTCGTGCGGGTAACGAATGACAAGATGTCCTCCAATATCGATGTGTTTCGTCTGTTTCGGGACGGTACTCGCGCGAACCTGGGTGCGCAGGATTTCACTCAGGTGTTCTCGTCGGGCACGGCCTTGCCGGGCAAGGTCCCACCGTCGCCGAGTACCCGGGCCTCGTCCTCGCGCACCATCACTGCTGGGCCCGCTGCCACCACCGATGGATTCGACGGCGTACCGGGCTTGAATACGTTGAAGAATACGTTGAGCACCACTGCCACAATGCTTGCGGCACTGATTCCGGAGTGGAACACGGTGACGAACCAGTCCGGGAATTCGTCCCAGAAATCGCTCGCAACAACGGGAATCAGGCCGAACGCCAAGGTCACCGCCACGATCACCACGTTGGAGTTGTTGTCGTAGTTCACCTTGCCGAGAGTGCGGATTCCACTGGCGGCAACCGTTCCGAACAACGCGATGCCGGCACCTCCGAGTACCGGCATCGGCACGACACCGACGACCGCCGCGAGAATCGGCGAAAGGCCCAGCAGCGCAAGCACCCCGCCGCCCAGGGCCACGACGAAGCGGCTCTTGATACCGGTCATCGCCACCAGACCCACGTTCTGCGCGAACGCCGTCGCCGGGAACGTGTTGAAGATGGGGGCGACGGCGGAGGACACCATGTCTGCGCGCAAGCCGTCGCCGACACGTCTGGAGTCGACGTCGGTTCCCACGACCTCGCCCACCGCCAGGATGTCGGCTGTGGTCTCGACCATCACCACCAGGATCACGATCGTCATCGACACGATCGCGCCGACGGCGAAGATCGGTGACCCGAAAGCGAAGGGCGTCGGCACGGCCACCACGGACGCGTCACCGACCCCGTCGAAGTCGGTCTTGCCGACGATCAGTGCAGCGATGGTGCCGACGACCAGACCGAGCAGGATGGACAGGCGCGAGAGCACCGGGATCTTGGTCATCACCAGCACCGCGAGCAGGGTGAACATCGCCAGCCCGATGTTGCCCTGGTCGAGGTAATCGGGGTTCGGCGCACCGCCCACCATCTCCTGGCCGGTGATCCAGCGCGCGGCCACCGGCATCAGCGACAGGCCGATGACGGTGATGATGCTGCCGGTCACCAGCGGCGGAAAGAAGCGAATGATTTTCGAGAAGAACGGCGCGATGGCCAAGCCGATCAGCGCGGCGACCAGTACGGCGCCGAGGACCGTGCGCAAGCCGGTTCGGCCGTCCTCCGCGCTGCCGATAATGGTCAGCACCGTCGAAACCGACGCGAACGAAATGCCCTGTACCAGCGGCAGTTGCGAGCCGAAGAACGGAACACCGATGGTCTGCAGCACCGTGGCCACGCCACTGACGAACAGTGCGCACGAGATGAGCAACGCTTGATCGGCCCCGGACAGACCCGCGGCTCCGCCCACGATGATCGGGACGGCGATGACACCGCCGAACATGGACAGGATGTGCTGCATGCCGTAACCGAACATCTGCAGCACCGGTGGGCGAGAGTCCTCGGGCCTGGTCATGACCTCAGGCTATGAACCGGACGTTACCGAGGGCAATACCCAGCCGTTTCCGGCGGGTTACGCTTGCTCGGCCTTGTCTGTTGCGACCAGATGCTCGAAGGCCTTCAGATTCGCCAGCGATTCACCCCGCGAGACGCGCCAGGCCCATTCGCGCTTGATCGACTCGGCGAATCCCAGTTCGAGCAATACGTTGAAGTCTCCGTCGGCGGCCTCGAGGGTCTGACCGAAGATGCGATCGAGTTCGTCACCGTCGACAGCGCGCAACGACATTCGGCCCACGAGATAGATGTCGCCGACCTTGTCGATCGTGTAATGCACCCCGTACAGCCGACGGTTGCGACGCAGCAGGTACTTGTAGACGCCTTCGAAGTTCTCGTCGGGCTTGCGGCAGACGAACGCCTCGATGCGCACCCCGTGGTTTCCGACGGTCAGCATCGTCGTCGTCTTCAGCTTGCGCTCTCCGGGCAGTTCGACGGTGAACACCTCGCCCCGCCGCGTGTAGTCCAGTTCGCGATCCTTCAGGACCTGGTCGATCAGTTCGGCGGTCTCGCTCATGCAGTCACAGCTCCCGATCTGCGTAGTTTCGACAATCCTCGGACGCGGCGCGGCGAGAACTCACTCGGTGCCTCGCCTCGGTCGAAATGGAATTTGGCCTGACGGTAACTCTCGATGAGACCGTCCGCGGTGTGCTCCCACGAGAAATTGCGAGCGTGCAGCGGCGCGGCATGCGCCATGGCTGCCAGGGCAGCTCGATCCGAGAGCATGGACGCGAGCGCGTCGGCCCAATCCTCGGTGCGATGCCCCTGTACCAGCCGACCGGTCTCTCCGGATCGAACGGCCACGCCGAGACCGCCGACATCGGCTGCCAATACCGGCGTTCCGCAGGCCTGGGCCTCGATCGCGACCAGGCCGAACGATTCGTTGTAACTCGGTACGGCAACGACATCGGCGGCGCGGTAGATCTGGGCCAGCCGCGACGACGGTTGCGGCGGCATGAACGTCACCCGCGGGGTGATCCCGAGGCTCTCGGCCAGATCGATGAGGCTGTCCGGGCGATCCAACCCACTGCCCGACGGCCCGCCGACGATGAGCACCCGGAGCGACGACGTCGGATCTCGTTGCAGCACTTCGGCGGCCGCGGCAACGAGTACGTCGGGTGCCTTGAGCGGTTGGATGCGTCCGACGAATGCGACGATCGACTCGTCGGGATTCAGACCCAGCTCGGCGCGAGCCGCCAGCTTGTCTCCCGGATTGTATTGCGCCAGATCGGCTCCCGGCGCAACCACGTCGATCGAGTCCTGCGAAGCCCCGTAGATCTCGACGAGTGACTTCGCTTCTTCGGTGGTGTTGGCGATCAGCCGATCCGCCTCGGCCACCACTTGCTGTTCACCGATCTGGCGCGCCGCGGGCTCGGGTGCGTCCCCCTGCGCCAGGGACGCATTCTTGACGGCGGCGAGAGTGTGCGCGGTGTGTACCAGCGGCACTCCCCAGCGATCGCGCGCGAGCCAACCCACCTGCCCCGAAAGCCAGTAGTGCGAGTGCACCAAGTCGTAGTAACCGGGTTCGTGCCGAGCTTCCTCGCGCAACACCCCGGCTGCGAAGGCACACAACTGAGTGGGCAGGTCGTGTTTGTCGAGGCCCTCGAACGGACCTGCGACGATGTTGCGAACCAGCACGCCGGGTGCGGCCTCGACTACGGGCGCGTCGGTCGACGCCGTCGCGCGGGTGAAGATCTCGACCTCCACACCCCGCTTGGCCAGCTCTTTCGCGCTCTGCAACACGTAGACGTTCATGCCACCGGCGTCGCCCGTTCCGGGCTGCGCCAGCGGGGAGGTATGCAAGGACAACACAGCGACCCTGCTCAGCTGGTGTCCAGTCACTCCCTCAGTGTGCACGCCTCCACATTACGTCTCGATAACTACCCCGTCCGTCGACGAGGACCAGAGTGGCCGACGTCATCACACCCGCAGGGTGTCGACGAACTCGCTCACCTCGGCGAAGAACCGCTCGGGATCGGCGACGAACGGCCCGTGATCCACGCCCTCCCAGTAGGACGCGGTGGCCCCGGGTATCAGCTCCGCGGCGTGCCGGCCGGCGGAGACATCGACGACGGTGTCTTCGGTGCCGTGCAGCACCAACGCGCGAATCTCGAGGCTGCGGAGCAGGTCGTCGTGACCGACGGCACGATCGAACAGTGCAGCGCGAACCCGTGGCCTCGTGGACAGCGTGAGTCCGAACAACGCCTGCGCCTCGGTGCCCTTGCCTTCTGTCGGCCCGGTCAACGCATGGCCGAAGCTGCCCAGCGCCTTGATGGCAACGCGGGGCTCCTCGGCCATGGCCCCGGGAATCGCTGCCCGCATCGCTGTTCCCACGCGTCCGCCCGCTTCTCCCCTGCCGATACTGGTGATCGCGCCGACGAGCACGATGCCGGCGACCGCACCGGACCCGTGTTCTGCGAGGTAGTCACAGATCACCAGCCCGCCGTACGACCAGCCGAGCAGCACCGCATCGGCGGTGATGCCCTCCGCCGCCAGCACCGCCTCGACGTCCCCGGCCCAGATCTTCGAGTCGTCGTACCCCGCCGCCGGGGCGTCGGAGTAACCGTGACCGCGCAGGTCGACGGCGACGACGCGGTATCGATCGGCGAGATTCGCCAACAATCCCTCGCCCCAGCACGCCGAACTCTGCGCCCACCCGTGCAGCAGAATCAGTGGTCTCGCCTCGGGGTCACCGCTGACGCGGTAGACGATATTGGCTCCGTCGATCCCGGTGGCCTGGCGAACCGGTCCTGCTGCAGGGGTGCTCATGGGCAGTCAATTTACGCGGCAGCCCGGCGCATCGACGCGAGCGGATCGGAGTACAGGGAGCTCAGAGAAACCACCGTCGCGGCGTATTCCTGCACCCGGTCACCGAATCCGGTGACACGGATATCCCGGCGCTCCAGCGTCGAACTCGCGGTGAACGCCTCCCCCACGTGCGGGATTCCGGCCGGGTATGCAGTGAACGCCTGACCCCCGAGTACGACGCGATCCGGATTGAACATGTCACGCAGAAGGGCCACCGTCCGGCCCAGTATCCGCGCGCGTTCGGCCAACAGTTCGCGCGCTGCCTCCGAACCTCCCTGTGCCGCCTGGTAGACCGAGGCGATACTCGGACGCGGTTGCGGCGCAACGATTCTGCGGTCGACGGCCGCAGCGAGAACCGCTCGGTCACTTACCGAGGCCTCGAGGCAACCTCGATTGCCGCATCCGCACACCGCCGACGATCCGGTGGGCAGATGTGCGATGGACCCGGGCCCGCTCGCCGGCGTGTGGACGCGGCCGTCGATCGTCAGCGCCATGCCTGCGGTCTCGCGAGCGTAGAAGTAGAGGGAGGTGCCGCTCGTACTCGGCGCGGCCGTGCCGTCGGACAGTCGAGGTGCGAGCAACAATTCCGAGGCCGCCATCGCCTCGACGTGCCCGGAGACCGAGATGGGAAGTCCGAGCCCACCGCCGATGATGCCGGCGACGCGTCCGTTGTCCCATCCCAGTCGAGGGTGGTCCACGGTGCCGTTCGCGGTGTCGACGCGGCCGCCGATCGCCACCCCGACCCACAGCGGTGTGCGGCGATGCCAGCGTGCGGCGAAGGCACCGGCACTGCGCGTGACGGCAGCCAGCGCGACGTCGGAGGATCCACCGGGCGTGGGGATTTCGACAGCACCGAGGATTCGTCCACGCACATCACTGACGGTGATACCGGTGACGACGGCACCGATGTGAATGCCGATCGTCGAGAACGGTTCGTGGTTGACCTCGAACGGCACGCGGGGTCGCCCGATCGCTCCCGATGCCGTCAGGTCCGCACGCTCCCGCAACAGCCCGACTCCGAGCAGAGCCGATACCTGACGATTGACCGTCGCGATGCTCAATCCCGTTGCGCGGGCGGCACTGTCGCGTGAAATGGGACCTTCGACGCAAGCCACCCGCAGCACCGACGCGATCGGACTGTCGACCACCCTCAGATCGGGTGCGACGAGCTGGACGCGCGATGCGGACGCGGCGATTCGTCCGGGCGAGCGCAGAGCGGGACGAGCGTGGTGGTGCAGTGTGGTTACGGACATCCGTCGTGAATCCTCAGCAGTGGAAACCGTCGTCGTCATCGAAAACGAGCGGTGCGAAGTGATGCAGGTCAAGGGCGGGCGCAGTGGTCGGAGAAGACCACGACACGCGAACCGACTGTCCGTAGCTCGAAGAGGCTAGAGACAGGTTCCTTGGCCGAGACAACACAGTTCCCGAGGACGCGGCAAGCGAGCACCGAGGGACGCGGTCACATACGTGACCCGCATCGCGGTGGTCTCACTGGCGGACATGAACCCAAAATTAGCACTCGACGCCCGAATGTCCAATCGGGCCCGTCCCCACGCGCCTATCGGACCGCCCTAGAATTTCCCCATGACCTCGCCCGAACACATCGCACCCGATACCCGCATCGCCGTCGTCACCGGAGCGAGTTCCGGCATCGGCGCGGCCACCGCCCGCCAACTCGCCGCCGACGGATTCCACGTCGTCATCGGTGCCCGCCGACTCGACCGGCTCGAGGAGTTGGCATCGGACATCGGTGGCACCGCGTTGGAACTCGATGTCACGGACGAGGATTCGGTGGCCGCCTTCACCGCAGTGATCCCCCGCGTCGACGTTCTGATCAACAATGCCGGCGGCGCAAAGGGATTGGCTCCGGTGATCGACGCCGACCTCGACGACTGGCGGTGGATGTGGGAGACCAACGTTCTCGGCACGCTCCGGGTGACGAAGTCGTTACTACCCAAGCTGATCGAGTCCGGTGACGGCCTGATCGTCACGATCACCTCGGTTGCGGCGTTCGAGGCTTACGACAACGGCTCGGGCTACACCTCGGCCAAACACGCTCAGGCCGTGCTGCATCGGACGTTGCGCGGCGAGCTGCTGGGCAAGCCGGTGCGGTTGACCGAGGTGGCACCGGGTGCCGTGGAGACCGAGTTCTCGCTCGTGCGCTTCGACGGTGACGCCGCCAAGGCCGACGCGGTCTATCAGGGCATCACGCCGTTGGTGGCAAGCGACATCGCCGAGGTGATCGGCTTCGTGGCGTCACGCCCGTCGCACGTCAACCTCGATCAGATCATCATCAGGCCGCGCGATCAGGCCGGTGCGGGACGCTTCTCCCGTAAGTAGTCCAGGTGGCGGGAGTGGAGCCTGCGGAACGACCCTTGTGAGTGGAACCTCGTAGTGGGCTACGAGGTTCCACTCACATGCGGCGCATCCGCTCTACCCGACGGGCGCTGGTGCTGTCGTCGTCGCAGGTGCCGTCGTTGCGGGTGTCGTCGTCGCAGCTGCACCGCCGGCAGGCAGTTCCGACATCGATTCCCACGTCGGCCAGTCGATTGCCCAGTCGTACAGGTCGCCGTCTGCTGCGGAGAGATCGATGCGGGTGCCGGTGACCTCCACCGGGTCGCCGTACATCGCCGTACCGAAGTACTGCTGCGCGTCCTCGGTGGAGAGATTGATACACCCGTTGGTGACGTTGGACGCGCCCTGCACGCCGGTGGTCAGCGGGTTGGCGTGGATGAACTCGCCGTTGTTGGAGATGCGCACCGCCCATCGCTCACGCACGTTCTCGTAGAACGGCGGGTTGGACATCAGGAAGTCCTCGTGCTTTTCGGTGACGACGTGGATGCCGCTACGGGTGACGTTGCGGTCCTCGTTGCCCTCGCCGTAGCTGACGGGGATGTCCATGATCGTCGCGCCGTCGCGCACCACCTGCATGCGGTGACTGGTCGCGTCGGCGACGACGACCTGGCTACGTCCGATGCTGAAGTTCAGGGTGACGTCGTCGGCCCCGTACGCGCCGTCGCCGTAATCGACGCCGTAGAGCTTCGCGACCACCGACACCGTCGTACCGGGAGCCCAGTAGTTGGTAGGACGCCAGTGGACGCGGGAGCCGTTGTCGTCGGGGAACCAGGCCCAGGCGCCGGGCGTCGGCGGGTTGGTGGTCACCGTCAACGCTTTCTCGACGGCTGCCTTGTCCTCGATCGCCGAGTCGAACTGCAGGATGATCGGCGCGGCGATGCCCACTTCCTGGCCGTCGCCGATGTTGGTGCTGACCGAGGTCCGGCTGTCCGGTTCGACAGTGGTGAACGCACCCTCGATGGGCACGGTCTTGTTGTCGCTGCCGACAGCCGCGCCGGACCACGTGTACTCGACGCCGTAGCCCAGTGGCTCGGTGACTGCGTAGGACGTCTTGTCGGGTGAGAGCGCACCCTGAACGACCTTGCCCTCGGGGTTCGTCAGCGCAACCTCGGTGAGCGTTCCATCGGCCACCGAGACCGAGATGGGCGCGACGGGGCTGATGTCGACTGCGCCGTCGGCCGGGTTCGCGGTGACCTTCGCGACGGGCGCGGCCTCGGTAGTGGGGGCAGCAGCTCCCGAACCTCCGTCGCCGGATCCGACGGTGCAACCAGCCACCAACGCCACCAAGGCGACGAGCACGGCGATAAACCACACCGTGCGCGTCCGATTTGTCTGTTCTACCTGCTCATGCACGTTATCCAACGTACCTGTGTCGTGGAGATACCCCACTTTCCCGGAACTTTTTGGGGGCAGTCTCACAGCTTGCGCGTGCGCAGCTCGTGGCCCTTGGACGTCAGGCAGCGGCCGGTGTCGAGGTTCCAATCCCACCCGTGCAGGTTGCAGGTGAGCTTCTTGCCCTCGACGATGCCGAACTTCGTGAGGTCCGCTTTGAGGTGCGGGCAGCGGCGTTGGATCTCGTAGCCGCCCATCGTGATCGTGGCGGTGTCGTCGTGCGCCTCGGAGAACCAGCCGTCGGCGTAGGCGATGCGTTCGTCGGTGAGGCACTTGAAGAACGTGTACAGGAACTCGTTGTATCCGCCGACGCGGCGGGCCCGGAAACGGGTGGACAGGAAGATCGAGTTCACCCAGTCGGGTTCCTGATCTCGCACTGCGGTTCGTACCAGTTCCGGCGGAATCGTGAAGCTGTAACGGAACTTCTCGTCCGAGATCGGCTCTCGCACAATTTTTTTCGGGAAGTCCAGCACTACGGTTTCGGCACCCATCGTGATACCGACGGGATAGCCGATGCCGTCGCAGATCAGGTCCGTTTGCGCCATGATCGGCTCGAACAGACCCCGGAGCGGCTCGAGCAGCGGCTCGCCCTCGGCCGGAGCCCAGCGGGCTTTCTCCGCCGCGATGACCGATGCCTGACGCTGGGCGTACGCCTCGATGTACTCGGCCTTGCCGGTGGTGAAGATGGCCTCCGCTTCAGCGGTGGCAATGGGGTGCTCGTGCGAGAGCAGTTCGGAACCGTCGAATGTCGCGGCGGTCCCCGGCATCATCAACAGACCCTTGTCGTGCCCGTGCAGGCGCATCTGCTCGAGAAACACCATCTGGTCCGGGAAGACGTTGGCCGGGTCGCCGTACACGTCGTTGAGGGTGCGTAGCTCGTCGTCGAGGAAACACGGCGGGCCGGCCGACGGAACGACCCAGGTGGACCCGACCTGTTCGATGTACTGACGCGCTCGATCCATCTGGCGCTGCCGCTTCTGGATTCCGAAGTTCTTCTTGGCCCGCGAGACCATGTCGTAGACCATCGGATACCAGATCGCGCCCGAGTACTGCAGCATGTGCACGTCGACGGGACCGAAATTCTCGGTCATCACGTCCAGGTCCACCGGCCTCGCGTCGTTCATGTTGAACGCCACGGTCTTTCCGTCGGAGACGACCAAGCCCGAATCTCCGATGGGACCGTCTGCAGGCGCTCGCAACGCGATGATCATGATGTCCAGATCACCCTTGGGCCCGGAGATCGTGTGCTTGACCGAGTCCGTCGTCTCGTAGAACTTGTGGAAACCGAGCTTCTCGAGCTCCTGCTTCAAGTCGAGCACCGGGTAGTCCGGCAGCAGCACCGTGGCGTCCTTGTTGACGTGCTCGGCCAGGTTCTTCGGGTCGAAATGGTCCTTGTGCAGGTGCGAGACGTAGAGGTAGTCACAGTCGCCGAGTGCGTCCCAGTCCAGGCCCGAGTTGTCCGGGAACGGGAACCACGATGCGTAGAACGACGGATTCACCCACGGGTCGCACAGGATGCTTCCGGCGTCGGTATCGATATGGAATCCCGCATGCCCCACGCTGGTGACCTGCACTGATTTACCTCCTACGAGCTTCTACTTGCAAAGCTCCATCGTATGCGCCGTTTCGAGCGGCTCTAACCCAGCGCGCAGTTGACGAGGTCACACTCGGGCGTCAGCGTGACTCCGAACTTCTCCTGAACACCGTCGCGGACGTGCGCAGCGAGCGCCAGGATGTCCGACGCCGTCGCCCCGCCCCGGTTGGTGACGGCCAGTACATGCTTGGTGGACAGCGACGCAGTGCCGCGGCCGAACTCGGTGCCGTAGCCGCGCGGAAATCCCGAGTTCTGAATGAGCCAGGCGGCCGGGATCTTCGTTCCGGCGGGGTCGGGGAAGCTCGGTGCATGGGTGGCCTGCTCCGGCACGTTCGACAACACCGGATTGAGGAAGAAGGACCCCACACTCCAGGTGTCGTGATCGGCTGCGTCGAGCACCATCCCGCGCTCACCGCGCAGAGCCAGCACTGCCGCGCGCACATCCGGCACCGGAACGACATCGCCGATCTGCACGTCCAGTCGCTCCGACAACGCGGCATAGCGCACGGGCAGCGACTGCGTCGTCTTCTTCAGCGCGAACGTGACGTCCAGAATCACGTACCGCGAGGATCGTTTGAACACCGACGACCGGTGTGTACCGAAACCGCACTGCTCCGGCGTCCACACCGCCGTCTCCTGGGTCTCCCGGTCGTAGACGGTGAGACTGTGCAGCAACTCCGACGTCGACGCACCGTAGGCCCCGACGTTCTGAATCGGCGTCGCCCCGGTGGTGCCCGGAATCCCCGAGAGCGCTTCCATCCCGGACAGACCTGCATCGATCGTCGCCTGCACTACGGCGTCCCACTCGACACCCGCGTCCACGGTGACCATCTCGCCGTCGATGTCCAGCCGAGAACCGGTCACCTGAATCACCCGGCCGTCGAAGCCCTCGTCGCCCACGACCAGGTTCGATCCCCCGCCCACGACCAGCACATCGGTTCCGGACCGGTCCGCGTCGCGCACGGCAGAGACCAACTCGTCGCCGTTGGTCGCGACACCGAATTCACGGGCCGGGCCACCCACCCGAATGGTGGTGAGATCGGAAATTGCAGTAGGCACGGAATCCCACGCTACCGGTCGCGCACGAGCGTGAAGAGTCACCCGGTAACCTGCGTGGATGCCTCGCCCCATTGAGCACAGCTCGACTGTGCCCGCCTCCGCCGACAAGGTCCACGCAGCGCTGACGTCCGAGCAGTACTGGAAGGACCGCATAGAACAGATCGGCGGTCCCGGCGCCAGCGTGAAGAGCATCACCGTCGGCGACGGCACCATCGACGTCGTGCTGACCCAGTCCGTTCCGGAAGAAGAGCTGCCGTCCGCGGTGACCGCCTTCAAGAAGGGCGACCTCATCATCGAACGCACCGAAAGCTGGGGACCGTTCGACGGCAAGCACGCCGCCGGCACCTTCGGAGCCACCGTCGAAGGGGCACCCGCGCGCATCACCGGCACCACCACGCTCGACGCCACAGGCGACGTCACGACCGTCGCACTCGCCGGCACCACCGAGGTCAAGGTCCCCATCTTCGGTGGAAAGATCGAATCGATGATCAGCGAGCAGGTCCTCACCCTCATCGACAACGAGCAGGACTTCACCGGCAACTGGATCGCCGCACAGGCGAACAGCTGAGCCTGGTCGCTCCGCAGGCTCCGCTCCTGGGTAGCCTGGCGCACTATGGCTCGCCGCATGAACTACTCCGCCCGGTTCACCCACTCGACGCAGCAGGTCTATGCGGCGTTGTCCAGTCGCGATCACTGGGACGCCCGCATCGAGGAGATGCGGAAGTACTCGGAGAATGAACTGAAGAGCTTCGAGGTGTCCGACGCCGGAATCGACATCGTGATGCATCACGTCATTCCCCGTACCGAGTTGCCCGACATCGCACAGACGGTGATGAAGAAAGACATGGTCATCACCCGCAACGTGCATTTCGACGCGTACGGCGAAACCACCGCGGGCCACTACGACGCGTCGATTCCGGCCGGACCCGGCTCACTCAAGGGCACCACGTCGCTGTTCCCCACCAACGGCGGATCGACCTTGCGCACCTCCTCCGAGGCGAAGGTGTTCCTGCCCTTCATCGGCGGCAAGCTCGAACAGCTCATGCTCGTCAACCTCATCGACCTGTGGCGCGGTGAGGGCGAAGTGACCGCCGACTGGCTCGAAAAGAACGCTTAGCTCTGAACAAGGCGCTGAACAAGCCTGAAGGCGTCATCACCCGCGGCACCACCGGCATCAACCGGTTGCGTCGCAGTGACCGGTGGCTGATGCACGATCCCGATGTTCGACAGGTCCTGCTCGAGTCACCGGATCCCCTCGTCGTCGACCTCGGCTACGGGGCGATGCCGAACACCACTCTGGAGCTCGCCGGACGCCTGCGCACGATTCGACCGGACCTCCGCGTCACCGGACTCGAGATCGATCCCGCACGCGTGGTCCAGGGCAGCGACGGCGTCGAATTCGCCCGCGGCGGCTTCGAGTTGGCTGGACTGCGACCGAATCTGGTGCGCGCCTTCAACGTGTTGCGTCAGTACCCCGAGGATGCGGTACCCGGTGCCTGGCAACGGATCCTGTCCGGCCTGGCACCCGGCGGCCTGCTGGTGGACGGGACCTGCGACGAACTCGGCCGACGCTGCGCCTGGGTGTTGCTCGACGCCGACGGGCCGCGGTCGCTCACTCTTGCCTGGGATCCGTTCGATGTCGAGACGCCCTCGGACATCGCCGAGCGACTTCCGAAAGTGTTGATACACCGCAACATCGAGGGCGAGCTTGTGCACGACCTACTGCGGCGCGCCGATCGGGCGTGGTCGGTTTCGGCACCACTGGCCCCATACGGCCCCCGACTGCGCTGGCGTGCGGCACTGAAAACCCTTGCTGAGCAGGGTCTTCCGGTTACACTCCCCCGCCGCCGCATGCGAGACAACGTGCTCACGGTGCCCTGGTCGGCAGTTGCACCGAGGTGAACGATTGCTCGATGCCGAAGTCTGCGGTACCAAAGGATCATGACGCACACGTGGCCGGCGGACTGGTTCGACCGCAAAGCAGGCGTCGGGTGCCACATATGTGCGCAGGGCCGCCCGGTCGAGACTGCGGGCGGAGTTCGCTTCTATTCCGGTGAATTCGCCGATGCCTACCTTCGGAAACGTGCCCACCTTCCGGGGCAATCGATGGTCATCTGGCGAGGTCGGCATGCATCCGACCTGATAGATCTCAGCGACGAAGAAGCAGCGGGGTACATGAACGACCTCCGCAGGGCTGCACGGCTGCTCAACACGGTGTTCGAGCCGTGCCAGATCAACTACCTCACCTTCGGCAACAGTGTTCCCCACATCCACACCTACGTCGTGCCGCGTTATCTCGACGATCCGAATCCGGGCGCACCACTACTACCACTGGTGGAGACCGAGATCGACCGAGCCGAGTTACAGCGTCAACTCGAGGCTCTCGAACGTGCCGCCGAATGACGCGATCGTGGATTGCTGGGCCTCTCACGATTCGACCGTGCGTGCCCGCGGACCTGCCGACGCTCGAACGGTGGTCGACTGCAGATCCCGTTGCCTGGGTCGATCGAACTCGGTTTCGTGAGGAAATGGCGTCAGGAAATTACCGCTACGAGTGGACTTGGTTGGCCGAACGCGCGGGGCGTCCGGTCGGGCGTGCTGTGTGGTGGGGCCGTCCGGACGCAACCAGCCCCGTCACCCTCGACTGTTTGTCGGTCGTGCCCGCCGAGAAGCGCCCGGACGATGTCGGTGCCGCCTTGATCGGTGCCGCTCGTGCGGCCTTCGATCACAGCGCAGCACTCGAGTTCAATGTCGATGTGCCGGTGGGAAACTCGATGGACGACTCCCTATCGCGCGCATTGGCGTGGCGTGAATCGGCCGCGCATCGGGGCGGTTTCACTCGCACGACCGAACGTGTCTCTTTCGCTCGAACCGCTCACGATCCGATGCCCGAGGCGTCCACTCGTCTGCAATTCTCAGCGGGCACCGATGCACAGTTCCTCGAGGTGTTCGAGGCCGTCGCAGCCGGCAGCCTCGACTCCCACACCCAAGCCATGGTCGCCGAACACGGAGTCGCAGCACTCGCTGCGGACGACCTCGCTTTTTACAGTTCCCTCCCGGGGCAACGGGATGCCTGGCAGATTGCGACGCGCCTCGGCGGCACGGTGGGGTTCATCGTGCCGACGAGAAATGCCTACGACGCGGCCATCAGCTATCTCGGTGTGGTTCCCGAACACCGAGGCCACGGCTACGTCCACGATCTACTCGCACAGATGGTCCTGGTCCATCACGAGGCCGGTGAACAGAGGATCGTGGGTACCACCGACTCGACGAACCTGCCCATGAAAGCCGCCTTCGAGCGCGCAGGATTTACCGTCACTCGTACCCGGACAGTGCACGCGGGCTAACGCTCACGAACAGGCAGACAGCGCCAGTTCGACGCGCTCGGCCACTCGATCGGTGCTGCTTCCGGCCTCGGAGTACAACGCCTGCGCGTCGACACGGCCGATCGCTACTGCGTCGCACACCACTTCGTCGAGGGTCAGTTGCGAGATTCCGCCGGCGGCGAGGTCGAGCACGGTGCGCACCGGCGTGGTGATGTTGAACGTGCCGGCCGATTCGACGTCGCGGGGCTCGAGCCGTAGCCGGTGAACGGCAAGTCGGGTGTCGCTCAGGCGTAGGTCACCGAAGGCACACAGGTGCACGAATTGCGGGTGCAGATGCCCGAATCCGTGCAACTCGGCGGCGCTCTGGTGAGAGATCACTGCCTCGCCGCCGAACCAGGCGCACCACATCGCGAACACCTCGAGCTCGCTGTGCGGCCATTGGCCCAGTCGGAACAGATTGCGCTCGACGCGGGTCCACGTGTTGGTGGCCAGGTTGACTCGCACCATTGCCGAATCGAAGCCGAGCTCCCCGGCTTGCTCGGCGGTGAAATAGCCGTCCTGACGAGTGGCGAGCGAGTGCAGTTCCTGCACACTCGGTCCTGTCGTACCCATGGCGCAAGCGTACGTCAAAATGTGTTACAGATCACAAACTTTGGTATCGGATACATCTGTTCGGCGAGTTTCACAGAGCTTGCTCAGAATCATCGGGAAGACTGCCGGGAATGTCATCCTCAACCAAGCGCAGCAGCGTGCCCTTGATTGCCGTCTCCGTCGTCGTTGTTCTTCTCGTAGCCGTCATCGGTGGCGAGCTCTTCGTGCGTCAACAGATCAAGTCGTGCCTTGCCGGGCAGCTCGAATCCGAGCTCGGTAGCCAGGTCGAGGTCGGTCTGGGCCTCAAGCCGGTACTGCTCTCCTTGGTGGACAAGAAGGTCTCGTCCGTCACCGTCGACAGCGACGACGCGCGATTCGGGCCGGCCGAGGGCATGGTCGTGCACGCCGAGGCGCGGGATCTGAACCTCACCCAGACCACGGATTCCGGCGGCACCATCGGCAGCTCGAGTGCCGACATCGCGTGGTCCACCGACGGCATCACTCGCACTCTGCAGAGCCAAGGCATCGGTGCGATCGTCTCGGGCGTCACCTCGGACGCATCGGCAGGCACCTTGGAGTTCGCCGTGGGCGCGCTCGCGAAACTGACCGTGAAGCCACAGGTCACCGGTGGCAAGGTCGATGTCCAAACCGTCGACGCGTCGATCCTGGGTCTGGGCATCCCCACCGATCTGGTCGATTCCGTAGTCGGAGTGCTGACCGACAGCCTGCAGGCCTACCCGTTGGACATGGCTCCGACGTCGTTGACCGTCACCGACTCCGGCATCGAGCTCACCCTCGAAGGCGGGCAGTACACGATTCCCGCGACCCAGCAGAACCAGAATCAGCAGACCCCCGAGGGTTGCTCGCTGGTCGCCTAGCCCATGTGGCGCTCTAGCTCAATCCGTCGAGCACCGCGCGGGTACCCGACAGCCCCAATCGTGTTGCACCCGCGTCGATCATCGCCAGGGCGGCCTCCGTGGTGCGGATGCCACCGCTGGCCTTGACGCCCAGTCGTCCGCCGACGGTCTCTGCCATCAATCGCACCGCCTCGACGCTCGCACCGCCGGCGGGATGGAACCCGGTGGACGTTTTGACGAAGTTCGCGCCCGCGGTTTCTGCGGCGCGGCACACTTCGACGATCGCTTCGTCGGACAGCGCTGCGGACTCGATGATCACCTTGAGTACCGCGTTGCCGATTCCTTCGCGGACGGTCACGATGTCAGCCAGCACTGCGTTGTAGTCACCGGCGATGGCCGCTCCGACGTCGATCACCATGTCGATCTCGTCGGCACCCTGCTGCACCGCGAGGCGCGCCTCGGATCCCTTGATCAACGAATGATGCTTGCCCGACGGGAATCCGGCGACGACGGCGGTCAGCATTCCCTCGGCGCGGATCGGCAACATCGACGGCGAGACGCACACTGCGAGCACTCCCAGCTCGCGCCCTTCTGCGATGAGGGCTTCCACGTCGGCGGCGGTGGCCTCGGGCTTGAGCAGAGTGTGGTCGACCATGCCGGCGAGGGCAGCGCGGGTGAGTGTCATGCGGCCCAGCTTTTCACAGCTCTGCCGTTCGCAGCCCTGTCGGTCTACGATTTTCGGTCATGACCGCAGCTTCGCTCGCCGCCACCTTCAATGCCACCAGCAGGGAGTTCGACGCGGTGACGCCGCAGGTCTGGGGACCGGCCGGGCAGTCGCTCGCCTTCGCCCTCGGGTTGGCAACCGGCGACGCCGTCCTGGATGTGTGTTCGGGCACCGGGGCATCTGCGATTCCTGCGGCAGCCGCCGTCGGACCCGACGGCATCGTGCATGCCATCGACCTCGCCGACGACCTGTTGGAGGTGGGCCGCACGAAGGCCACCGATCGGGCTCTGCGCAATATCGACTTCGTCGTCGCCGACGCCACCGAGTGGGAACCGCCGTCGACCGTTCCCGATGCCGGGTACGACGCTCTGGCATGCTCGTACGGCATCTTCTTCCTTCCCCGCCCGGAGCAGGATTTCGCGCGACTCGTCTCGTTGGTGCGACCGGGCGGGCGCGTCGGAGTGACGGTGTGGCGCGAGGGGTCGGTCCGGGATTTCTCGGGCGCATTCTTCGACGTGATCGCCGGTCATTGGCCGGCGAGCGCGGGCCCAGCGCCCGATCCGACGGCCGGTGCCGCCGATCACCCGATCCGCAGAATGGAGACAGCGGATCTGCTCGGCCCCTGGCTCACCGACGCCGGTACGTTTGACGTCCGGGTCGTCGAGCTCTCCAATCATGTTCCGGCGACGCAGTCGTTCGTCTGGGATTTCGTACTGGGCAGCGCCCTGCGCGGTGCACTCTCTCCGTTCGACGACGCCACTCGCGCGCAGATTCGAGCCGAGTTCTCGGCTCTGCTGACCGAACGCGGGATCGATTCGATCGATCTCGGGACACTGGTGGCAACCGGGGTCCGCACGCCCTGAGAGAATCGTTGCCATGAGTTCTTCCGTGTCCGAGGACCGCCGCTACGTTCTGTCTCTCGGTTGCCCCGACAAGACGGGCATCGTCGCCCGTATCTCCACGTTTCTCGCCGAGGTCGGCGGATGGATCGTCGAGGCTGCGTACCACGCCGATCCCGACACCGGTTGGTTCTTCACCCGGCAGGCCGTTCGGGCGTCGTCGGTCAGCATGAGCGTCGAGGACCTACGTGCCCGGTTCGCCGAGGTGGCGGCCGAGCTCGGTCCGGAAACCGAATGGGCACTGCATGATTCGGGCGAACCCAAGCGCGTGGTACTGCTCGTCAGCAAGGAAGCGCACTGCCTGCACGATCTGCTGGGACGGGCCGCGGGCGGCGAACTGCCCGCACAGATTTCTGCGGTGATCGGTAACCACGCGTCCCTCGAGCCGATCGCTGCCGCGCACGGCACACCGTTCCATCACGTCGAATTCGCGAAGGATCCGGCCGAGCGGGGGCCTGCCTTCGAGAAGGTGCGTTCGCTGGTCGATTCCTACGACCCCCACGCCGTCGTCCTGGCGCGCTTCATGCAGGTTCTGCCGGAATCGCTGTGCACTCACTGGGCGGGCCGGGCGATCAACATTCACCACAGCTTCCTGCCGTCGTTCGTCGGTGCCCGCCCGTACCACCAGGCCTTCGCGCGGGGCGTCAAACTGATCGGCGCAACCTGTCACTACGTCACTGCCGAGCTCGACGCCGGTCCGATCATCGAGCAGGACGTCATCCGTGTCGACCATTCCGACGAGATCACCGACATGGTGCGCCAGGGCCGCGACATCGAGAAGCTGGTGCTCTCCCGTGGCCTGCGCTGGCACCTGGAAGATCGAGTGCTGGTCCACGGCCGCAAGACCGTGGTGTTCAGCTGATTCAGAGATTTCGCAGACGGACCACTTCTGTGTTGAATTCGTCGATTGCTTCCACCGAGCTCATGTGACCGATGCCGGGGATCACGATCAATCGGCTCAGATGATCGTGATCGTCCAGGGCGCGGGCGAGTTTGCGGGCGTGCACCGGCGGGGTCAGTCGGTCGGCAGATCCGACGAGGACGCTGGTGGGAACGGACATGTTCGCCAGCGCCTCGCGGATGTCGAGATCGCTGATGGCCGCGCCCCAGATGCCGCGGGTGCGCGGGGCGCATTCGAGCACGATCTTCTCGCAGAAGGCCACCTCGGCTGGAGTGGCGCCGGGAGCCATCGAGATGTACTTGATGGCTTGACGCGTCACCGGTGACGGCCGCAGCGGTAGCGCCGAGCTCAGTACGGCTCGACCGACCGGGGCCGGAACGCGCGGGAAGCGCTGCGGCAGCGGGATGACGGTGGTCTCGCGGACGAGAGAGTCGGTCGCGGTGCTGGCCAGGAGCACGGCACTGACGAGTCGATCGACCTGTTCGGGGTAGCTTCCGGCCCACGCCATGATGGACATACCGCCCATGCTGTGCCCCACCAGGACGGCCTTGTTGTCCTCGACGACAGTCGAGGCGAGCACTGCAGCGAGGTCGTCGGCCAGCACGTCGGGGCTCAGTGGCCGCGTTCCGACGTCGCTGCGGCCGTGGCCGCGCTGGTCGTAGGTGATGACGCGATAGCGGTCGGCGAGGGCGTTGATCTGCGGGAACCAATAGTCGGCCGAGCAGGTCCACCCGTGGCTGAAGACGATCGGTTCGGCATCTGCATCTCCGTAGCTACGGACGTGCAGGTGAGCTCCGTCGTCGGTGACCACCTCGGTGACGACAGGCTCGATCGCGGGGCGCTGCAGAAGCTCGTCGGGCCGGACGTCCGTCGTCTTGGTGAACGAATGCAGGCGACGACGCCGAACGACGAAGGCACCGACCGATGCCGCCGCGGCCGCGCTGCCGATTCCGAACAGCACACGTTCGACTACCTTGCGTGAAACCACAGAAAATCCCCTCTACCTCGACCCCCTGGCGGGTGCGGTAGACGGTACGCCCACGATTTTCGTGAGCGTCGCTGCGCCTGCCTACCAGCGGGGTCCGCGCTGAATGCTGTCGATCTTGGGTCGGACGTCGACGAGGTACACCGCAATTCCGACGATGCCGATGATCCAGAACATGATGACGTTCGGTCCGATCAGCGTCAGCAGCAGTCCCACCGCCAGGATGCCCAACCAGGCATTCTTGGTCAGTTTGCCGGCCGCGGGAAACGCGTCCGGCCGTTGGCGCAGCGCGTGAAAAATTGCGTAGGCCGCTCCGGCAACCGAAATGACTTGCAGGATCAAGAAGATCGTCTGGGAGAAGCTGCTCGCAATCACGCCCGCCAGTGTACGAGAAACGACCCCCGCACCGCGCGGCGCAGGGGTCGTTTTCTTTACGAATGCTTTAGCGAGTGGTCTTCTTCGCCGGAGCCTTCTTGGCCGGTGCCGGTGCGGTCTTCTTCGCAGCCGGTGCCGGAGCGGTCTTCTTCGCCGGTGCCGGGGTCTTCTTGATCGGCGAGTTGGCGCTGCTACGGGTCTTGGACTCGACCTTGCCGGCCACGCCGCTCACCTTGTCGGAAGCCTCGACGGCCTTGTCCTTGGCCTCGTCGCCTGCCTCGTCGATGTTCTCGGCGAGCTCGTCGGCTGCGTCCGAGATCTCCTCGGCACCCTCACGAACCTTGTCCGACGCGATGCCGGCGAGAGCTGCGGCGCGCTCGCCGACGGCGCGAGTCTGCGAAGCGACGGTTCCGAGGGCCTGCTCGGTGAGGTCGACGACGTCGTTGGCTGCGGAGTTGGCGCGGTCGAGGCCTTCTTCGACCGCGGGTGTGCGGCGGATGCGCTCCACGGCCTCTTCGCCGCGCTCGGCGAGGGAAGTGTAGAGGTCGGAGGCAACCTTGAGGTACGCCTCGGCCACCTTGCGCAGCTCCTCGGGGGTGAAACGCTCACGCAGTTCGGCGATCTCGTCGGGGAGTTCTGCGGGCAGAGCGGCGAGGCGCTCGCGCAGGTTCTCCACGCCCTCGGTGACCTCTTCGGAGATGTCGGCCAGGCGAGCGTTGACCTCGCTGGTGCGGCTCTCGGCGCGCGAGCGCACCTGAGCGACGACGTCCGCAACGGCCTGGACTACGGCGTCGCCGGCACCGACGGCTGCGAAGATGGGGGTCTTGACGTTTTCGAAGTTCTTGGAATCAGACATCGGGTGTCTCCTGTTCGTCGGGTTCGGGCTCTTGCGTCGACTCGTTCTCACGACAGAACGAGTCGTAGATCTCGATCAGCACTTGCTTCTGCCGTTCGGTGATGTGCTCATCGCCGAGCAGAGCTTCGCGCACCGGACCGTGGGGACGCGCTTCCAAGATCCCGGCCCGGACGTACAGCACCTCGGAGGACACGCGCAGACCCTTGGCAATCTGCGCTAGTACTTCTGCGGACGGGTTGCGCAGTCCGCGTTCGATCTGACTCAGGTACGGGTTGCTCACGCCGGCACGGCTCGCAAGTTGCCGCATCGATACCTGAGCGGCTTCTCGCTGTGACCGGATGTAGCTTCCGATGTCCTGGGCTGCCGTTGTCACCACTGCGGCGACTATGTCGCTTGCCTCGGCGACGACGTGCGTCGCTTCGGTCGCTTTGGCGACCAGATCTCCCTCGTTCTCGGCCATCTCGGCCTCCTGGATTCGGTGTTCGAGAACGACGGTACCCGTGGGTGCTAACTATTGCAAGCACTCTGCTAGCACTAGTGCCCGAAGATCAGATCCGAGACCGTGTAGATAGCCAGGCCGGCGATGGAACCGACGACGGTTCCATTGATTCGAATGAACTGCAGATCCCGTCCGACCTGCAGTTCGATCTTCTTGCTCGCTTCCTCGGCATCCCATCGAGCGACGGTGTCGCCGATGATCGTGGTGATCTCGTCGGCGTAGTTCGCAGCGATATAGGTCGCTCCGCCGAGCAGCCAGCCGTCCACTTTGCCGCGCAGTTCCTCGTCGTCGCGAAGCCGCACCCCGAGGTTGGCGGCGTTCTCCTTGATCTTGGTGCGCAGCGTGCTCGTCGGATCGTCGACCGATTCGGTGATCAGACGCTTGGCGACCTTCCAGGTGGCCGCAGCCAGGCCCGTGATCTCCTCGCGTCCCATGATCTGCGCCTTGAGCTTCTCGGCCTTCTCGATGGTGGTGGGATCGTGCTGCAGATCGTTGGCGTAGTCGATCAGAAATTTGTTGGCGGCGAGCCGTACGTCGTGCTCGGGGTTGGACCTGATCTTCCAGGTGAACTCGACGAGCTCCTTGTAGACCTTCTCGCCCAACAAGGTGTCCACGAATTTCGGCGACCAATTCGGAGAGTCGCGGGCCACGACCCGATCGATCATTTCCTGGCTACCCAACGCCCACTGATGAGCCCGCTCGGCCAGCATGTCGATGAGCGGCAGTTGACGGTTCTCACGGAGCAACTCGTCCAGGATCCGGCCGATGGGCGGCCCCCACTGCGGATCGGCGAGTCGACGCACGATGGTGCTGTCGATCACCGCGGTGATGTCCTCGTCGTTGAGCACATCGACCACACCGTGCAACACGGTCGCGGCCTCGGCTGCAACGCGTTCGGCGTTCTCGGGCTGGGCGAGCCAGGTACCCAACCGCAACGGAACCTGCGCAGATCGGACCTTGTCCGAGACCACCTCGGGAGCGAGGAAGTTACTGCCGACGAACGAGCTCAGGCTTGCGCCCAGCTGGTCCTTCTTCTTCTTGATCAGCGCCGTGTGCGGAATGGGAATACCCAGCGGATGCTTGAACAGCGCGGTCACCGCGAACCAGTCCGCGAGCGCGCCGACCATGCCCGCCTCCGACGCGGCGCGTACGTAGCCCACCCAGGCCCCCGCACCGGTCGACTCCTGCCACCGACAGAACAGGTAGACGACCGATGCGAAGACGAGGAAGCCCGTCGCGACCGTTTTCATCTTGCGGAGGTCGCGACGCTTGGTGTCGTCGTCGAAGTTCATGAGCTGCACAACCGACATTGTGCCCAGAAATGTGACGGATCAACCGGACGCAGCCTGCAATGGTGTCGGAGCAGGCGCATAGGGTGGAGATGTGGCGAGAAATACGACGGAGGCAAAGCTGGACGAGTCCGAGCCGAGCGAGGACAAGCCCAAGGCCGAGAAGCCGGACGGCCGCAAACGTCGGTGGCGCGAGCACAAGATCGCTCGACGCGAGGAACTGGTCGACGGCACGTTGGCCGCGATTCGGTTGCGTGGCCGCGAGATCGGAATGGACGAGATCGCGTCGGAGATCGGTATCTCGAAGACGGTGCTCTACCGGTACTTCACCGACAAGAACGATCTGACCAGCGCCACCATGTCGCGGTATGTCGAAACGACACTTGCCCCGCGGATCTACTCCGCCATCTCACACGAACTCGACGAGTACGAGCTCACCCGTGTGGTGGTGACCGCCTACGTCGAGACCGTTGCGACCGATCCAGAGGTCTACCTCTACGTCATGGCGAACAACGCGGGCAACAACCGCGATGTCGTCGCCGAGTCCGAGCGGATGATTGCCGAGTTGCTCTCGACCGTCCTCGGTGAGCGCCTCCGTCAACGCGAGATGGATTCCGGCGGATCGGTGCCGTGGGCCTTCGCCATCGTGGGCGCGGTCCAATTGGCCACCCACTGGTGGATCTCCAACAAATCCATGTCGGCAGACGACCTGATCGATTACCTGTGCATGATGATGTGGGGCGGAATCCACGGTGTCGCGATGGCCGACGGCTCACCGGCCAAGTTCAAGTCGCAACCGCATCCGTTGGTCGACGGCGAGCCGGGTCGGTCCTAGCGCTCGTCGTACTCGTCGTCGAGGGGAACCTCGGTGCGTTGGTCGATGACGTCCCGGGCATCCGCCTCGGTGGGTAGATCGCCCGCATCGATGTCGTCGGGTTCGTCGGTGATCGGCTGGTTTTGCTCGACGCGATCCGCGGTCGGGGATTCGATGGGTGATTCGCTCATGTGTCCATTCGTACCACCGCCGCGCACCCGATTCTCGTTTGAAAGTCGAATGGGCCGGTAATCCGAAAAGTATGACTACACAAACATTGTCCGGACGTCGCATCGCCATTCTCGCTGCCGACGGCGTCGAGCAGGTCGAACTGGTCGAGCCACGTAAAGCCGTCGAGAATGCCGGGGGCACAGTCACATTGGTCTCACTCGATCACGGCGAGATCCAAGCCATGAACAGTGATGTGAACGCCGCCGACACCTTCGCGGTAGACCGCATCGCCGGTGAGGTCTCGGTGGACGATTTCGATGCGCTGATCCTGCCCGGTGGAACCACCAATCCAGACCATCTTCGCGTCGACGCGGACGCCGTGGAGTTCGTCCGAGCGTTCGTGCATTCGCGTAAACCGATCGGCGTCATCTGCCATGGCGCGTGGACACTCGCAGAAGCGGACGTCCTGAAGGGCCGAACACTGACGTCCTACCCGAGCATCCGGACCGACCTCCGCAACGCCGGAGCCACCGTGGTCGACGAGGAGGTCGTGGTGGACAACAACCTGGTGTCGAGCCGAAATCCCGACGACTTGCCGGCCTTCTGCGCGAAGATCGTGGAGCATTTCGCCGCTTGATAGGTTAGCGTGCCCTATGCGCATTTCCCGTTCGTTGGCTCTGCCTGCGGCAGCCCTCGCCTTCGCTTTGACCCTGACCGCATGCAGCTCCGACGCCGGTGACGGTGCCGATTCTTCCGAGGCCGGTGGCGTCGTCGTCACCGACATGTTCGGCGACGTCGAAGTACCGGCAAATCCTCAGCGCGTGGTGGCACTCGGTTGGTCCGATGCCGAAACAGCACTGGCTCTGGGCGTTCAACCCGTCGGTGCCAGTGACTGGCTCGGCGTCGGCGGAAACGGACTCGGCCCGTGGGTCGACGAAACTTACGACACCGACCCCACTATCGTCGGCACCTTCGACGTCGACATGGAATCGGTCGCGGCTCTGGCCCCGGACCTGATTCTGTGGACTCGCAGCACCAACGACAAGGCCGTGTACGACCAGCTGTCCGACATCGCACCCACCGTCGCGGCCCCACCGGGAACCGACATCGCCTACGGCACCACGTGGGACGCACAGACCGAGCTCGTGGCGCAGGCTCTCGGCAAAGTCGACGAGGGCAAGAAGCTCGTCGACGACACCGAGGCACAATTCACCGAAACCGTCGCCGCCAATCCGGAATTCGCAGGCAAGACCGTCGCCGTCGGCACGCTCTACAGCGGGCAGGCCGGAGCCTACGTACGAGGCGACACCCGCGTCGACTTCCTCGAAGCACTCGGAATGACGAACACCCCCGCCGTCCAGGACCGAGCCGAACCCGGCAAGTTCAGCATCGATCTGTCCGAGGAGAACCTCTCCGCACTCGACGCCGACCTGACGGTCATGTTCCCCATCGGCAGCGGACCCGAGGTCATCACCGACAACCCGTCGATCCAGGGGCTGCCGTCGGCACGTGACGGACGCCTCGTCGTACTCGGCGACCTGAACCTGTCCAACGCATTCTCGGCCGCCTCGGTCGCCGGCACCCGATACGCACTCGAGAACGCAGTGCCGCTGTTCGCAGCACCACTGAAGGGTTAAATCACACCCTCCCGGGCGGGCTTGTCACACCCTTCCCGGCGGGCTTGTCACACTCTTCCTGGTGGAAATCCACCCGCGGCGATCGGGCCCCAGGTGTCGATCACGATGCGTATCAACGACTTTCCCTGCTTCACCATCGCCGCGCGGTACTCGTCCCAGTCCGAGTGCTCGCCGGCGATGCTGCGGAAGTACTCGACCAGAGGCTCGACGGCGTCGGGCAGATCGATGATTTCGGCGGTGCCGTCGACCTGCACGTAGTCGCCGTTCCAATCGTCACTGTGCACCAGCACCGTGACGGCCGAATTGCGGCGGATGTTCAGCACTTTCGCGCGCTCGGGGTAGGTGGCGATGACGATTCGCCCCTCGGAGTCCACGCCGGCCGAGACCGGTGAGACCTGAAGGCCGTCGTCGCGCTTGCGGGTGATCAACGTGTGGTGGTGACGCGGACGGACGAAATCCAGCAGTTGCTCACGCGACACGGTTTCGGCTTTTGCAATGGTAGGGGCCATGAACCCCATGGTAGAGACGTAGTCTGACGCGCATGGCCGACAACTCGAAACTGTGGACTCAGTCTCCCGTCGATGTACTGCGCGCCGGTGCCTCACCTCGAGTGGAGGACATCGACTTCACGGCCACCCCGGGCTTCGACGGCGGAAAATCCGACGGCAAGGCGCTGCTCGAAGAGCGCGGTGAAGTCCTTGCCGCCCTGCAGGAGAAGTTGTACGCCCACGGCCGAACCGGCGGCAGCAGATCGGTTCTGCTGGTGCTGCAGGGCATGGATACCGCGGGCAAAGGCGGGATGGTCAAACACGTCATCGGGTTGGTCGATCCCCAGGGGGTCGATCTGGCGTCGTTCGGCGTTCCGAACCAGGAAGAGAAGCAACACCATTACCTGTGGCGGATCCGCAACGCACTTCCGCGAGCCGGACGGATCGGCGTCTTCGATCGTTCCCACTACGAGGACGTTCTCGTCGTCGCCGTCCACGAGCTGGTGCCGCGGGAGGTGTGGGAGAAGCGATTCGACGAGATCAATGCCTTCGAGAAGGAACTGGTCGACTCCGGCACGGTAGTAGTGAAGGTGGCTCTGTTCGTCTCGCCCGAGGAACAGAAGAAGCGACTTCAGGAACGGCTCGATCGGCCGGACAAACATTGGAAGTACAACCCGGGTGACGTCACCGAGCGGGGTTTCCTGCCGCAGTATCGCGCGGCATACCAGCGGGTTCTCGATCGCACGGATGTCGACAATGCGCCCTGGTTCGTCATTCCTGCCGACCGCAAGTGGTACAGCAGATTGGCTGTCACAGAAATTCTGATCGACGCGCTGGAAAAGCTCGATCTCGATTGGCCTGCAGCCGATTTCGATGTAGAACACGAGAAGGAACGTCTTGCCGAAAGCTGACAGACTTTAAGGGCCCGCGACGGTGTGTCGCGGGCCCCTCGAGTCTGTCAGCTGTACATCACAGTGTTGCTGCGTCGATCACGAAGCGGTAGCGCACGTCGGACTTGACGACGCGGTCGTATGCCTCGTTGATCTTCTCGGCCGGGATGACCTCGATCTCGGCACCGATGTGGTGCTCGGCGCAGAAGTCCAGCATTTCCTGGGTCTCGGCGATGCCGCCGACCATCGAGCCCGCGAACGAACGACGGTTGGCCAGCAGGTTGAACGCCGGCACCTCGAGGGGCTTCTCGGGAACGCCGAGCTCGACCAGGGTGCCGTTGCGTGCCAACAGTCCCAAGTACTTGCCCATGGGCAGGTTGGCCGAAACGGTGTTGAGGATCAGGTCGAACTTGCCCTGCAGATCCTTGAGGGCGGTGGTGTCCTTGGTGGCGTAGTACTCGTCGGCACCGTATGCCTTGCCGTCGGCTTCCTTGGCGTCCGTCTGGCTCAGCACGGTGACGTGCGCGCCCATGGCGTGAGCGATCTTGACGCCGATGTGGCCGAGGCCGCCCATACCGATGATGGCGACCTTCTTGTCCGGGCCGGCTCCCCAGTGCTTGAGCGGCGAGTACAGCGTGATGCCTGCGCACAGCAGCGGCGCGGCCACGTCGAGCTCGACGCCCTCGGGGATCCCGAGTACGAACTTCTCCGTGACGACGATCTGAGTGGAGTAGCCGCCGTTGGTGAACTCACCCTCGTAGGTCGTCGAGTTGTACGTCTGGACGACGCCCTTGGTGCAGTACTGCTCGTCGCCGTCGAGGCACGCCTCGCACTTGCCACAGGAGTCGACGAAGCAGCCGACGCCCACACGGTCGCCCACCTTGCGGGTGGTCACCTCGGAGCCGACCTCGGCAACGATGCCCGCGATCTCGTGTCCGGGAACGACGGGGTACGTGGTGCCGCCCCATTCGTTTCGAGCGGTGTGAATGTCGGAGTGGCAGATGCCCGCGAACTTGACGTCGATGAGAATGTCGTGAGGGCCGACGGGGCGTCGCTCGATCGTCGCCTTCTCGAGCGGGGCGTCCGGAGCGGTGGCCTGGTAAGCGGTAGCTGAAGTCATAACTACATTGCTACCTACGCATCTGTGTAAGCGCAACACAGCTACCGCCTCGACCAGGCTATTCCTGCTCTAAACGAGTCATTCGCAACAGTAAGGTCAGCTGTTCTTGGCGATGTTGACGCCCAACCACCCAACATACGCCACCAGACCGACCAGTCCGATCTTACGGGTCTTGGGGTACGCGATCGCCACGCCGACTGCCAACTCGGTGGCACCGTTGCGACTGATCCAGGTTCGCGTGTCCTTGGGGAACGGGAGCTTGGTAATTCCCTCGAAAGCCTCGGGGACCACGAAGTGGGCGACGCCGGTGGCGGCCAAACCGATTCCGAATCCCTTGGCGACCAGACCGTTCGACTTCTTGGACTTGCTCACTGACGCGCTCCCTGCGATCGACGTGGTGGAACTGGCTAAACGACAATAGCGCTACGAGACGTTGATTACTTTGCGACCCGGCCGTTTTCGTAGCGATAGAACCCGGCTCCGGTCTTCTTGCCCACCTGCCCGGCATCGACCATGCGCAGCAGCAGCGCGGGCGCGGCGAACAACGGTTCCGCGAACTCCGAGTACATGGAATCTGCAATGGCTTTGACGGTGTCGAGGCCGATCAGATCGGCCAGCGCCAGCGGGCCCATCGGATGCGCCAGCCCTAACACGGTTGCTTTGTCGACGTCTTCCTTGGTGGCGAATCCGGATTCGACCATGCGAATGGCCGACAGCAGATACGGCACGAGCAGTGCATTGACGACAAAGCCCGAGCGGTCGGCCGAGCGCACCACCTGCTTGCCGAGAACGTCGCCTGCGAATTTCTCGGCGCGATCGGCAACCGCCTCGGAGGTCGCATCGGTGATGACGAGCTCGACGAGTGGCAGCACAGGTACCGGGTTGAAGAAATGCAGTCCCACCACTCGGTTCGGGGCCGTCGTGGCAGATCCGAGTGTCGTGATGGGGATGGAGGAGGTGTTCGAGGCGAGCACGGCACCGGGGTCGACCACGACGGCGTCGAGCTCGGCGAAGATATCGGCCTTCATCTTCTCGTCCTCGATCACTGCCTCGACGACGAGCTGACGATCGGCGAAGTCGGCGAGATCGGAGGAGAAACGCAGCTTGCACGCTGCCTGCTCACGCTCACGTTCGGTGATCTTGCCGCTACTGACACCGCGGTCCAGCGATTGCAGGATGCGGCTGCGGCCGGCGGTCGCCAGTTCGCGAGTCTGTTCGTAGACCAACACGTCGACATGGGCGCGAGCGCAGACCTCTGCGATTCCGGCACCCATCTGTCCGGCTCCGACGATCCCCACCCTCTCGACCGTCAAGGCACACTCCTTCGAAATGCATTGCACAACAACAACTAAAGGCGAGGTGGGGGTAACTCTGCTGGGGTACCAGCAAACGTGCTCAGATACGAGTCAGGCGGCCCGCAACGAAACGCTGGGGCCGCCTGACTAGTGCGCTGAAGGTGAGGAGTGGCGGGCTAGCTCAGTGGAACTGGCCTTCTTCGGTGGAGCCCTTCAGTGCAGCCGTCGAGGTGTTGGGGTCGACGGTGGTGGCGATGCGGTCGAAGTAGCCCGCGCCCACCTCACGCTGGTGCTTGATGGCGGTGAAGCCGCGCTCTTCGGCAGCCTTGAACTCGCGCTCCTGCAGGTCGACGAACGCGGTCATGCCTTCGCGGGCGTAGCCGTGTGCCAGGTCGAACATGCCGTAGTTGAGCGAGTGGAAGCCTGCGAGGGTGATGAACTGGAACTTGAAGCCCATGGCGCCGAGTTCCTTCTGGAACTTCGCGATGGTGGCGTCGTCCAGGTGCGCCTTCCAGTTGAACGAAGGCGAGCAGTTGTAGGCCAGGAGCTGGTCCGGGAATTCGCTGCGAACCGACTCGGAGAACTTCTTGGCGACCTCGAGGTCCGGCACGCCGGTCTCCATCCAGATGAGGTCTGCGTACGGTGCGTAGGCCTTGGCGCGAGCGATGCAGGGCTCGATGCCGTTCTTGACGCCGAAGAAGCCTTCTGCGGTGCGGGTTCCGTCGAGGAACTCACGGTCGCGCTCGTCGACGTCGGAGGTGATCAGCGTGGCTGCCTCGGCGTCGGTGCGGGCGATGATGACCGAGGGCACGTCGGCGACGTCCGAGGCCAGACGTGCGGAGGTCAGCGTGCGGATGTGCTGCTGGGTGGGGATGAGCACCTTGCCGCCGAGGTGGCCGCACTTCTTCTCCGAAGCGAGCTGATCTTCCCAGTGCACGCCTGCGGCGCCGGCCACGATCATGGCCTTCTGCAGCTCGTAGGCGTTCAGTGCGCCACCGAAGCCGGCTTCGGCGTCGGCCACGATGGGTGCAACCCAGTTCTTGACGGACGTGTCGCCCTCGATCTTGGCGATCTCGTCGGCGCGCAGCAGTGCGTTGTTGATACGACGAACCACCGACGGCACCGAGTTGGCCGGGTAGAGGCTCTGGTCCGGGTAGGTGTGGCCCGAGAGGTTCGCGTCGCCGGCGACCTGCCAGCCCGAGAGGTAGATCGCCTGGAGGCCGGCGCGGATCTGCTGCACGGCCTGGTTGCCGGTGAGGGCACCGAGCGAGTTGATGTAGTCCTCGTTGTTCACGAGGTCCCACAGGATTTCGCTGCCGCGGCGAGCGAGTGTCGCTTCTTCGACGACGGTGCCCTGGAGGTCGGAAACCTGCTGCGCGGTGAAGTTACGGGTGACGCCCTTCCAGCGGGGGTTGGTGTCCCAATCCTGCTGGATCTCGGCGGTGGTCTTCGGGGTGCCGGTGGTCGACATCTTCAGCTCCAGTCTCTTCTGCTTCTCGGCCTGCCTCGAGACGAATCTTCACATCGTTGCCAGGCCCTTCTGGTGTACTCCAAAACAATGGCACAACCGAAAACAGCCGTCTACCAGTTGTTAGTGCCAATCTTGGCTAGCTTTCCCGGCACCATTGCTAAGTTTGCAAATTTTGGAGTGCCACAAACCTCGCCGATCGGACGGGCGTGTTACTCGCCGGTAGCGACGAATCCCCAGTTGATGAACGGAATGAACAAAAACTCATACAGGACGCTCGTACGGTTTGGCGACGGCGTCTGAATCGAGTCAGAAATCTTGGATGATGTGATCGACATCACAGTCATCTTATCTCACGATGTGAACCCGAACTGGTCGCTTCACTCGACACCACGCTCGCCGAAATCCCCCGACCGACGCCACCGAGTGGAGCAGAAGTTGCACTGGCTCCACTCCCACCCAAACAAGTCATTCCGCAGGCTCCACTCCCACCCATCTTCGGGAGCTTCTCGCCTCCGGACTGCATCCGAGCACTATCTCGCGACACTTCACCCGCGTTCTCCCGGAGGTCTACATCGCTGGGCAACCGTCCACCATGGATCGGTGTCAGGCCATCACCCTGTGGCGAGCCGACGCAGTGCTCAGCCACAGGTCTGCCGCTTACATACGCGGTTGGACAACCGAGCCGACCACGCTCGACGCGACGGTCTCCCGCACCGCCCGGTTGCGGCCACCACCATGGCTTCGGCTGCACCGCCGCGCCCTGGATTCCCGACTGGTCGACGGGGTCGAGTCCCTGCCCTGCACCACTCCTGCGCAGACAATGCTCGATTGCCTGGCGGTACTCCCCCGACCGGAGGCCGAATTGTTGATCGACGAACGCCTGAAGTTCGGTCTCGACCCTGCGTCTCTCACCTGACTGCTCGAGCGATTCCCGGGTCGACGCAGCAATGCAGAGTTGGCTCGTCAGGTTCGGCTCGCAGTAACCAGATTCGCCTCGGAACCTGAGCGGGCGTTGGGCCGGGCGCTGCATCGACCAGGACTGCGCCTCGAGATGAACGCGGCGGTCGGTCCTTACGTCTGCGACCTCGTCGACCGCCGCAGCCGAACCATCATCGAAGTGGACGGCCGCGAATTCCACTGCGCAGCAGAAGTGTTCAGCAAAGATCGGCGTAGACAGAATGCCATCGTGCTCGATGGCTGGTTGGTCCTGCGCTATTCGGCGTTCGATGCGCTCGCCGCGCCGGACGTCGTGGCTGCCGAAATCGCGTCGGTTGTCAGGCGGCGTCGGGGATCGAACCGCTGAAAGCACACAGTGCTCCACTCCCCCGGGCTGTCTACGACTTTCATCGCATACGCCCCGGGGAGTGGAGCACCAGTTGTAGGCAGGTGTCAGATACGAACGCCAGGGCGCTCGCTGGACGCCACCACACGCGAGGACACGGGGGCACGACGCGAGGCAATTACTCCGAGGGCACCCATGGCGGCGATAACGAGTCCGCCGACGATGGCGAACAGGTCCGCGGCCAACAGTCCGGACGGGAACACCATCAATGCGGGAGACACCGCGAGCAGCAGACCGAGGCCCACGTGGGTCCAGTGACTCTGCCTCGACGCAGATCCGATGGCCCACAGTGCTGACGACGCGGCGAGGATGCCGAGTACGAGAATGGCACCGGTGACTTCTTGATCTCCCTGAACCGGGAGCCAGACCGTGGCTGCGACGAGAACAGCTCCGGTGACGAAGACGACGACGTCCCTGATGATTTCCGATGTGCGCTGACGGTTGGACATGACCGCTCCTCGGGTGCGTGGTGAATGGCTCGTATATCGGTATACGCCTTTACTTCGGCTAATGTTCCCGATCCACACCGAATTGTGATCCAGCAGCCAGTTGCGAACAGTGTTAACGCCATTCTTCGCAGGCGTAGCCTGGCGATGTGTCCAAGACTTTCGTCGGCGTGCGGCTACGGCAGCTCCGCAGCGAACGCAGCATGAGCCAGGTGTCGCTGGCGCAGAAGCTGGGCATCTCGGCGAGCTACCTCAATCAGATCGAGCACGATGTGCGCCCGCTGACGGTGCCGGTGCTGCTCCGCATTTCCGAGGTGTTCGGCGTCGACACATCGTTCTTCTCCTCCGAGGACGACACCAGATTGGTTGCCGAACTCCGTGAAGTCGCGCTCGATCAGGACATGGGAATCGACGCCGATGCACACGAGATCGCCCAGATGGTCAGCTCGCACCCACAGCTGGCGCGGGCAATGGTCAACATGCACCGCCGATACCGCAATACGACGGCTCAGCTATTGGCCGCCACCGAGGAACGCTTCTCCGACGGCAGTGGCAGTGGGTCGATCAGCAAGCCGCACGAGGAAGTGCGCGACTACTTCTATCAGCGGCAGAACTACCTGCACGATTTGGACACTGCGGCGGAGGCACTGACGTCGAGGATTCGATTCCATCGGGCCGACGTCGGCGGCGAGATCGCCAAACGGCTCCGGACGGTGCACGACGTACAGATAGTCAATCGCATCGATCTCGGCGAGAACGTACTGCACCGATTCGACCCGCAGACGCGGGTCTTGGAGATTTCACCGCATCTGTCCGGCGGGCAGAAGGTGTTCCGGTACGCCGCCGAATTGGCCTACCTCGAATGCGGAGACTTACTGAACAAAATGGCCGAGGAAGGCAATTTCTCGAGCGAGTCGTCGAAGAAGCTGGCGGTGCTCGGCTTCGCCAATTACTTCGCTGCCGCGACGGTGTTGCCGTATCACCATTTCCACGACGTCGCCGAGGATTTCCGATACGACATCGAGCGGCTCTCGGCCTTCTTCTCGGTCAGCTACGAGACCGTCTGCCATCGACTGTCCACCTTGCAGAGGCCCGAGTTACGAGGAGTGCCGTTCTCCTTCGTCCGCGTCGATCGAGCCGGAAACATGTCGAAACGGCAGTCCGCCACCGGCTTTCACTTCTCCTCGAGCGGCGGCACGTGCCCGCTGTGGAATGTGTACGAAACGTTCGCGTATCCCGGCAAGATCATGACGCAGATCGCCGAGATGCCCGACGGCCGTAGCTATCTGTGGATCGCGCGCACAGTGGAGCGTCGGGCGGCGCGCTACGGTCAGCCCGGCAAGACCTTCGCCATCGGCCTCGGTTGCGAGCTCCGCCACGCCGGAAGGTTGGTGTATGCCGACGGTCTGGACGTGCAGGGCTCGGCGGCTGCTACGCCGATCGGTGCCGGTTGCCGGGTCTGCGAACGCTCGAACTGCCCACAACGCGCCTTCCCTCCTTTGGGAAAGGATCTCGACATAGACGAGCACCGAAGTTCGGTGTCCCCGTATCTCGTTCGGTGACAGGGAGGATTGCCCAGCATGACCCGAATAGGCGTCGTACTCAGGCCCGAGCTCGCCCCGGAAGCAATCGTCGACGCGGCGCGCGCGGCCGACGCCGCAGGCGTTGACGAGGTGTGGCTGTGGGAAGACTGCTTCTTCTCGGGTGGAATTTCGACTGCTGCACTGATCCTCGCGAGTACGGAGCATGTGAACGTCGGCATCGGAGTGTTGCCCACCCCGATGCGGAACGTGGCGGCGACGGCCATGGAGATCGCTACCGTTGCCCGGGTTCATCCGGGACGACTCCGCGTTGGACTCGGTCACGGCGTTCAGTCGTGGATGGGCCAGATCGGCGCGCGAGTGCAGTCTCCGCTGACTCTGTTGAGCGAGCAGATGGCCGCGCTCACGAGTCTGCTGGCAGGCGAGATGGTCACCGTGGAAGGGCGATACGTCACGCTCGACGCAGTGAAGCTGAATTGGCCGCCGGTGCAACCACCGCAACTGCTCGTCGGTGCCACTGGGCCGAAAACACTCGCCCTGAGTGGCCGCTGCAGTGCTGGAACAATACTGACGAGCGAGACATCACCGGAACAGCTTCGCTCGGCCATCGAGCACATCGCCGGGGCGCCCGGCCACGACGTGATCGTGTACGTCTCGTTCGATTCCGATCCGGCGGCGTCCCCGAGCGACATCCAACATTGGATCGACGCGGGAGCTACCACCGTCGTACTCGAACCCTCGGCGGACGCAACGGATCTGTCCGCTGTGTTCGCGCACGCCGCGTCCGCGACGTCGCGGTTCAGCGTGCAGTGAATCCACGGGCGCGGTCCTTGTCCTCGGTTGTCCACAGCGTGGACGTCACCTCGGCCCGCACCAACGGAATCACTTCCTCGGCGAACTGTCGTAACGCGTCCTTCTGACGCTCGAAGTCCAGGACGTGGTTGATCGAAACCGACTGCAGGTCATGGCCGTACGCATTGTGGTATTCGAGGATCTTTGCTGCGACCCGCGGGAGGAGGGGTGAATACGATGTCGAGGAATCTGAAAGCGCAGTGTGCTACCGAGACTTCCAGCCGAGGGATTCGAACGACTTTCTGAGTGTCACGCGCGGGCCGATCGCCTCGCCGCTCCGCAAGCGGGACAACACCGACGTGGTCCAGGATGCCGTACGGCCCTGTGTTGCATAGTATTCCGCCAGTCGTTGCTCGTAGACGGGCACGGCCGCGTCCGCTGTCGGGGCGTCGTACTGTTCGTGGTGGAGAACCGAGGAGATCGGCAACCGCGGCTTCACCCCGGCAGTCTCGTCGCCCGCTCGGCCGATGGCCAAGCCCACTACGGGAATCGACTGTTCGGCCAGCCCCAACTCAGCAGCAATCTCGTCGGGTGCATTGCGCACCGCCCCGACGTACACGGTGCCCCATCCGAGCGACTCCGCGGCGACGACGGCGTTCTGCGCGGCGAGTGCAGCATCGATGGCACCGAGAATTGTACTGTCGAAGTAGTCGGCACCACCGAGTTCGGCGTCGTGCCCGGCGGCGAGGCGTCGGGCACGACCGAGATCGGCCACGAACACCAGGAACACCGCCGCATCGGCGATGAACGCCTGATTCGCCGCCAGCGCCGCAAGGCGCTTCTTGCGCGCCGGGTCCTGTACTGCGATCACGCTCCAGGCCTGCAGGTTCGACGACGTCGGCGCGGATTGGGCTGCAGCGACGATCGTCTCGATCGTCGCGTTGTCGATCGGATCCTCGGTGAATATCCGCACCGAATGATGCGACAGCAGAACGTCGATGGTCTCGTTCGTGTGCGCCAACGCAGTCAGAGCAGGATCGCGGTAGCGCTGCTGAACCCACGAGTCCGAAGAGGAGGTCACGGACTCCAGAGTGCCCGTGTCCTCGCCAACGCGCCACAGTTGCGCTCGGCATGATCCGAAAGCTACTGCTCTCGCAGGAACCGTCCCGCATCCGCGAACGCCCGTGCTCGACGCGTCAGCGTGGGTGGCGCGGGCGGCTCGCCTCGCCACAGGCGGTAGAGGGTGCTCATGCTCAGGATGAGTCGTTCCGGTGAGTCCCAGTGGGCGTACTGCCCGAATTCGCCTGATTTCATTACGTTCAGGGCGGCCTCGGTCGATCCGAGGCCGGCATCGAAGCAGTTGCGGCCGGCCTCCGCCACCCAGGTCCAGTAACTGCGGACGGCGCGAATTTCCTCGGCTCCGCACAGCGGGCCGTGACCGGGAACGTAGAGGTTTGCGTCGAGCTCGAGCAGATGGTCGAGGGCGTCGATCCAGTTCTCCAGCGGCCCGTGCCAGAGCACCGGGGTGGCGTCGATGAACAGCAGGTCGCCTGCGAACACCACTCCAGCGTCGGGTAGGTGTGCAATGAGATCGCCTTCGGTGTGCGCCGGCCCGAGGTAGCGCAGATGGACGGATCTGCCTGCTAAATCGATGGTTTCGGCGGTCTCGAACGTGTGGTCGGGCAGCCGCGGCACCTTACGGGGGAAGGTGGCACCTCCGCGGATTCGATTCATGTAGGAGCCCATTGCGCCGAGCGGCCCGGGCACCCACCCAACCTTGCTGCCGAAGGAGGCGAACGCGTCCACCCCTTTCGGTGGTGTCTCCTCCTTCATCGCGTGCAGTGAGGCGGCACTGGTGGTGATGCGGGCCGAGGCAGGAACGGAGTCGTTTCCCCACCAGTGATCGCCATCGGAATGGGTGTTGAGCACTTCGGTGATCGGCGCATCGGCGATCAGTTCGGCGGTGTCGGCGGCGACGCGCGCCGCCCACGTGGTGTCCCAGACGGTGTCGATCAGCATCGACGCGCCACCGGGCCCGACGAGAAGTCCGGTGTTCGTCTCTCCCCAACTACCCGGCGGCCGCATGAAAGCCCAGGTGCCGTCGGCAATCTGCCGGTATCCCGTCGCTGTGTCCGTCACTGCCTCAGGCTAGCCGCTGAGCCACTCGTGCAGGCGCGAGTCCCAGCCTCGTATCTGAGCGACGCCAGCGCGCGGGCGTCGCTCGAGAAGCTCGGTCTGGACACCTTCATTGCCGGTGTCAGGCACCTGGCCGATCGGACCGACGTTTCGTCCTGATTTCTCGTCGCGTCGTGTACATCTTGTCGGGTGGCAAAGTCTCGCGCGTGGGTGCAGGCTTTGCAGAACCGAAGTAGTCGACGCTAGGGGTTGTGATGACGGTACCTGTCCTGCAGAACTACATCGACGGGGCTTTCGTGACGCCGTCGGGTACCGAGATGCTCGATGTAGTTTCTCCCGTGGACGAGTCGGTGGTGGCTCACGCCCCGATTTCCGATGCTGCCGATGTCGATGCCGCAATGACCGCCGCGACCAAGGCATTCGAGACCTGGGGCAAGACGACCCCCAGCGAACGGCAGAAGGTTCTGCTGAAGCTCGCCGACGCGATCGAGGCCCACAGCGACGAGATCGTCGAAGCGCAGAGCCGCAACACCGGTCAGCCGAAGGCCACCATCGCCGCCGAGGAAGTCACCGTCGGAGCGGATCAGATTCGGTTCTTCGCGGGTGCCGCGCGGATGCTCGAAGGCAAGTCGGCCGGCGAGTACATGGACGGCTTCACCTCGTACGTTCGCCGCGAGCCGATCGGCGTGGTCGGTCAGGTGACACCGTGGAACTACCCGTTCATGATGGCGATCTGGAAGATCGGACCCGCGCTGGCGGCCGGTAACACCGTCGTCCTCAAGCCGAGTGACACCACCCCCGAGAGCACCCTGGTACTGGCGAAACTGTCCAAGGGCATCGTCCCGGACGGGGTCCTGAACATCGTTCTCGGCAACGGCGGCACCGGCGCAGCCATCGTCGAGCACAAGACACCCGGCCTGGTCTCGATCACCGGATCCGTCCGTGCCGGCATCGCCGTCGCCGTGGCCGCCGCCAAGCAGCTCAAGCGGGCGCACCTCGAACTGGGCGGCAAGGCACCGGCCATCGTGTTCGACGACGTCGACATCAGCAAAGCGGCGGACGGTATCGCCGAGGCCGCATTCTTCAACGCCGGTCAGGACTGCACCGCCGTCACCCGCGTTCTGGTGCACGAGTCGGTACACGACACCCTCGTCGACGCTCTCGTGGCCAAGGCGAAGACTCTCAAAGTCGGCCTCCCCGACGACCCTGACACGTTCCTCGGGCCGCTGAACAACGTCAACCATTTCGGCCAGGTGAGCTCCAAGGTCGACGGTATCGGCGCACATGCCACCATCGTCACCGGAGGAAAGCGTCTCGGCGACAAGGGCTTCTACTACGAGCCCACGATCATCACGGGTGTCCGGCAGTCCGATCCCATCGTGCAGGAGGAGACGTTCGGCCCGGTCCTGACGGTGCAGAAGTTCTCCGACGAGGCAGAGGCGATCGAGCTTGCCAACGATGTCGATTTCGGTCTCGCGTCGAGTGTCTGGACCTCCGATCACGCACGGACGCTTCGCATCTCGGCAGCCCTGGACTTCGGTGCCGTGTGGGTCAACTGCCACATCCCACTGGTGGCGGAAATGCCGCACGGCGGTTTCAAGTACTCCGGGTACGGCAAAGATCTCTCGGCCTACGGCGTGGACGACTACACCCGCATCAAGCACGTCATGAGCTCGACCGAGACCATCGCATGACATTTCATCCCCTCGACCCACTCTCCAGCGACGAATTCACCACCGTCGCCGAGGTTCTCGGCCGTAATCACGGCGTCGGCGACGGGTGGCGATTCGCCTCGATCGAGATGATCGAACCCACCAAGTCCGAGGTCGCCGCGTTCGACGCGTCGGGTACCGTTCCGGCCCGTCGAGCAGTCTCGGTGGTGCTCAACCGCACCGAAAACACCACGTTCAAAGCCGTGGTGTCGTTGGACGACGGGAGCACCGAATCCTGGACACACATTCCGGACGTCCAGCCCAACTTTACCGTCGACGAGTGGGAAGAGGCCGACGCGGCGCTGCGTGCGCACCCCGATGTGATTGCCGCACTTGCCGATCGCGGGATCACCGACCTCGATCTGGTGTTCATGGACACCTGGACGTACGGCGAGGCGGTGACGCCCGAGAAGTACAAGGGTCGACGCCTGGGCTGGTCCGATACGTGGGTCAAGGCCGCAGAGGGTGCCAATCCGTACGCGGGGCCGGTGGGCGGCTTCCACTGCGTCATCGACGTCAACACGATGGAACTGCTCGAGATCGAGGACACCTACCGCGTCGAGCGCCCCGAGATCATGGGCGAGTACGTCCCTCGCCATATCCCGGAGCGAATCAGGAACGCCAGCACGCGTCCGCCGCTGAAGCCGCTGGAGATCACCCAGCCCGACGGCCCGTCGTTCGAGCTGGACGGTAACAAGCTCACCTGGCAGAACTGGTCGCTTCGAGTGGGGTTCAACTACCGCGAGGGCATGACGCTGCACGCGGTCAGCTACAACGACAACGGAAATGTTCGGTCCGTTGCGAACCGAATGTCGTTCGCGGAAATGATCGTTCCGTATCGTGACCACACCGAGGACCATTACCGACGTACCGCGTTCGACATCGGCGAGTGGGGCCTGGGCTTCATGACCACCTCGCTCGAACTCGGCTGCGACTGCCTCGGTGAGATCCGGTACCTCGACGCCGTGCTGCACAACAGCAAGGGCGAGCCGTACACGATCACCAATGCGATCTGTATTCACGAGGAAGACAACGCGGTGCTGTGGAAGCACGTCGATCACGACGCCGGTGCCGAGGTACGCCGGATGCGCCGTCTCACCGTCAGCTTCCACGCGACCGTCGCCAATTACGAATACCTGGTCTACTGGCGCTTCTATCAGGACGGCAACATCGAATGCGAGGTCCGCGCGACGGGCATCATGGTCGTCACGCATTTCGACGAAGGTGACACGCATCCGTCCGGCACGTTGATCGACAACCGTACCTATGCGCCGTACCACCAGCACTTCCTCGTCGCCCGGCTCGATCTGGACATCGACGGCACCGAGAACACCGTTTATTCCAGCCAGACGCAGATGGTTCCGATGGGGCCGGACAATCCGTACGGCCTGGCCCTGACGCAGGTCAACACTCCGCTCACCACCGAGTCCGAGGGTAAGCAGGATTACGACTGGAACACGCAGAAGGCGTGGAAGGTGGTGAACGACAACGTCACCAACGGTCTCGGTACCCGGCCGGCGTACAAGCTGGTTCCCGGCTCGGCGATTCCGGCGATGTTCGATCCCGCGTCGCCCATATTCCAGCGTTCCCAGGTGATCGGCCATACCGTGTGGGTAACCCCCAATTCACCCGACGAGCGTTGGCCCAGTGGCGAATTCGTCAACCAGAGCGGCGTCGATCATGGCCTGCCGGAGTGGACCGAGCAGAACCGATCGATCGAGAACACCGATGTGGTGGTCTGGTACACCTTCGGCATCCATCACATCACCCGGCCCGAGGACTGGCCGGTGATGCCGTCCGACACGGTCTCGTTCTGGCTCAAGCCTTTCGGCTTCTTCGACCGCAACCCTTCACTGGACGTTGCGGCATCGGAGCCGAAGCATTGCCACACCGATCCGGGCAGCGCCTGCCACTAGCCAGCAGGACTCCAGGCAGATGTCCAGCGATGCGTCCGCTGGACATCTGCCTGGTTCCGCTTCGGGAGCGTACGAGGCCGTCCAGGGCCGCTCAGATCTCCTCGGCCTCGAAGCGGGCGTTGCGCTTGCGCATCTGCCAGATGATCAGTGCGACAACGCCACACCCGGCGATCACACCCACGACCGCGCCTGCCCACGAGCTCGCCTGCGAGTAGACGTCCGGCTGCAGTCTGATCAGGACCCCGAAGAAGCCGACCACGATGAGGGCAGCCACAACGACGCCTCTGACCCGCCCGAGCTTGGCTGCGGTGTACATGTTCACCCCACGTGCAGCCGAGTATCCGAGGGTTGCGTAGCTGATGAGTGTGGCCACGAGAAGAATCCCCAGCGCGATCCACACCCCGGTCGTGTTCCCCACCCACGCCAGAATCGCAGCGCCGATGATCGCCGCCCAGTAGAACATCTGAAAGCCGACGGCGGAGGCTTCGTTCCACACATCCCGCTGGCGTTCGTCGTCGTAGAATTCGTCGTCCAGATCGCCGACGAACCGCATGGTCTTGGTGAATGCGCTCATGTCACTCCTCGTCTCCGAACAATGTTTCGACAGTGGTGTCCAACGCTCTGGCCAGCTTCAGCGCCAGGTAGACGCTCGGGGCGTAGTCGCCGCCTTCGACGGAGACGATGCTCTGCCGGGACACCCCGCAGGCCTTTCCGAGCTCGGCCTGGGTAAGCCGCGCAGCCTTTCGATGTTCACGCACCGCATTGGTCCTCAGCGCGTTGTTCATGACAAAAGTCAAGCCGACTTGTCAGAAAATGTCAACCCCTCTTGTCATGAGTCGCGCCGCGAGTCCAGTCCGCTTGTCTCGAAACGCCGACTTCCGTCACCGCGGATCGACTTACTCGGCGAGTATGAAATGACCACAGGCGCAACATGATTGGCAGCTCTGCACGAGACGGCGACGACCCCCCTCGGCGACCGCGGTAAGCCCTAGTGGTGACCGATCGACAACCGTCGCCGCTCCGGCCGAGCGCAGAGCACTGAGATCTTCCGCAACGGCGTCACCCTCGGGTCACGTCGAAACGCAGCGACACGTGACAGGACTCACTTCTACGATGAGGTCGGCACACTCGCCTTCGGCACCCCGCGCATCGGTGCGAAGGACAGAAACGTAGACGATCTTGGCGTCGAGAACGATATGTCAGACCGCAACAGCGACGCCCAGGCAGCGAACATGCAGCGGGACACCTACCCGGGGCGGTGAGCGTGGACGCGGGTCCCCCGTTCGAGGGCGGCATCCATTGCATCAACCGTCGAACGCCCGTCGGCGCGCGATCTCGGCCGACTGGGCACGTCAGGAGCTGCGGCGAACTTCCAGGTGCTCGCCGACGACGACGGTCTGAGCCTCGGTGACGCACTCCACGCGTCCGTCGAGACGCAGGGAGACGTTGTACTCGCCCGGCTTGAGAGCGAACGTGGTGATGTCGATGCTGGAGAGGTTGTCACCGACGGTGACGCGGTGGCTCAGCGACAGCATGCCGTTGTGCAGGATTTCGCACATCTGCCCTGGCAGCACGTTGTCGACGTGGACGGTGATGGTCTTGGCTCCGCCGAGAACCTCGATGGTGGGTTCCGGCGTGCTCGATCCAACGAGTCTGAGGTAGCTCTTGTCTCTGCGCACGGCCTCGACTTCCCTGTTAGCGTGCTCCACCGTGAGGTGAACGTCCGATGTGGTCTCGTTGGTACTTCGTGGCGCGACGAAGGGCGGATTGGTAGTGCACATCGTCATCGGCCTCGAACCGAGCCTCTCTTGTCATCGGGCGCACGCCCGACCGCGTTACCGACCCGCGCCCGACCAGCCCTGCAACAGCCGCTGACACCGGACAATCGTGATGTCATCGGACAGAACATACCTCTCGGACGGCAGATCTGCGAACGGACTGATCGAAACTGGCACCTTTACGCATCTTTACGTCCTGTAAACACCAGGTCTGGAACGATCCACAGGACGCCCGTCATTTGTTTGGGTCGAACCCGAGCAGTTCGGCCTCCTCGGCAGCGCGCTCGGCCTCGTGCACTCGACGCTGCCGATTCTTGACACCGATCACTCCCGCCGCGAAGCCCACCGGTGCTGCGATCGCCGCGCCGATCAGCATCGGTCCGGGATTGCCGCCGCCGTAATGCGCGAGTAGGCGAAGCGCCGCTCCCGCGCCGGCGATGAAGAGAAGCAGTCCGGCGAGCATCAGCCGTACGCGTTGCAGTTTCTGCGAGGCATACATATCGATCCCCCGCACCTTGGCGTATCCCAACACCACGGACGACACGGTGGTCAGCACGAGGAACAGCCCGAGTGCCACCCAAGCCCCGGGGACGCCGGCCGCGAACGGGAGAACCGCCCCGGCGATCGACCCGATCCACAGGAACGACTGAAATCCGACGGCCGAGGCCTCGTTCCAGACATCGCGCCTGAGTTCGTCGGCATAGAACTCGCCATCGAGGTCTCCGACGAATCGGGCTGCTGTGACGAACGCACTCATGATCGACCCTTCCTGTGGGATACGGACAAAGGAAAAGTCAACTCTGCTTGTCAGAAAATGTCAAGGATCATTGTCATTCGACTGCATTTACGTCGTCGTAACCCGGGAAACAGACTCGTCACCGCGCAACATACCGGCGCAATAACTTCCCTTTACTGTTCGCAATCGCGAATACACCTCTGTATACAAACTCCGAAAGGGCCGTAGATGCCTGCTGTCTCGAAGCGCGTGTCCATCAAGCGCGTCATGGTCGTTCCCGCAGCTCTGGCTGCCTTGAGCCTGGTCGCCACCGCCTGCGGCAGCAAGGCGACCGACACCGCCTCTGCCGACGGCGGCGGCAGCACTGCCACCTCGTGTGTGGATACCTCCGGTGACACCATCAAGGTCGGATCGCTGAACTCCCTGTCCGGCACGATGGCGATCAGTGAAGTGACAGTGCGTGATTCAATCGCGCTGGCCGTCGAACAGATCAACGCGGCAGGTGGCGTCAACGGTAAGCAGATCGAGGTCGTCGCGGAGGACGGCGCATCCGAGCCGACGGTCTTCGCTGAGAAGGCGGAGAAGCTGATCAGCAGCGACTGTGTCGCAGCGGTTTTCGGTGGCTGGACGTCGTCGTCGCGCAAGGCCATGCTGCCGGTCTTCGAGGACAACGACGCGCTCCTCTACTACCCCGTGCAGTACGAGGGCCTCGAAGCATCGAGAAACATCTTCTACACCGGTGCCACCACCAATCAGCAAATCATCCCGGCCCTGGACTACCTGAAGGAGAAGGGCGTCAAGTCCCTTTACCTGGTGGGCAGCGACTACGTGTTCCCGCAGACCGCCAACCGCGAGATCAAGGCATACGCGGCCGCCAACGGAATCGAGATCAAGGGCGAGGACTACACGCCGCTCGGTTCGACGGACTTCTCCACCATCGTCAACAAGGTGCGCTCCGCCGACGCCGATGCCGTGTTCAACACGCTCAACGGAGATTCCAACGTCGCATTCTTCCGCGAGTACACCAATGCCGGCCTCAAAGCTGCTGACATGCCGGTCATCTCGGTATCCATCGCCGAAGAAGAGGTGGCGGGCATCGGAGCCGCGAACATCGAGGGCCAGCTGACTGCCTGGAACTACTACCAGACCGTCGACAGCCCGGAGAACACCACGTTCGTCGCCGACTACAAGGCGAAGTACGGTGCCGACAAGCCCACCTCGGATCCCATGGAAGCCGCGTATACCTCGGTCTACCTCTGGAAGAACACCGTCGAGAAGGCAGATTCCTTCGCGGTGGCCGACATTCAGGCCGCGGCGGACGGCGTCAGCTTCGCCGCTCCCGAGGGCGAGGTCGTCATCGACGGCGACAATCACCACATCTCCAAGACGGCCCGCATCGGCGAGATCCGCCCCGACGGCTTGATCTACACGGTGTGGGAGTCCCCCGAGGCCATCGCACCCGACCCGTTCCTCGAGACCTACGACTGGGCCTCCGACCTCAACTGACCACCACCACCCATGTGAGTGGAACTTCGTAGCGTGCTACGAAGTTCCACTCACATGCTCCGAAGGAGCTCCCCCATGGACGTCGTGATCGGACAGTTGTTCACCGGCCTGTCGATCGGATCCATTCTTTTGCTCGCCGCCCTCGGGCTCTCCCTGACGTTCGGTCAGATGGGCGTCATCAACATGGCCCACGGCGAGTTCATCATGGCCGGCTCGTACACGGCCTACGTGGTGCAGCAGATCGTCTCGACCGGCGGCGCGTCACTGTTCATCTCGCTGATCGTCGGCTTCCTCGTCGGCGGCGCGATGGGTGTGCTGTTGGAGGTGACGCTGATTCAGCGCATGTACCACCGTCCGCTGGACACCCTGCTCGTCACGTTCGGCGTCGGGCTCATCCTGCAGCAGCTCGCCCGCGACATCTTCGGCGCTCCGGCGGTCAACGTCGTCTCGCCGGCATGGCTGAGCGGCGGTGTCGACATCCTCGGTGCCGTGGTCCCCAAGACCCGAATCTTCATACTCGTTCTCGCCGTCGTCGCCGTCGTCGCGCTGTCGATCGCACTGAAGAAGACCGCAATGGGTCGACGCATCCGCGCGGTGGTGCAGAACCGCGACCTCGCGGAGACCTCGGGCATCTCGAGCCGCAAGACCGACATCTCGACGTTCTTCCTCGGTTCGGGCCTGGCCGGCGTCGCGGGTGTGGCACTGACGTTGATCGGCTCCACCAGTTCGACTGTGGGACAGAGCTATCTGATCGACGCCTTCCTAGTGGTCGTCGTCGGCGGACTCGGCCAGATCAAGGGCGCGGTGATCGCCGCGTTCGCCCTCGGGATTCTCAACTCGTTCATCGAATACAGCACCACGGCCTCGATCGCCAAGGTCATCGTGTTCGTCCTCATCGTGATCTTCCTGCAGGCCCGCCCGCAGGGCTTGTTCGCCGTCAAGACTAGGAGCCTGGTATGAGCGAGTTCATCGCCAAGCGCGGCGCTCTGCTGGGTTTCGCGCTCGCCGCAATCCTGTTGTTCGCCGTAGCTCCCGCCGTCCTCAGCGACTTCCGGTTGAACCTGCTGGGCAAATTCATCTGCTACGCGATCGTAGCGGTGGGAATCGGATTGGCCTGGGGCCGAGGCGGAATGCTCACCCTCGGACAGGGCGTCTTCTTCGGCATCGGCGCCTACATCATGGCCATGCACCTGAAGATCTCCGACGCGGACCTGCGCGGCGACGCCGTACCGGACTTCATGTCCATCGCCGGCATCCGTGAACTGCCCTCGTACTGGCTGCCGTTCACCTCCCCCATCACCACGATCCTGGGCATCCTGTTCGTGCCCGCCCTGGTGGCGCTGGTACTGGGTCTCGGTGTGTTCAAGCGCCGAGTCAAGGGCGCGTACTTCGCGATCCTCAGTCAGGCCCTGGCCGCGGCCTTCGCGATCCTGCTCATCGGCCAGCAGAGCACCGGTGGATCCAACGGACTCAACAGGTTCCGTACGTTCTTCGGTTTCAACTTGAACGACCCAGCGAACAAGCAGATGTTGTTCTTCATCGCGGCCGGCGTACTGCTGGCCGTCGTCGCCATCACCCGCCAGCTGATGTACTCGCGCTACGGCGAACTGTTGGTGGCGGTCCGTGACCAGGAGGAGCGGGTGCGCTTCCTCGGCTACGACCCGGCGAACGTCAAGATCGTCGCGTACGTCGCCGCGGCCTTCTTCGCCGGTCTGGCTGGGGCACTGTTCGTTCCGATCGTCGGCATCATCTCCCCCAACGACGTCGGCATCGTCCCGTCCATCGCGTTCCTCATCGGCGTCGCCATCGGCGGCCGCACCACTCTGCTGGGCCCGGTACTCGGCGCACTCGGCGTGGCATGGGCGCAGACCACGTTGTCCGAGCAATTCCCGTCCGGTTGGACGTACGCGCAGGGACTGCTGTTCGTCGTGGTCGTCGGTTTCTTCCCCGCCGGTATCGCCGGACTCTTCGCACTGCGTAAGCGAAAGCAGGAACAAGAATCGGTCCTCGAACCGAGCGCGGAACCAGAGAAAGAGCTTGCACGATGATCCACGTCGAAGGCCCGCAGCCCACGTTCGGCGGCAACGCCGGCATGTCGAGTCAGTACCTCGAAGTCCGCGACCTGACAGTCAGTTTCGACGGCTTCAAGGCCAACACGAACGTCGATCTGACGCTGATGCAGGGCGATCTTCGCTTCCTCATCGGGCCCAACGGGGCAGGCAAGACCACGCTGATCGATGCCATCACCGGCCTCGTCCCGGCCACCGGCTCGGTCACCAAGTCGGGAGTGGAACTGCTGGGCAAGAAGGTGCACCAGATCGCCAGGCTCGGTATCGGTCGAACCTTCCAGACCGCCAGCATCTTCGAGAATCTGACAGTGCTGCAGAACCTGGACATCGCCGCCGGGTCCGGCCGGTCGGTGCTGACGATGCTGCGTCGTCGAGGGTCGGTGCTTCCCCAGATCGAGGAGGCGCTCGAGACCATCGGTCTGACGGCCGAACGGGACAAAGCCGCAGGAATTCTTGCGCACGGTCAGAAGCAGTGGCTCGAGATCGGAATGTTGTTGGTACAGAACGCCGATGTACTTCTGCTCGACGAGCCGGTCGCCGGGATGAGCCACGAGGAACGCGAGGAGACGGGTCAGCTGCTGCAGCGCATCGGCGGGGAACGGACCGTGGTGGTGGTGGAACACGACATGGACTTCATGCGCATGTTCGCCACCTCGGTAACGGTGTTGGCGGCCGGACGCGTTCTGGCCGAGGGCACCGTGGCCGAGGTACAGGCGGATCCGAAGGTTCAGCAGGTCTACCTCGGTACCGCCGCAGCGGGCGAGGAACTCGAGCACATTGCAGAAGAGGGAGCCGGTCATGCTTGAACTGGTGGACGTCAGAACAGGGTACGGCCGTAGCGAAGTAGTGCACGGTGCGTCGCTGACGGTTCCGGCCGATGGTGTCGCCGCGGTGATGGGCCACAACGGTGCGGGCAAGACGACGCTGTTGCGCGCAGCGGTCGGACTCTTGAAGGTGAACTCCGGCAAGGTCATGTTCGACGGTGAGGACGTCAGTGCGTTGCGGCCCAGTGCCCGCGTCGCCCGCGGTCTCGCCTACGTGCCGCAGGGTCAGCAGTCGTTCGGGCAGTTGACGACGGCGGAGAATCTGCAGGTGGTGGCCGACGGCCGGAAGCGCGGCAAGGCTCTGATAGACGAAGCGCTGGATCTCTTTCCGGCGTTGAAGGAATTGCTCGGCCGCAGAGCAGGATTGCTCTCGGGCGGTCAGCGCCAGCAGCTCGCGATCGCGCGAGCATTGATCACCGAACCGCGGATGTTGATTCTCGACGAGCCGACCGAGGGCATCCAGCCGTCGGTGGTCGCCGAGATCGAACGCACCATCCTCGAGCTCACCCGCCGCGGCGGCCTCGGAGTGTTGTTGGTGGAGCAGCACATCGGCTTCGCCTTGGAGTCGGCGCAGAACTATTACATTCTCGAAGCCGGTCGGATCAGCTCCACCGGCGTCGGTGGTGCCGAATCCGAGGCCGACGTACGCGCAGCCATGGCGATCTGACCGGACGTATCATGCTGCGCGGCACTCGAGGACGCAGTCCGACAACGAGTCGGCGGTACTACTCCGAGAGAATTCGATCGATGTCGTCGAGCACTGTCTGCCCACCCTTGGGTCCGACGCCGGTGATCCAGTACGACAAGTCCACCGCATGCGGATTCGGCAGTAGTGCAGCGTTGGCGGTGATCGACGCCGGGATCGCCGCCGGGTCCGACGGGTCGTCGGCGGTGACGATGATCAGGTCCGCTGCCGCCTGAGCCGCCAGCTCGGGCGAGAGATCGACCGAGATCTCGTCGGCCCATTCCGGCCTCGGCGGGGTGGTGAAGCCTGCGCACTCGAGGGTGCTCCCGGCGAACGAGGACGGCCCGTACAGGGTCAACTCACCGCTCCGCGGCCTGATCAGCTGCGCCGTCTTCCCGGCGGTGTCGTGCTTTTCGGCGATCTCGGCACACCGGTCGTCGTATGCGGTGAGCAGTTCCTCCGCCTTCGTTTCCTTGCCGAGAATGCGTCCCACGAATCGAACGCTGTCGCGCCACGGATCGGATTGGGAGGCGATGAACACCGTCGGTGCGATAGCGGAGAGTTGGTCGTAGTACTGCGCGTGCCGAGTCTCGGTACCCAGAATGAGGTCGGGCTGCAGCGCCGCAATGTCTTCGACGGTCGGCTCGGCAACTGTGCCCACGGTCGCAATGTCGGCCGCGTCGGTACCGAGATAGGCCGGCACACCGGCAGTTTCACTGAGCACAGCTGTACCGACGGGCACGATGCCGAGCGACACCGTGGTATCGAGTTCCACCGGTTCCAGGGTGACCACACGCAGAGGATTGTCGGGGACGTCGACGGGTCCTCGAACGGTCTCGACCGTTCGAGTCGCCTCACCGCCGGAGCCCTCGGCGGTATCGACCGACGAGCACGCAGTCGCTCCTGCACCCACGGCGAGCGTGATGATGGCCAGCGCCGTCAGGCCGCGTTTGAACTGCACCACTTCGAGAGACCTCCGGATAGAACAATACGAGACACAACGGAGGTTAGCCTAGCCTGTACCTGGCGACGAACTTCTGGGCTCGACGGGCTGTGCACGCACTCGACTCCAAGATTCACGGACGAAGTCTTCGAAGCCCCGCGGTGGCCGACCGGTTATCCGCTCTACGGCGTCGGTGGTGCGGTTTTCGGAGCCGGCCGCGATGTCGAGGTCGAGGGCGGCGAGAATGGGCGCGTATTCGGCCGGCAATCCATGCCCGACGTGCATCGCGGCCAACTCCTCCGCAGTCACCGACCGATGGACGCATCGTTCGCCCGAGACATCGCTGATGATCTGCGCTGCTTCGCTGTAACGGTCGCACGCGGCCCCGTGAGTACGAACTCGCCTACGCGTGGCCGGGCCCATCTACTGGCGGTCGGCCGTGCGCGGTCGCCCGGTGGACGACGCCTACTTGGACTCGATCACCGACGCCGTCGTCGCACTCGTCTCCTCCTGACCCGGTGAGTGCCGAAGGCTTGCGGCTCTCCCGAGACGGCAGAGCTACCAGTCGGTAGGGTGTGATCGTGACCACTCCACGCATTCCGTCCGGCACCGCCCGAACTCTCGGGCCCGTCAACTGGGTCATCTGCAAGGTGATCGCCAAGGGTGCGGGGGTGCCGAACCCGCACCTGTTCACCACCCTCGGCCGTACCGGCGGCCTGTTTCGAGCGTGGCTGTTCTACAGCGGCCATCTGATGCCGGGTGGAAAGATCTCACGCAAGGAATCGGAGATGGTCATTCTTCGAGTGGCGCATCTGCGCGAATCGGAATACGAGATGGACCATCACATTCGGTTGGGCCGACGCGCCGGCATCGACCGAGACCTGCTGGGGCTGATCATGACCGGCCCGCACGCACCCGGACTGTCGACTCGCTACCGCACCATCCTCACTGCGGTGGACGAGCTGATCGAGACCAAGACGGTCTCCGATGCCACCTGGTCCGATCTGGCGACACAGTTCGACGAGCGCCGCCTCATCGAATTCGTGCTACTGGTCACCCAATACGACGGATTGGCAACCACATTGGGCACCCTTCGCGTCGAACGTGACTACGGCGATCGGCCGCCACGACGATGAACGAGACACCCGAGACCGCATTGCGCCGCGCCCTCGAGATGATCGAGCCGAAGATGCTGCGAGAGTCGGCTCGCACCGACGGCGGTTACGTGGAACTGCTGCCCGACGTTCCGGCACCGAACCCGTCGCCGGCAAGTATCGCGATGAACAATCGTGTGGTGGCAGCGATCTACGAGAAACTGTGGCGCCCGTTCGGGGTGTCCTTGATGGGCATCGCCGGCATGTCGATGTCGGCCGAGCGGGCCAAAGCCGTCGCCGACCTCCGCTTGAACGGTCCCCAGCGTGTGCTCGACGTCGCCTGTGGCCCAGGGAACTTCACAAGATTCCTGTCCGAGGCTCTCACCGGTGACGGGCTCGCTGTCGGGTTCGACATCTCCGAGGCGATGATCGCGCGGGCAGTACAGGACAATCGAGGACCACGTGCGGCCTACGTACGCGGGGATGCGGCGAATCTTCCGTATCGGACGCCACCTTCGACGCCGTATGCTGCTACGCCGCACTGTATCTCGTACCGCAGCCGATGACAGTGCTGGACGAGTTGATTCGCGTCCTACGTCCGGGTGGACGGATCGCCATTATGACGAGCTGCGAGCCCAGCCCCGCACCGCTCGGTTCCTTGGTGGGCTTCGGAACCGGCCTGGCGGGCGTCAGGATGTTCCCGAAGAATCGCTTCACCGAGATCTTCGCGGCCGCAGGAATGACCGACATCGAGCAGGAGATCCGAGGTCTCGCCCAATTCGTCAGCGCCACCAAAACTTAGACAGCGGTCAGCTTTTCGGGCCGTAGTCGTCGACGATCCACCGGCCGTCGTGGTCGGACACGGTCACCGACAGGATGTTGGCCACCGAACCGCCGTCGGGTGTCTGCACGTTGCGGGTCTGCTGCTCGGCGTAGACCGAGATCTTGTACACCCCGTCCGACTCGGAATCGACTGCGGCTGAAAGCGCTTCCCCGGTGGCGACCACCTGCGATTCGCTCATGATGGCGGTGAGCGCATCCTTCACCCCGTCGTAGCGGTCCTGCAGAGGTTGCGCCGCTCCATCCTTGACACTGGCGAAGAACGCGTCGAGGTCGTTGTAGTCGTACGTCAACGAACGGCTCGTGTAGTCCTTGGCCGTGTTCAAGGCAATCTGGCGATCGGTCTCGGCCTGGCGCTGGGAATTCAGATCAGCACTAGCGGAGTACCAGAGGTAGCCGAACACCGCCGCGGCGACGACGGCGAGTGCCGCCACGACGACCGCCACTGTCGCAGCCTTCGACTTACCGGGTGCTGGTGCGGAAGCGCCGTCGGTTGCTGGTGCGGCAGCGCCGTCGGACGCCTCGACTTTCTCGGGGGGTGCTGCGGGTGCCTCGGCGGATGCGGGTGCGGTGTCGGTCATCGGGTGTCTCCAATGTCGGGAAGGTATTCGGCGGATCGGGTACATCGGTGAGTGCGGTCAGTTGGGGATCGTCACTGCCACGCGAGCAGGTCCGCCCTGAGGGAAGGTGCCTCCGAGCAGGTCGATGATCTTGCCTGCATCCACACGAAGCGGCTTGATCGGTGCGGTGTAGGGCTTCAACAGAGTGGCGATCAGGGCGAGGTCTGGAGATGTCGGGGTCAGGTAGCTGTCGATTTTCGTGATGAGAGGTCCTATCGGGTCTTTCCAGACATCCGAGGCGACGTAGGAGTATTGCTCGAAGCCCTGCAGCAGACTCGATACGCCTTCCCCTGTCGATCCCACCCACGGCCCCGCGTCGCTGAGCACCGGCCCGTAGCCGTAGGCCTTCCGCCCCAGTTGTTGGGCGTTGTCGTACAGGTGCTGAATTTCGGCCCGCTTGTCGTGCAACGTCAGAGCCAGAAGGCGGAAGGTCGAAACGAGATTGTCGATATCGGGATCGCGCCCGTCGACCGCTCGCGCCGCCGTGTCCGCCAGACCGCCGAGCGCCGAGGTATCGATTTGGGCAACAAGGGCATCCACCTTGCCGAGGGTGTCGCTGACCGTCGCAGATACCACGGTCCGATCGACGTCGATCACCGCACCGTCGGACAGGTACGGCCCGCCGGGATGTCGTGGGCGGATGTCGAGGTACTGCTCCCCCGCCGCCGACAGATTGGCGACGACGACATCGGAGTCGACCGGGATCTCGTGGGCCGCATCGAGAGCCAACGTCACATCGAGACCCTCGGCGGTGACGGCGATGTTCTCGACCTTGCCCACCTTCATCCCGCGCGAGGTCACCTGCGAGGTGTCCATCAGCCCGCCGGACGAGGCGAGCCGCACTGTGACGGAGTTGTATTCGCGCCGCGGATCCATGTCGAGAACACCGACGGTCATGTATCCGACTCCCGCCACGGTCAACAGCAGCAGGCCCACGAGTGAGAAGACGGTGGATCTCGTCATCGGACGATCCCTATCGATCGAAGTACACCGATCATGTCGTCCGCACGCGCACCCGGGTCGTCGGGTCCCGAAACCGACGCGATCCGAATGTTCGGAGTTGCGGAGAAGAACGGAACGAGTCGCTCACGCAGTAGCGCATCGACTTTCGCAACGTTCATCGGAACGGTGGTGTCGGCTCGCGAGACCGTCATGATCGCCGGCAGGATGATGCCGATTGCTCCGCTGAGTTCCTCGTAGGGGGGTCCGAGCACATCACCGACGTTCTGCGACATGTACCCCAGCGCAAAGATGAGGTTGACGACGGAGAACAACACTTCGGACAGTCCCTCCGCTCGAGACGGACCCAGATCGAGCACGCGGGTCAGTCCCGACTCCTGGGTGACGATGGTGTTCGAAACCCCCTCTGCCGCAGCCAGTATGCGATCGATGTCTGCGGTGTTGGATCCGAGATCGGAGATGGCCGCTCGTGCCGCGGTGTTGACGCGGTCGAACACCAGCGGATCCTGCGGCACGGCCGCGTTGAAATTGTTCACCGCTTCCTGCAGTTCCACGACATGACCACCGGTCACCACATTGGACAACCCGCGCAGAACGTCTTCCACATTGTCTGCGGGGACGGTGTGATCGAGAGGAATGACATCCCCGTCGACCAGGACCGCAGTGCTCGATGTGTCTTTCGGAGGTTGCAGCGATATGTAGATCTCACCCAGGATCGTGCTCTGTCGCAGTTCGGCGACGGTGTCCCTGGGCAGCGAGACGTTCGCTGCGAGATCCACTGTGGCGACGGCTCTGTCGTCGTCGAGCGTGACGTAATCCAATACCCCGGCTTCCACGCCGTCGACGATGACCTTCGCCTTTGCGGGCAGGTTCAGCACGCTGGCGAATTCGATGTCCACGGTGTACTTGTCGCCGTCGACGTAACTGCCGGGGATGGGTAGATCGGCCGGGTTCGCACTGCACCCGGCGATCGATACCGCGGATGCGAGCACCAACGCCGCCACTGTCGTAGTCCTACTCATCGCCATCCCGCCGATCCCAGAATCAACTGCACCAGTCCGACGTCGATGACGTCGCCGCGCTGCTGATCGGCGGAGCAGGTGGGCCGATACTTGTTGATCAACGCGCAAATCTCGTTCGGTGACGCCGTCGCGATTTCGAATTGCGGTGGGTGGTACGTCAATCGGCCGGCCCGAAGGTCTTCGTCGTACATCGTGACGAGTGCGTCGCTGACGGCGGGAACTTGTTCCAGAATGTCCTTGATGTCCCCGACGCGGCCCAGACCGACGTCGACGATCGGAATGAGCTGATCGAGGAATCCGTAGATCTTGTCACCGTACTTGTCCAGCTGACGGGCGAGCACGGGAATGAGCTCGACCGACAAACCCACGGCACCGCTGAATTCAGTGGTGAATTCCGTCAGGGTGATCATGCCGGCTTTGAGATTGTCGAGCAGTTTCGCCACGTCCGGCCAATTGACGGCGAAGACGTCGACGAGCTTGTCGATGTTGTCGATCAGTCGCCGCACGGTCGCGTCGCGATCGGTCGGCTCCCCGGCCAGCACCGACAGTTGTTGGATTGCCGAATTGACCTGCGGCCCCGAGCCGTCGAGTGCACCGTCGATCGACCGCAGCGCATCACCCAGAATTTCTTTGCGTTTGCCGTTCTCGTCGGCGGGCCCGAGTAGGTCGGTTGCCAGCTTGGACACCGCATCGAACGTCTCGCTCACCCCGAGCGGTGTTCGGGTGCGCTCGAGAGGAATGCACTCACCACGATCGAAGGTCGGGCCCTCCGTGTAGGGCTCGGTGAATTCGACGTATCGATCGGTGACGATGGACGAGGACATCGTCACCGCTCCGACGTCGGCGGGCAACGACACGTTCTCGTCGACGTCCATCGTCACCAGCACCCCGCCGGACACACTGTCGTCGCTGGAAATGGACGTCACCGTTCCCACGTCGATGCCGAGCATCTTGACCGAGTTTCCTTCGTACAATCCGACCGTGTCGGTGAATTCGGCACACACACTGGACGTTCGAGTCGTGACGTCGACGACCCCGCTGGCCGACGCGGCGGTTGCGGCCAGGGCGACGATCCCCACGAGGGATACCCCGACGACGACCGGACGAGACACTCTTGCGCGCATCAGCACGCCTTCCCGGGAAGTGGCACACACACGGTGGCACCGCGCACGACGCTCTGGGACTGATCGATCACGGGACCGTCCTGATTCCCGTTCGCCACCAGAGTCGAAATCTGGTCCGACGCAGTTTTTATCTGGGTCAGCGCCGAATCGAAGTTCCCGAACTGTGCGAATGCCTTCTGGACTATTTCTTCGAGCTGCACCACCGAAGGTTCCACTCCGTCCGCGTAGGCGACCAACGGTCGATGGAACAGCTCGAACAGCCGCTTCAGCAGATCGAACGCACTGACCACGGACGTACGCTTGTCGCCGAACCCCTTGGTCAACGTTCCGAGTTGGCGCACCAGCTCGTCGAGCATGAGCTGATCGGACGACAGCGCCGCGGTGTACTCGTCGGACACGGCAAGACCGCGCTCGAGTTGTTCGGAACGCTGCGCAATCAGGTCGGTCAACTGGGTGAGGTTGTCGACCACTCGACGCGTGGACTCGGGTTGAACAGTGAGGGCTTTGTCCACCTCGGCGACGGTCGCGCGGAGCGTGGCACCGTCGACGTCCCTGATCAACGGTGTCGCCTGTTCCAGTGTGGCAGACAGATCGAACGGAGTCTTGGTGCGCTCCTTGGGAATCGCCGCTCCGTCCAGCGGCCGATCGCCGGTGGGATCGAGCTTGACATAGTGGCCACCGATGGGCGTCAGCAGTTGCACCGAGACACTGGAAGTATCGCCGACGAAGACGTCACGGTCGATTCCGAACGTCACGTCCACGTGGTCACCGGCCAGAGCGACCGTCCGGACGCTACCGACGCCGATGCCGGCGACTCTGATCTCGTCACCGGACGCCAGGCCGCCGGACGTACCGAAATGTGCGGTGTACGTCTTCTCCCCCAACGGCACCGCGTACACGGCACCGGCCGTGAGCAACAATGCTCCGGTGACGCCCACGCCGACCACACCCCACAGCAGATGACGACGATTCTCCGATTGCTCGTCGCGCACGCCCTTGCGTAGCGTCGTGGAACGCCCGCTCTGTTTGCTCGTCATCGGCACACCACCAGCTTCTGATTGCCGAGAACGATCTGTCCGATCCCCGGAATGTCCTGTTGCCCTTGACTACACGTGTAGGTCTCGCCGGGCCCTGGGATTCGCTGATTCAGCGATGTCAGCAGGGACGGCGCAAGTGCGAGCAATTCCGTCACCTGATCGGTCTGTGGAATCAACCGGCGTAGCGCCCCATCGACCGGCGCGTAGCCACCGTCGTAAGCGTCCCGAAGTTGCTCGGCCAGCCCCACCAGTGGGCCCAGACCGTAGTTGGCCTGGTCGAGGGACGACAACACGTGCTCCATCTCGGTACTGAGCCGCGAGACCAGCGACGTGAGCTGCTCCACGAGGCTCGCCACCGACGCGGACTTGCCGCCGATGGTCTGCGAGATCCGCCCGAGGTTGTCGATGAGCAGGGCGATGATCGCTTCACGCTGGTTGGCGAACGTGGTGATCGAGTCGATGTCCTTCAATACCGGTGCGATGCCACTGCCGTCGCCCTGCACCATGCGAAGTATGTTCTCGCCGAACAGGTTCAATTGGTCGGTGTCGAGGGTGTCGAAGATCGGTTGGAACCCGTCGAACAGCTCGGTGATGTCGAAGGAGGGCACCGTGTTGTCGAGTGGGATGGCCGATCCGGCGGGCATGACCTCCCCGGTGGCCGTGCCGACCTGCATCAACTCGACATAGCGTTGGCCGAGCAGGTTCTGGTACCGCACCGCGGCCTGCGTCGTGTCGTAGACCGCTCGATTGCTTTCTATATCGAACGTGACCATGGCGGTGGTGCCATCGAGTTCGACGGCGTTCACCTTCCCGATCTGCACTCCGGACATCCGCACGTCGTCGCCCTCGTACAAGCCCGACACGTCGTCGAACGAGGCAGTGTAGATCGAGGTGGGTCCCGAGACCGGCGTCCGAAGCGCTGCCACGACAACGTATCCGCACACCAGAACGACCACCGTGAACACTGCCAACTTGATGGCGGTTCCGCGCACCTTGATCACTGTCCGGCCTCACTTCGGTAGGCCGCCACCGAGTCCGCGAGATTCGGCATGGTCGCGGCGATGACGTCGAGTTGAAGCTGCGGGGCACCGTCGACGAGCGGGAACGCATCGGCTACCCCGTCGAGCACCGCCGGAATGCGGTCGTATGCCGGTGCGAGGGTGCCCAGAGAAGCGGTGATCGGGACCAGCAGATCCAACGTGGTCGACAACAGTTTCGTCAGATTGGGGTTGTTCGTCTCGAGCATCTTGCCGAGTGGATAGAGCAGTTCGTTGCTCAGACCGTCGATCGCGTCGAGCGTGCGCTTCCGGTTGTCAATCGGCTCGTAGTAGGCGCTGTTGTCCACCACGCCCACCACCAGATCCAGCAAGGGCGGAACCAGATCGTCGATGCCCTGGCCCAGTTCACCGCCGCGATGCAATTTCAGTGACAGTGGGTCGATCTGGTTCTCGGCGAGCAGTCGGGCAGTATCGAAGTACGGCTTCAGGTTTCCCGATATGTCCGACGAAATTCGGGCCAGCAGATCACGGAGCCGGTCGACCTGATCGGAGTCGAGCACCTCGGTGAGCGCTGCCACTCGCCGAAACACACTGGTGACCGTCACGTTGGCAGAATCGGGAGCGATCACGAGAGTCGAGTTCTCCGGCAACGCCGAACCGGTGCCGTCGGAAAGAAGTTCGATCGCCGTCGAGCCGAAGATGTTCGAGGACGTGAACTGCGCCTCGGTAGTATCGGTCAATTCCTTCGATTGCGCTGCGTTGATGGACAGTTCGAGTCGCTGACGACCGAAGCCGAGAGTCTCGACCTGCTCCACCGACCCGATCGCCAACCCACGAAATTTCACTTCCGCGCCGGACGTGAGACCGTCGCCTACGGTGGCCGCATCGACGGTCAGATCGAAGGTCGAGTCGAAGTAGCCGCGCGCGTAGGCGGTGAGCAGCACAGCGACGACGGCGATGAGCGCCACCACCGCGATGCCCCTCGTCCGCAGAGTCGCAGGGCCGGCCGACCTGCCCGACAAATCCTCGAACACTGCCATGACTACCCCGAAATCCTTATGCCGGAATCGAATCCCCAGAGCACGATCGTCAGGATCATGTCCAGCACCACCACCGAAATCAAACTTGCCCTGATCGCGCGACCCGACGCGCGACCGACGCCCTCGGGGCCACCGGATGCGTAATAGCCCTGATAGCCGTGGATCACGATGACGGTGATGACGAAGATCGTCGCCTTGAGCAGCGACCACACCACGTCCAACGGCTGGAGAAATGCGGTGAAATAGTGCTCGTAGGTACCGGATGACTGTCCGTTGAACACATTGACGATCACCTGGCAGGAGAGGTAGCTGAGAATCAGTGTCAGCAGATACAGCGGCACGATCGTGACGATGCCGGCGATCACGCGTGTGGTGACCACGAACGGGATCGACCTGATGCCCTGGGCTTCGAGAGCGTCGATTTCCTCGGAGATCCGCATCGCGCCGATCTCGGCGGTCATTCGGCAACCGGCCTGTGCGGCGAATCCGATGGCCGCCACCATCGGAGCAAGTTCCCTCGTACTGGCGTAGGCGGAGACGAAACCGGTGAGCGGCTCCATGCCGACCATGCCGAGGCTGTTGAACCCTTCGATTCCGATCGAGGCACCGAGCGCGACGCCCAGCACGATCAACACCGAGACGGTTCCCCCGCCGACGACGAGAGCTCCACTACCCCAGGTGATATCGCTCAGAATGAGGAGCATCTGCCTGCGGTAGGTGCGGACGGTGTGTGGAATCGCGGCAAGGACCTGCACGCAGAACGTCAGTTGATGGCCGAGCGATTGCAGCAGCAGACCGGGTCCCCGAACTACACGTCGCGTGTAGTGGGCCGCGACACGGGTGCCGTACGGACTGTGCCGGGAGGGAGTCGACATCGGTGTCTCTATCCGATCTTCTGCGGCATGAACATGACGACCAACTGGGTGATGACCACGTTGACGGTCGACGCCGCGATCACACCGATGACGACGGTGGCGTTGACCGCATTGGCCACGCCGCGCGGACCGTCGACGGCGGAGAAGCCGCGCTGGCAGGCGACGATCACGACGATGACCCCGAAGATCTCGGCCTTGATCAGTGCCACCACGAGGTCACCGACGGACGCGAAGGAACCGAACGAGGAGATGTAGCTGCCAGGAGTCCCACCTTGGAAGCCGACGTTGATCACGTAGCCGGCGGTGATCCCCATGAAGATGATCAGAATGCACAGCAACGGCGCGACGAACAGAATCGCGGCCAGGCGCGGCACCACCAGGCGGCGCACCGGATCGATGCCCATGGTCTTCAGAGCGTCGATCTCGTCGCGAATCGTGCGAGCTCCCAGGTCTGCGGCGATGGCCGATCCGGCTGCGCCGCCGAGGAGCAGCGCCGCGACGATAGGCGCCCCCTGGCGAATGACGCCGAGCCCACCTGCGGCCCCGGCGATGGAGGTGGCACCGACCTGATCGGTCAGCGAACCCACCTGAACCGAGACGATCACGCCGAACGGAACGGACACCAGAATCGCCGGAACTGCCGTGACGGTGACGACGAACCACGCTTGCTCGATCGAATCGCGCCACGGATGACGAAGTCGTGCGATGTCGCCGAACAGATACGTGAACGCATCGAGAGCGAGTTCCAGAGCCTGTCCGAACGTACGAAACCCCGACGACACCCGCGATCGCGGCGCGCCCGAGACACTCGAACGAGTCGACAACGCAGCTCACCCCCACCCCTGAAAAGCAAGACGCCCCCGCTGCCTCGCTGCTCACACCGAACCCCTCGGTGTGTCGCACAGAAAATTATCAGCCGCAGACGACGCGAGTTGACGTTTTCCTCAGTGAGAGGCATATGAGTATTCACAAGATCGTTGCGCCGTCGCCGTGGTGAAGATCGAACCAGCACAAAAGCTTTACTGATACTTTGACAAACAGACCGATCAGACCCGGAGCAACACAGCGCCTTATCCGGCCACGCGGTGTAATCGGTGACGTGGCGTCGAACATCAAGGGCAGATTCGATCACTGGCGGAAGTCGTAGCCTGCACAACAACGAGAAACGGCGGCGACCACCGAAGTGGTCGCCGCCGTGGGGTGTTCTACGGCACAGATCAGAAGTTGATCATGTGGCCTGCAAGGCCGTGGATCGCTTCCTGCAGTGCCTCCGACAGAGTCGGGTGCGTGTGAACGTTGCGAGCCAACTCGTTGACCGTCAGGTCCCATTTCTGGGCCAGGGTCAGCTCGGGCAGCAGCTCCGAGACGTCCGGTCCGATGAGGTGACCGCCGAGCAGTTCGCCGTGCTCGGTATCGGCGATGAGCTTGACGAAGCCGGTCGCGTCGCCCAAGCCGTGCGCCTTGCCGTTGGCCGCGAACGGGAAGTTCGCGACCTTGATGTCGGAGCCACGGGCCTGCGCTTCTTCGCGGGCCTGATCCTCGGTGAGACCGAAGCTGGCGACCTGCGGCTGGCAGAACGTCGCGCGCGGCATCATGCGGTAGTCGTCGATCGGCAAAGTCTCTGCGCCGCCGATGGTTTCGGCAGCCACCACGGCCTGAGCCTCAGCCACATGGGCGAGCTGGAGCTTGGCCGTGACGTCGCCGATGGCGTAGATGTGCGGAACGTTGGTCTGCATCGTGTTGGTGATCCCGATGGCTCCGCGGTCGGTGAGCTCGACGCCGGTCTTCTCGAGGCCGAACCCTTCGACGCGGGGTGCGAAACCGACGGACTGCATCACCTTGTCGACGGTGTAGGTCTCGGTCTCACCGGACTTGTTGTGCTTGATCTCGACGGTGACCTTGGAGCCGTCGTCGTCGATGCTTTGCACACCCGCGCCGGTTACGACCTTGACGCCGAGCTTCTTGTACTGCTTCTCGATTTCCTTCGAGACGTCCTTGTCCTCGTTCGGGAGCGCGCGATCGAGGAACTCGACGATGGTGACGTCGACTCCGTAGTTCTTGAGCACGTAGCCGAACTCCATGCCGATCGCGCCGGCACCGACGATGAGGATCGAACCGGGCAGATCCTTGGTCATGATCTGCTCTTCGTAGGTGACGACGTTCTTGCTCAGCTCGGTTCCCGGGAGCAGCTTGGTGGTGCTGCCGGTCGCGATGATCGCGTTGTCGAACGTGATCGTCTCGGTGCCGCCCTTGGTCAGCTCGACCTCGATGGTGTTGGCGTCGGTGAACGTGCCCTGGCCGTCGTACTCGGGGATCTTGTTCTTCTTCATCAAGAAGTGGATGCCCTTGACGCGGCCGTCCGCGACCTTGCGGCTGCGGTCGAAGGCTGCGCCGAAGTCGAAGGATGCTTCGCCCGAGATACCGAACAGCTTTGCCTCTTTCGTGAAGAGGTGCGCCAGCTCGGCGTTACGGAGAAGGGCCTTCGAGGGGATGCAGCCGACGTTGAGGCAGACACCGCCCCAGTACTTCTTCTCGATGATGGCGGTGCTGAGTCCGAGTTGTGCCGCGCGGATAGCAGCGACGTACCCACCGGGACCGGCTCCGAGGACAACGACGTCATAGTGTGAGGTCACGAGTCCCCAGCGTAGTCGTGCCATCCGACACTGTCTCGACCTGGTCTTCGTTACCCGCCGGTAGCCTCGCGGTTGCCGACCGACCCTACGGCCCGCCTGCTGCTAGAACTGTGGAATGGCAATTTCGGACGACCCGTACCTCTGGCTCGAAGACGTCACCGGCGAGCAGGCTCTGAACTGGGTCCGCGATCGCAACGCGATGACCACCGAGACCCTCGCCGGCGAGGGATTCGACGCCACCGAGTCCCGTATCCGAGAAGTCCTCGACACCGACGCTCGTATCCCCTACGCACGCCGTCGAGGGCGGTTCCTCTACAACTTCTGGCGCGACGGCGAGAACGTCCGCGGCCTCTGGCGTAGAACCACGATGGACGAGTACCGCAAGGACGAGCCGGCGTGGGACGTCCTGCTCGATCTCGATGCCCTGGCCGCCGACGAAGGCGAGAACTGGGTGTGGGGCGGCGCTCAGGTACTGCGCCCCGATCAACGGCTGGCGCTGGTCACCCTCTCGCGCGGCGGGGCCGATGCCACCGTGGTTCGTGAGTTCGACGTCGAGTCGCGCACGTTCCGCGCCCCGGAAGACGGCGGGTTCGCCTTGCCCGAGGCCAAGACCGACATCGGCTGGATCGATGCCGACACCGTCTTCGTGGGAACTGACTTCGGGGACGGATCGCTCACCGAGTCGGGCTACCCGCGGATCACCAAGCGGTGGCGGCGCGGCACTCCCCTCGACGAGGCCGACACCGTCTTCGAGGGTGCGCCGCAGGATATCTCGATCTCGGCCTGGCACGACCGCACACCGGGATTCGAGCGAGATTTCGTCCAGCGAGCCACCGACTTCTACAACTCCGAGACCTACGTGCTCGACGGGTCCGCGTTGACCCGGATCCCCACGCCTACAGACGCATCGACGTCGGTGCACCGCAACTGGTTGCTGGTTCGGACCATGACTCCGTGGACGGTCGGCGACACCACCTACCCGGCCGGCGCACTCCTGGCCGCCGACTTCGCCGAGTTCATCTCCGGCACAGCAACTCTGTCCGCGCTGTTCACTCCCGACGAGCACACATCACTGCATCAGTACGCGTGGACCGAGAACCACCTGCTGCTGGTCACGCTGCAGAACGTTCGCACTCGGCTGCATGTGCTGACACCGAGCGAAAACCGCTGGGATACAACGACGGTCGACGGACTGTCCGAGTTGACCTCGACCGAGATCATCGGCACCGACGCGGAAGAAAACGGGGACGAGTTCTTTCTCACCTCCTCCGGCTATCTCACTCCGGCGACGCTCCTGGTCGGCACGGTAGGAGCCGAACTCGAGATACTCAAGCAGGCCCCGGCGTTCTTCGATGCCGACGGTATGACGGTGGAGCAGTTCTTCGCCCGCTCGGACGACGGAACATCGATCCCCTACTTCGTCGTTCGCCGCGTCGACGCCGGGCCGGGTCCGACGCTGCTCTACGGTTACGGCGGCTTCGAGATCTCGATGACCCCCGGATACAGCGGCGCAACCGGGCGGGCCTGGCTCGAGCGCGGCGGAACCTACGTCGTGGCCAACATCCGCGGCGGCGGTGAGTACGGACCGTCCTGGCACACCCAGGTTCTGCGTGCCGGACGCCATCTCGTGCACGAGGACTTCGCCGCCGTCGCACGGGACCTGGTGACCCGCGGCATCACCACCACCGCGCAGTTGGCAGCACAGGGTGGAAGCAACGGCGGCCTGTTGATGGGCATCATGGAAACCAAGTACCCGGAACTGTTCGGGGCGTTGGTCTGTCAGGTACCGCTGCTGGACATGAAGCGTTACCACCTCCTGCTCGCAGGCGCCTCCTGGGTGGCCGAATACGGTGACCCCGATGATCCGGACGAGTGGGAGTTCATCTCGCAGTACTCCCCGTACCAGAACGTGGTGGCCGCGGCGGAGCGTCGATACCCGCCGATCCTGATCGCGACGTCGACGAGAGACGACCGCGTCCACCCCGGGCACGCTCGCAAGATGGCCGCCTTACTGGCCGAACTCGGCCAGGACGTGAGCTACTACGAGAACATCGAAGGTGGACACGGCGGGGCGTCGGACAATGCGCAGTTGGCCTTCAAGACGGCATTGACCTACGAGTTCCTGTGGCGACACCTCGGGAGTCGTTGACGTCAGTCCGCGAGAGCCTGCTCGAACATGGGCCACGAATTGTGAAGGTCGTCCTGCCAGTACCCCCACGAGTGCGTACCACGGTCCCGTAGCTCGAAATGAGCTGGGATATCGAGCTTTTCGAGCGCGCTCTTCAGGCGACGGGTGCAGTCGCTGGTGGCGACCTCGATCGCGCCACCCACCACCATCTGGTTGAGCAACACGAATCCAGGGCCGTTGGGGTTCGTGCCGTCGAGGGTGTCCGATGCGCCTGCCAGGCCGCTGCCGTTGGAGATGTACAGCGCTGTTCCACGCAACTTCTCGGCGTTGACCACTGCATCGTTGCGAGTCCAGTCGGGATCACTGTCCGGGCCCCACATGTTGGTCACGTCGGTTCCGAGAGCCAACGACGCGACGGTTTTGACGTAGGCGCGGCCCAGCGGGTCGGTAGTCGAGGCGCAGCCGCTGTAGGAGCCGACCGCGCGAAACAACCCCGGGTTGTGGGCGGCCAAATTGAGCACCGACGTTGCAGCCATCGATATTCCGGCAATGACGTTGCGTCCATCGGTCTTCAGCAGCTCGTCGACGAGAGGCGGCAGTTCGCGGGTGAGGAACGTTTCCCACTTGTTCCGACCGAGGACGGGATCGTCGTGCTGCCAGTCCGTGTAGTAGGAGTACGCCCCTCCCACCGGGGTGACGACGTTGACGTTCTTGTCGGCAAGGAAGGACACGACATCGGTTTGGGTGTACCAGTCCATTCCGTCCACACCGCCACCCGCCCCATTGAGCAGATACAGCGTGGGGCTCGGTGCCGCCCGGTCGGGTGAGCGCAAAATTTTGAGAGGAATCGTTCGATCCATCGCAGCCGAGTGCACGAACGCGGTCATGGCCACGTCACCGGCATCCTCGGTGCTCACCACGTAGGACGAAGTCGACGGAATCGACAATGGGTCGACGGGCGTCGCGTTCGCGACTGGATGCACCACTGCCGTCATGCATGCGGCAGCACACAGGACAACAACTCTGCGTGCTGCAAACGACCCGGTGAACCTGGCCCTGCCCCTGAGTCGACGAATCGAAGCCCCCACGCCGTCCATAGTCGTGCCCACTAACCTCGCCGAACAATTGTTGGTTCAACAGCTTTCTACACCAAAACGGACCGAACGTATGTAGAAATTCGAAATAGTGGGCGGAAAGACGAAAGTTAATTTAAGTGACCTACTTGCGCATCCACTCGTCGACAAGGTCTGCCACCGCGGTGGGGTTACGAATCCAACCGTTGTGACCGAGGGGCTCGTCGACATGCTTCGAGGTGACGTCGGCACGTACGAGCTTGCGGACGAGGTTGTCCATCGAGCCGCGCGGCGCCAGGTCGTCACCCTCGATGGTCACCGCGAGCACCGGGAGGGTCAGCCGGCCCATGCGCTCCTCGTAGTCCATGTCCGCGCCGGCCGGCTCGATCGATCCGGTGCGCGCGAACCGGGACCAGTCGTCGATGAGAACGCGTGATTGACGACCGAAGCCGCCGATTCCGATTCGATCCCCCGGCCAGAACCCGGCGATACTGCTGGTGATCGCCATGGCGGCGGCACCGAAGTACAGCGGGACGCCGCGGGTGGTGCCGAAACCACGGTGATACGGCGATCCCGACGCCACCAGTATCAATCCGCCGAGCCTGCCCCGGATGCGCGCGGCGTACATGGAACCGAGCTGTCCACCCATACTGTGACCGAGAAGGTACGGCGTCGCCTCCGGGAATTGCTCCCGAACCACCTCGAAGATCGCCGGAAAATCGACCGAGACCAATTCTTGGTAGCCGTACCGACTTGCCGAACTCGGTTTCGGCACACTGTCGCCCTGGCCGCGGAGGTCGCCTATAGCGGCGTGAAATCCACGTGCGACGAGTGCCTCGGCGAACAAGCGATAGTAGCCGCCAGGAATACCGAGGCCGGGAAGGACGACGATCACGGGAGCATCGTCACGACCCTCGCCGGGGAAGAGCGACACCGGCACCGTCGAACCGTCGGGCATTTGGATGGGAACCGTGAGCATCGGCCCACCCTAAGTGGTTGGGCGATTGCCAGCAGCACTGGATTGCCGAGGCACACGGTGCACCGTTCGAAAGACTACTGGCCGTGTCCGCGTGATCCACGCGAAAACGGCCGACGAAGAACTGAGGTCGAAACGGGGTGAAGATTACGTCCGGTGGCGAGCCAACGGCTACGTCGATCCACGCGACGCTACCGCCGAATCGATACCGCTACGGTCACACTCTTGAAGCACCAGCTGTAGATACGACGAACCGGGCCCGACGGCGTCGGGCCCGGTTCGCGGTGTCATCAGAGGCTTGGGAGATCCGGTACATCGACAATGGGGCCGCTGTCGGCGCTTCCGGAGGCGAGAAGCTTGAGCAGCAGAAGCAGCAATTCCATGGGAACTCCTTGACGAGGGGGATGTGCAGATCGAAGGTGACGGTCGTCACTCGATTTCCTCTGCAAGGAGATTTCTACCCGGTGAGATCACGTTCTGTACACACAATTGATACTAAAAGTCGAAAATCTTGGTGAGCTATCACAAAACGGTCACGAAGACGTCGAGCGCCGCGGCCGCCCCCCGACGGCGACCGCGGCTGTGACGCACGACTATGCGGCGCTACCCGACGTCAGCACGCCGACGATCTGATCGACGATCGCGTCGACGATGCCGTCGTAGACGCCGGTGGCGATGTCGGTGAAGAACTGTGCTGCTGAACCCATGAGTACTCCTGATGCTCGTGTGTACGTACAGCCGTAGGTAATACGACCTCCTTCGTTCTTACCCCACGCTCAGGTCCGGTGCAGAACGCGGCACGAAGTCGAGACCCGGATGTTGTACGGCTGCACCAGCTTCGCCGAGCAAACGCCTGCTCAGACGCCGAAACTATTCTCCGATCACGTCTTTCGCGCGACCGACGAGCAGCGGGTCGGTTTCACCGACGATTTCGGGATCCTTGTTGGCATAGTCGAACTTGTTGAGCACGAATCGCATTGCATTGATGCGGGCGCGCTTTTTGTCGTTGCTCTTGACGACGGTCCACGGTGCGACGTCGGTGTCGGTAGCGCGAAAGTTCTCTTCCTTCGCTGCGGTGTACGCATCCCACTTGTCCAGCGATGCGAGGTCCATGGGCGAGAGTTTCCATTGCCGAACCGGGTCGACCTGCCGGATCGCGAAGCGAGTGCGCTGCTCGTGCTGCGACACCGAGAACCAGAATTTGGTCAGACTGATGCCCTCGTCCACCAACATCTGCTCGAACAGCGGTGCCTGCCTCACGAACTGGGCGTGCTGTTCGTCGCTGCAGAAACCCATCACGCGCTCCACACCGGCCCGGTTGTACCAGGACCTGTCGAACATCACGATCTCGCCGGCGGCGGGCAGATGTGCGATGTAGCGCTGGAAATACCATTCCGTGGACTCGCGGGCCGACGGCTTCTCCAAGGCGACGACGCCGGCACCGCGCGGGTTCAGGTGCTCCATGAATCGCTTGATGGTGCCGCCCTTACCGGCAGCATCACGGCCCTCGAAGACGATGACGTGACGACGCCCGGTCTCCTTGGTCCACATCTGCAGCTTGAGCAGTTCGATCTGCAGAAGGCGCTTCTCGAGGTCGTATTCCGCCCGGGTCATACGCTCGTCGTACGGGTAGTTCTCACGCCAGGTGTCGACGACGTGCCCGTCGGGAACCGTCAGCAGCACGGGGTCGTCGTCATCGGAGTCGTCGACGGTGAAACCCGAGGTGTCGGCAAGATCCACGGCCGTGGTGACGTCGAGCAGGCTGCTCAGATCGGTGCGTGATGCCTCACCGTTGCGAAGATCGTTGGCGGTCATGCGCCGAAAGTTAGTGCTGCTGGGTGACCGGCCGATGGCGATTCGGTGAACACCCCGCGCAGACAATGGTGCATCGGCAACGCGTCCGGCCCGCAAGGGGGACGGACCGGACGCGTCCGATCGATCCGACCGTAAACCTCTCGGCAACATCGGGTCCAGCGTCTGCGCCGAAAAAGTCTTCGAACTTGTTCGGCGACCCGTTGTGAGACTGTTCGCTTATCGGGGTCGATATGGGTGAAAGCCCTGATGTGCCGAAAGCCATTGATGACGCAGACTTTTCACCATGACATTCGAGAGCGGTTCACCCAGAGAGTTCACCCGGTCCAGTTCGCAGAAGATGATCGGAGGTGTGTGCGGCGGCATCGCAGATTACTTCGACTGGGACGTCAACGTCGTCCGACTGGCCACCGTCGCCGGAGCGGTCCTGACCGGCGGCACAGTAGTCCTGATCTACCTCGCGGCTCTGATGCTGATGCCGCGCCGCCCGTGACCGACCGCATCGACAACAGAAAGGCCTCGCACCTCGACGAGCGAGGAGCGAGGCCGCTTCCGTGAGACTCTTCGACTCAGGGTCTAGCTGGAGCCGAAACTACCGGTGCTGTCGCCGAGTAGACCGTCGAGAAGACCATCGAGCAGGCCGTCGGTGATAACGCCGGTGATGGGGTCGAGGATGCCGCCCTCTTCACCGCCACCGAGAATTGGCAGCAGTCCGGTGATGAGTTCCCACATGAGTTTGTTCCCTTTCGATGGCACGCGCGTGACCTGAGTATTCGTCTGCCCAGGCGACAGCAACATAGCGTTCCAGCAGGAATCCCGTCCATCGTTTCGGACAAAAAGGACCTAACGACTGTTTGGGCCGCCCGATCCGACTAGCTGGAACCGAAGCTACCGGTGTTGCTGCCCAGCAACTCCCGCAAGAATCCTGCGGGCGTGAAGATGTCGTTGAAATGCTCGTCGGCAACCGCCGTCACGGCATTGTCGAGCAACGAGTGGACAAGATCGAACAACTGCATGTTTCTGCCTTTCACCGGTATTTCGTGTGAATTTCCACGGACCATTCAACCTCCACAGCTCCTGCAACACAGTCGGTCGATCGAACGGTTGTCGCTCAGTCCTCGCTCTTCCCGGTGATCAACCAACCGCAGGGTGCCGCAAGGTCGTCGGCCGCGGCGGGTCCCATCGAACCGGGTGCGTAACTCTGCACCGTCGGCGGATTGTCCAACAACGGTGCGGCCACGTCCCACACGTGTGCCAAGCCGTCGGGCCGAGTGAACAGCGAACGATCGCCGCTGAGCACGTCGAGAATCAGGCGCGCGTACGGGCTGAGCGGCTCGGCATCGGGCACCGACTCGAGTGGGAGCGCCAGGTGTCCGACCGACAGGTCGAAATCGGGACCCGGCTCCTTGACCGTCATGGCGATGTCGATGCTGCCGTCGCCGGAGAGGTCGAACGAGAGCACCGCGCCGTCCTCCGGCAGCTCGCCCAGCGGACTATCGGCCGGCTTGCGGAACACCAACGAGACGCGCTGTTGGCTCACCCCCAACATCTTTCCGGTGCGGAGCAGAAACGGAACTCCGCGCCAGCGATCGGTGTCGACCCACAGCTTCGCGGCGACGAACGTGTCCACCTCCGAATTCTCGTCGATGCCCTCGACGTCGCGATACCCGTCGTACTGCCCCAGGACCACCTCGGCCGTGTCGAGCGGGCGGAACTTGCCGATCACTTCCTCGCGAGCGGACTGTAGGTCCTCGGCATCCAGCGACGCCGGCGGTTCCATCGCCACTTCGGCCGCAACCTGGAACAGGTGCGTTACCAGCATGTCCAGTACTGCCCCGGTGGCGTCGTAGAACTCGGCGCGGTCGTCGATGTCGAGTGTCTCGGGCACATCGATCTGTACCTGGGAGACGTGCTCGGCGTTCCAGATGCCACTGATCATTCCGTTGGCGAACCGCAGTACGTGCAGGTTCTGGGTCGCTTCCTTACCGAGGAAGTGGTCGATTCGGTAGACCTGCTTCTCGTCCACCACCTCGTGGACGGCCTTGTCGAGTTCCTCGAAGTTCTTCTGCGAGGTGCCGAAGGGCTTCTCGTAGACCACTCGGGCACCGTCGGCGAGATCGTGTGCGCCGAGGGCCTTGGTGTAATCGACGAAGGTGCTCGGCGGCAACGCGATGTAGTGCACCAGCTGGGCGTCGTCGCCGATGTCCTTTTTCGCCTCCGCGACGACGTCGGGCAGCGTGCCTGGATCGTCGACGGTGAAGCCGTTGCCCGCGAAGCGGATTCGCTCGGAGAACGTCGACCAGTCGCCCTCGGAGACGTTCTCGGCGAACTCGTCGAGCACGCTGCGTACATGGTCACGAAACTCGTCGTCGGACGAGTCCTTGCGACCGTTGCCGATCAGGACCCATTTCTCGGGCAGCAGCCCTTCGAGATGAAGTTGGTAGAACGACGGCAGGACCATTCGCTTCGCGAGGTCTCCGGTTGCGCCGAACAGGACGAATACAGTGGGTTGCGAGGACGCCATGACCTCCACTATGCACCGCCCGGATTGGGAGCGCACAGTGCCGACGAGGTGAGGGTCACGATGAACAGATCACGGTTTCACGGAGAGATCTACGGGGTAGGTACGACGTCTGGTGTGCGGATCGTCGTCGGGCATTGGACGCGGTCCCCGCTCGGAGAATTCACCGACGTCATGATTCAATTCGCGGACGGCCGCCGCCTGCTCGTGGCTCCGAACGAGCAGGTGCGTGAGTTCGTCACGGCCACTTACTCGTTCGACTCCACCGAACTCGTCCCCGTCACCTTCTCCGCGCAGTCCGACGGGTGGAGGTCCATCGTCGCCGGAGATCTGTCGGTGCGCATTCGAGTGGCCGGACCGACGTTCCTCGGCCGCGCCCTGAGCCTCGTGCCCGATGCGGTGTCGACGGCACCGTGGTTCTGCGCGATCAGCGACCCCATCGCCCGAGTGATACTGCGCGGAGTGCGCACCCGTGGCAGCGCCGGCGGCGGTCGACGCGAGTACTACGGTGCGCGCGGCCAACATCGCGTCACCGATGTCACGGCATCGTGGCAGGGCGAGGACCTCGGGACCCTCACCCCGGTCACTCCCCCTGTGACCTTCGGCTTCGGCAGCACCCCCGCGGCACCGTCGGTCACCACGATCACGACGACGATCGACTCTTAGACCACTGCTGCTCCGACTCCGCGCAATTCGTCGAGGGCTGCTGCCGAGGTCTCGGGCGCAACTCCCGCAACCAGATCGGCGAGAACACGGACCTCGAAGCTTCCGGCTACGGCGTCCTTCGCCGAGGCCAGCACGCAGTAGTCCGTTGCCAGTCCGACGACGTCGATGTCGGTGACCTCGTTGGCGGACAGGATTTCGGCCAGGGGCGTCCCGTCCTCGGTGACGCCCTCGAACGCCGAATAGGACGGTTTGCCCTGACCTTTGTAGACGTGCACGTCCACGGAACCGGTCACGTAGTCAGGGTGATACTCGGCTCCGACCGTGCCTGCGACGCAGTGCACCGGCCACGTGGAGACGAAATCGGGAGCGGCATCGGTGGCGAAGTGCCCGCCGTTGTCGCCCTCGGCGTCGTGCCAATCGCGCGAGGACACCACGAGGTCGTACTCGTCGCCGTGGCGCGCGAGGTACGCGCTGATCTTGCGAGCGACCTCCGCACCACCGGTCACCGCGAGCGCGCCGCCCTCGGTGAAATCGTTCTGCACATCCACTACCAACAGAGCACGTGTCATGGAGCCCAGTATCCTCGACGCGTGCGCATATCGTCTCTCGTCACCTACCCCGTCAAGGGATGTGCAGGTGTCGTTCTCGATTCTGCCCAGGTCAGTGCCACCGGCCTCGAACACGATCGAGCATTCATGGTCGTCGACGCGGACGGCGCTTTTCGCAGTCAACGCACCGACCCCGTCCTCGCGGTCGTTCGCTGCTCGGTAGCGGGCGGGGAACTCACTCTCGACCATGCGGCGACGGGTTCGGTGACCGTGTCCGTCGATCGGGACTCCGCGTCGCGCGACATCACCATGTTCCGCACACCGATGCACGGAGTCGATCAGGGCAACGACGTCGCCGCCTGGCTCACCGAAGTGATCGGAGAACCGTCGAGGCTGGTCGCCGCCCCACGCGACCACGGCCGAGTCACCGATGGAATCTCGCCCGGTTCAGCGCAATTCGCCGACAGCGCCGCCGTGCACATCCTCTCGACCGCCACGCTGGCCGGTCTCAACTCCCGACTCGACGTCGCACTGCCGATGGATCGGTTTCGCCCCAACATCGTCGTCGACGGCTGGGACGAACCGCATCGGGAAGACGAGGTCCGCGACGTTGCGATCGGGTCCACTCGCCTCGCGTACACCAAGCTGGCAATCCGGTGTGCCGTCACCACGGTCGAGCAGACCACCGGCGAACGCGGCGGCCCCGAGCCCCTGCGCACCCTCGCCGGCTACCGCCGCGCACGACAGAAGGGCGTGGCCTTCGGCGCGAAGTTCTCGGTGCTGCAGAACGGCACCGTGTCGGTCGGCGACGAACTACGCGTCGAGACCTGGGGCGAGTCGGAGCTGTAGCTCGAACGGCATGTGATTGGCCCAACCGTTGCGAGCGCGCAGCGAAAGCTGCTGCCCTGCTTGCACGGTCACCGTTCGTCGGCCGGTGCCCAGCGCAGCGTGAGTGCCGCGATACCGGATGAAGGCGGTGAGCTCGTGACGGCCCGGTTCGAGCGGATAGGTCGACGGCTCGGTCCACGACTGTCGATGTTCGACACCGTCGATCGTGACGAACGGCCGCGCCAGTGTGCGTACCAACGACGCGTTCACCCAGTGCGGAGCGAATTCGATCTCGATGGTGCCCATAGCCCGAGGGTACTGACCTCATCGCCCACTATTGCCGTCTGCACACGGTTTTCCGCCTACGCGAACGAATTGTGGACCGTCACGTCAGTGGCTCCGGTGGCGAGGAGCGCGGCCAACTGAATGCGTGCCTGTCCTGCTCGTAGTTCGCGCGAGAACACCGCCCCTGCATCGACCAGATCGTGTCCACCGCCGCCGCCGCCGTAGGTCGCCGAGGTCTCGCCGAACGGCACCCGCGTCGTGACGACCACGTGCACCCCGGCATCCACCGCGTGCGTCACCGCTTCCACGACACCGGCATTGGTGTTCCCCGACCCCAGCGCCTCGAGCACGATGCCCGACGCCCCGGCCGCGCGCGCGGCGTCGATCTGGACACCGTCGGCACCCGGATACAGGGCGACGATGTCGATTCGAGTCTGCGCAACAGGCTTCCACTGCAGGGGTTTCGGTCGAGGGAGAGCGGCCGAGCGAAACGCATCGAGCTCGGTGGTGTGCTTCTTGATCGCACCGCGAGCGTGCAGCAACCGTCCGCCGAAAGCGATCAGTACACCGTGTTCGGACTGCGCGGCCGCCACCGCCGCGGCGATGTTGCCCGGCCCGTCGGGGTCCGGGTGATCGGCCGTGCGCTGCGCACCGGTGAACACCACCGGGCGTGCGTCGTCGTGGAACAGATCGACGTACAGCGCGGACTCCTCCATGGTGTCGGTGCCGTGCAGCACCACCACTCCCACGCAGCCCTCTTCGGCCAGGGCATCGACCACTGCAGTGCGAATGGTGTCGAGGTCCGCGAAATCCAGAGCGGAGCTGTCCTTCGACATCACCTCATGCACCCGAACACCGTCGAGATCGATTCCCACACCGGCCACCGGCCGAGAGACCCCGTGCTCGTCGCGACTACTGGCGATCGTGCCACCGGTGGTCAACAACGAAACGAACTCAGCCATTACGTGCGGCCACCTCTCGAATCCTGTTGCGGCACAAGTACCAACCGCCGACCAGCATCGGCGCGATCAGTAGGATCGACGCCACCGTCCAGGTTCCCACAGGTTTGTCGAAAGCCATCAGCACAAGTACACACGCCAGAAAGCCTAGCGTTGCGTATCCGGTGTACGGAGCACCGAACAAGCGGAACGCCGGTCTGGTCACTGCTCCACTCTTCGACAGTGACCAGAATTTGAGCTGACACGCCACGATCACGGCCCAGGCGCTGATGATGCCGAGCGCGGCGAGATTGAGCACGATCTCGAACGCTTGCGCAGGAACGACGGCGTTGAGCACAACGCCGAGCAACGTCACCACCGAGGTCAGTGCGATGCCGCCGTAGGGCACACCCGACTTGTTCATCCGAGCAGCGAATTTCGGTGCCGATCCGGCGACGGCCATCGAATGCAGGATGCGCCCGGTGGAGTACAGACCGGCATTGAGCGAGGACAGTGCCGCAGTGAGGACGACGAGGTTCATGATCGCGTCGGCACCCTCGACGTCGATGGCTCCGAAGAACGTCACGAAGGGACTCTCGCCCGCCTGATAGGCGGTGTACGGCAGCAGTAGCGAAAGCAGCAGCACCGAGCCGACGTAGAACACGACGATGCGGACGATGACGGTGTTGATCGCCTTGGGGATGACCTTCTCGGGGTTCTGCGTCTCCCCGGCTGCGGTACCGACCAGCTCGATCGAGGCGTACGCGAACACGACGCCCTGGATCACGACGATCGCCGGTAGCAGTCCGTTGGGGATGAGACCGCCGTTGTCGGTGAGCACACTCAGCCCCGGCTCCTGCCCGTCGATGGGTGTGCCGAAGATGACGTAGTAGGTGCCGATAGCCAGGAACGTCACCAGCGCAACGACTTTGATCAGTGCGAACCAGAATTCGAGCTCACCGAAAACTTTGACCGACACCAGGTTCAACCCGAGCACGAGCACCAGGCCGGCGAGCGCGAACACCCATTGATCCACGTTGCCCAGTGGAGCCCAGTACTTCTTGAAGAAGTTCATGTACAGCGCCACGGCGGTCACGTCGACAACCGCCGTCATCGCCCAGTTCATCCAGTAGAGCCATCCGGCCGCGAAAGCGACCTTCTCGCCGAAGAATTCACGCGAGTACGAGACGAACGATCCCGACGTCGGGCGGTGCATCACCAGCTCACCCAACGCGCGCAGGATCAGGAACGCGAAGAATCCACACAGCGCGTAGACCAGAACCAGCGCGGGCCCGGCGTCGCGCAGCCGGCCACCGGCCCCCATGAACAGTCCGGTGCCGATCGCGCCGCCGATGGCGATCATCTGAATCTGGCGCGGAGCCAGTTCTTTTCGGTATCCCAGATTCTCTTCCGTGAAGGCCTGCTTCTGGGTCGGGTTCTCTGTGCTCATCGCGTCACCTCGTCGATGTCTCGGGAGCAACCGAATGCTCGGTGGGAGCCACCCGCAGGTTCGCGAGATGCTCGGGGCTGAGCAGGCGATCCAGCTCTTCTCGGGCCAGCAGCCCCTTCTCGAGCACCAGATCGACGACATTGCGGCCGGTGACCAGTGCTTCCTGCGCGATGGCAGTGGATTCGACGTATCCGAGATACGGGCTGAGCGCGGTGACCAGACCGATCGAGTTCTCGACGCGCTCACGCAGCAGATCCACGTTGGCGGTGATGCCGTCGACACACCGATGCGCGACGGTCCGGCACGCGGCACTCAGATGCGCCATGCCGTCGGACAGGGATTTGACGATGATCGGCTCGAATGCGTTGAGCTGCAGCTGCCCTGCCTCGGCGGCCATCGTGATGGTGACGTCGTGTCCGATCACCTCGTAGGCGACCTGATTGAGCACCTCGGGAATGACGGGGTTGACCTTGCCCGGCATGATCGACGAACCCGCTTGCATCGGAGGCAGATTGATCTCGTTGAAGCCCGCGCGCGGACCGGACGACAGCAGGCGCAGGTCGTTGCAGATCTTCGACAGCTTCACCGCGACGCGCTTGAGCACGCCGGAGAGATGCACGAACTGCCCGACGTCCTGAGTCGCCTCGATCAAGTCCGTCGCGGTGACCAGCGGCAGGCCGGTGATGGTGCGCAGGTGCGCGACGGCCGATTCGGTGTATCCGGCGGGCGCGTTGAGGCCGGTGCCGATGGCGGTGGCACCGAGATTGATCTCGTGCACCAGCAGGGCGGCTTCTTCCAGCCGAGAGCAGTCCTCGTCGATCATGATCGCGTAGGTGCCGAACTCCTGGCCGAGCGTCATCGGCACCGCATCCTGCAGCTGGGTGCGGCCCATCTTGACGACGGTGGCGAACTCGCTTGCTTTGCGCTGGAACGAATCTCGTAGCACCTTCATCGAGGCGATGAGCTCGTGCACAGCGAAGATGGTCGCGATGTTCACCGACGTCGGGTACACGTCGTTCGTGGACTGCGAGGCGTTCACGTGCTCATTGGGATGCAGCATCGCGTAGTCGCCGTGGGGATGCCCGAGGATTTCCAGGGCGCGATTGGCGATCACCTCGTTGGCGTTCATGTTGGTCGAGGTGCCGGCACCGCCCTGGATGACGTCGACGACGAACTGCTCGTGCCACTGGCCGTCGAGAATCTCCTGGCACGCTGCGCGAATTGCTTCCCCGCGGGTGGCGTCGAGAATCCCGAGGTCCTGATTGGCCGACGCGGCCGCCCACTTCACCGCGGCGAGCCCACGCACGAGGTGCGAGTTGGTGGAAATCGGACGCCCGGTGATGGGGAAGTTCTCGAGGGCTCGCAGAGTGTGGATTCCCCAATACACGCTCGTCGGGATGTCACGCTCCCCGAGAAGATCCTTCTCGATACGGGTATCGGCCACAGTGCGCTCCTAGGTGGGGGTGTCCAGCTGTCCGGCTGTCTGACAGGTAGAGTGTGGCGCAGAACACCTCATCGGTCAACCCCACGCTAGGATCACTGCATGAACCTGTCGGACAGCTGGGCAGTCAGTGCGCCCACCAATGCCCGCATGAGCGCGGCCGAGGCGGTGTTCGCAGACCTGCGTACAGCGATCTCGTCGGGTGATCTTCCCGTCGGGCAGAAGCTGCCGTCCGAGGCCGCATTGGCTGCTCGTCACAGCGTCAGCCGATCCGTCATCCGCGAAGCTCTGCGCTCGTGCCACGCCCTCGGTCTGACCGAAACCAAAACTGGTCTCGGCACGTTCGTCGTCCGTGATCGCGTCGGCAGCGACCTCGACATCGGCAACTACGAGGCCCGCGAACTCATGGAAGCCCGCCCTCACGTGGAGATCCCGGCAGCCGGCTGGGCCGCGGAGCGTCGCACCGAGGAGGAGTTGACCGTGCTGGCCGGCCTGGCCGACGAGATGCGCTCCGAGGACGACCACGAAGCCTGGGTGCTGCTGGACGCGCAATTTCACACCGCAATCGCACGGGCGAGCAAGAACCGAGTGTTCGAGTCGATGATCGTGGACATCCGCGATGCGCTGACGCGCCAGTCCGAAACGTTGAATCTCGTCGCGCATCGGCAGCAGCAGTCCAATATCGAGCACGACGCCATCGTCGACGGCATTCGATCCGGCCGATACGACGCCGCTGCCCGTGCCATGACCGCCCACCTCGATGCTGTCAGGGGTGCAGTGGAGTCGCTCGCCGATCGGCCCAGCCAGTGAATCGGCCCGGGCAGCGCTACGACTAGGCCGGGAGTGAAGCCTGCGGAACGACCCCCACTAAGCTGCAGGCCGTGACGAAGGTACTGAACTCCCTCCCGGTCGGTGAACGCATCGGCATCGCTTTCTCCGGTGGTCTCGACACCTCGGTCGCGGTGGCATGGATGCGCGAGCACGGCGCGATCCCGTACGCCTACACCGCGGACATCGGCCAGTACGACGAGCCGGATCTGTCCGATGTGCCCGAGCGCGGCGTGGCCTACGGGGCCGAGCAGGCGCGGCTCATCGACTGCCGCGAGCCCCTCGTCGAGGAAGGCCTCGCTGCACTGACCTGCGGTGCATTCCATATTCGGTCGTCGCTGCAGACGTACTTCAACACCACCCCACTCGGCCGCGCGGTGACCGGCACCATGCTGGTGCGCGCGATGCAAGAAGACGGCGTCTCGATCTGGGGCGACGGTTCTACCTACAAGGGCAACGACATCGAGCGGTTCTACCGTTACGGCCTGCTCGCCAACCCGGAGCTGCGGATCTACAAGCCCTGGCTGGATGAGGCGTTCGTGACCGAGCTCGGCGGCCGCCACGAGATGTCGCAGTGGCTCAGCCAGCGCACACTCCCCTACCGCGATTCCGCCGAGAAGGCGTACTCCACCGACGCCAACATCTGGGGTGCCACCCACGAAGCGAAGAAGCTCGAGTACCTCGACACCTCTCTCGAAATCGTCAGCCCCATCATGGGCGTTCGGTTCTGGGACCCCGAGGTTGATATCGCGCCCGAGGAGGTCACCGTCGAATTCGAGCGCGGCCGCCCGGTCCGAATCAACGGACAGAGCTTCGCGAGCCCCGTCGACCTGGTCATGGAAGCCAACGCCATCGGTGGCCGCCACGGACTCGGCATGAGCGACCAGATCGAGAACCGCATCATCGAAGCCAAGAGTCGCGGCATCTACGAGGCTCCCGGAATGGCGTTGCTGCACATCACCTACGAGCGCCTCGTCAACGCAATCCACAACGAGGACACCGTCGCGTCGTACCACAATGAGGGTCGACGACTCGGGCGTCTGCTGTACGAGGGACGTTGGTTCGACCCGCAGGCACTGATGCTGCGCGAGGGTCTGCAGCGCTGGGTCGGCAACGTCGTCAGTGGCAGCGTGACGGTGCGTCTGCGCCGCGGCCAGGACTTCACCATCGTCGACACTCAGGGCACCAACTTCAGCTACCACCCCGAGAAGCTGTCGATGGAACGCAGCCAGGGCCAGGCATTCTTCCCCGGCGACCGCATCGGCCAACTGACGATGCGCAATCTCGACATCGCGGACTCGCGCAGCAAACTCGAGCAGTACGCCGCACAGAATCAGCTCACGGCCTGGGGCGATCTCATCGGCGAGCTTCCCGCGGGCGGAGCCGACGCCATCGCCGCAAGCAGCCCCGGCAGTTCGGTGGATTCCTCGGCCCTCGACAACGCCGCCATCGAGTCCGGTACCGACTAGCTGTCTTGTTGCTGCCGAACTCGAAGTTATGAACGGATTTTCGCCGATTTCCGTCCATAACTTCGAGTTCGGCTACTCCTCGGGCTCGGTCAAACCCTGATGCTCGTCTCGCTCCGCCCATTCGAGTAGCTCGTCGATGGCGAACACCGCGTCGTCGATGCCCGCGTGCAGGTCTCCCAACTCGGCAAACCTGGCGGGCACGGTGAAGATCGTGAACTCGCGTGGATCGACGTCCGGCACCTCGTCCCACGAAATGGGCGTCGAGACAGTCGCTTCCGCGTTACCCCGCACCGAATACGCACTGGCGATCGTATGGTCGCGGGCATTCTGGTTGTAATCGACGAACAGCTTCGACGGATCGCGGTCCTTGCGCCACCACGTCGTCGTGACGTCGTCGGGTGCGCGGCGCTCCACCTCCCGCGCGAATGCCAGTGCAGCCCTTCGCAAGTCCTTGAAACCGTGGGCGGGGTCGATCCGAACGTAGATGTGCAGCCCGTGACCGCCCGATGTCTTGGGCCAGCCGACGGCACCGAGGTCCGACAGAACTTCCTGCACTACCCCGGCGACGCGCTGCACCCGATCGAAGGGGCAGTCGGGCATCGGATCGAGGTCGATGCGCCACTCGTCGGGCATCTCCACGTCGGCGCGACGGCTGTTCCACGGATGGAATTCGACGGTGGACATCTGCACTGCCCACGCCACGTGCGCCAATTCGGTCACACACAGCTCGTCCGCGGTGCGGTTGTAGCGGGGAAACGTCACCTCGACGGTCTCGAGCCACGGCGGTGCCCCGTTCGGCACGCGCTTCTGGTGCACCTTGTCGCCGGCAAGGCCTTTCGGGAATCGATGCATCATGCACGGCCGCTCCCGCAGCGCGCGCACGATCCCGTCACCCACGCTCAGGTAGTAGTTCACCAGATCCAATTTGGTGGCGCCGCTCTCGGGGAAATACACCCGATCGGGGTTGGAGATTCGGACGATGCGGTCGCCGACCGGCAACTCGATCGACGGTGAGCTACTGGCCATGAGATCGAGAGTAGGCGATCATGTGCGCAGCTGTTCAGGAACGGAGCGTGATGCCGTAACGGTCCCTCTTGCGGTAGATCGTCGCCCGGCTCATTCCCAGCTCCTCACCCGCCTGACTCATCGTGATACCGGGCCGGCTGAGCACCCTGATCATTTCGTCGCGTTCGAAGGTCTCTATTCGGGTCAGACGCTGCGTGGTGCGCGAGAGAACCTGCGGCGGCAGGTGATTCACTCCCACGACGTCGGCTCGGACAGCTGCGTCGTGCATCACCGTCGCCAATTCCGCAACGTTGCCGGGCCACGAGTATGCAACCAGCGCTCGTTCGGCGTCGCCGGTCAGACTCACGTCGCGTCCACGCGCCCGCAATGCCAGGTGCAGAGCGAGCGGAGCGATGTCCTCGGTCCGATCGCGTAGCGGCGGCACCTCGACGACCGAATGCACCCGCTGCGCCAGGGCGGATGGAACGGCGTCGTAGTTCGAGGCGGTGAGGGTGACGGGCACCCCTTCGCCGGCCCGAGAGATGATCTCCGCCAGCGCGTCCGCCCCTCGCGCCGGCAACCGATCGACGTCGCGGACGATCACCGCGGTGTCGGGCTTGGCCAGCTCGGGTGTCCACAGATCGAGCCAGGCATCGACGTCGGCCGCCGCTGGAACACCCGCGCTCAAAATGCGCCCGCGCGGTCGAATGCTGCGAAGTGCTCCGGCCAGGATCGTGGCTCGACCGGCTCCCGACTCCCCCACCAGCAATACCGAACCATGCTGCGACAGAGCCGATTCAGCGGAGATCAGGGCACGATTCCACAACGGCGATCGAGCCGGGGCACTGCCGCCGCCCGGCCTGGCCGAGGACGCTTCGACGCGGAATACCGTCCCGCGGGGAGCCGGACGCGCATGCTGCCCCTGTGCTCTGGCAAGCATCATCGCGGCCGTGTTGCCTGCTGCAGATTGAGCAAGGGCCAGAAGAAGATCCGTCGACGATTCCGACCACGTGGTGAAGTTGACGCAACCCTCGACGGCGCCGGTCATGGGGTTCAGAACCGGGGCCGCCGCGCACGTGTACCCGGTGAGCGAGAGCGAATAATGCTCCGACGCGCGGACCACTGCGGGCACTCGATCGGCGAGCGCGAGGGCCAGGCCATTGGTGCCCGCCTGGTTCTCGCCGTACGAGAAACCGGGGGCAAGATGCACGCGGTCGAGCGCGGCCAACAACTCACGATCCGCGCTCACCCGATCGAGCACCAGACCGTCCGCATCGGTCAGCATCATCGACACCGGCTCGTTGGCCAACGTATCGCGCAGTCCGTCGAGCACCTCGCGCCCACATCGATAGAACAGCGATTCGCCGTCGTAGGTACCCGAGAATGCGGGTGCGACGTCCTCGAGCGGCACTCCGAACTCCTGGCTTCGATGCCAGGACGCGAGCAACCGATGTGAGACGGCAGCGAGGGGCTCCGAATGCATCCGGGCCCGGACGAGACCCTCGGAATCTGCCATGTGATCCAGGTTACATTCGCCGGTTGCCATGCATTCGCCACCAGTGTCTCGAATTGAGACATCGCCCCACGTCATCGAGCCGCCTCCGCGCCTACCGTCGAAAACAGATCGCTTGTGACGCACGTCACGCACAACTTCTGGAGGTCAGGCATGTACAGCAAGAACGGCGAGAACTACTTCATCGTGGACGCCCACGTCGCACTCTGGGATGCGCGGCAGGAGAACCAACGCAATATCCACGGCAAGCAGTTCATCGACTGCTTCTACGATTACCACCGCAACCTTTCTCCCGAGAGCGAGCTGTGGACGTACGACGAGTACCTCTATCAGGGCGGCGAGCGTCTGATGCACGACCTGTTCGATATCGGATACGTCGATCACGCCATCTTCCAGCCCGCTCACCTGGGCGAGTTCTACAAATCCGGCTTCGGGCAGACCGAGGAGGCATCCGCGCTCGCGGCGGCTCACCCGGACAAGCTGACCTACAACCATCACTTCGACCCGCGCAACGGCGAACGTGGCCTCGATCAGCTGCGTGCGGATGCAGAACGCTTCGGATTGAAAGGCGTCAAGCTGTACACCGCCGAGTGGCACGGCGATTCTCGCGGCTACAAGCTCGACGACGACTGGACGCGGCGCTACCTCGAGGTGTGCCGCGAGGTCGGTATCAAGAACATCCACGTACACAAGGGACCGACCATCCGTCCGCTCGATCGCGATGCATTCGACGTTGCTGACGTCGACCACGTGGCCACCGACTTCACCGATCTGAACTTCGTCGTGGAACATTGCGGACTGCCACGACTCGAAGACTTCTGCTGGATCGCCACCCAGGAACCCAACGTGTACGCAGGCCTCGCCGTGGCGATCCCGTTCATGCACACGCGTCCGAAGTACTTCGGTCAGATCATGGGTGAGCTGCTCTACTGGCTGGGCGAGGACCGCATCTTCTTCTCCTCGGACTACGCGCTGTGGACGCCCAAGTGGTTGGTCGAAGGATTCGTCGACTTCCAGATCCACGAGTCACTGGACGAGTACGCGCCGATCACGCTCGAGCAGAAGAAGAAGGTGCTCGGGTTGAACGCCGCGAAGATGTACGACATCCCGGTGCCCGCCGAACTGCAGCTGCCCGACGCCGACGAAACCGAGACCGGACCGCGTCAGCCCGAGCGCGCCGACCTCGCGGCGGTGTGAGATGACCACTGCTGTGACCACCAGGAAGGACGAGGCGTACCGCGCTCTCGACGTCGTCCTGGATCCCGAATTGGACGAACCCATCACCGATCTCGGCTTCGTCCGATCCCTCGAGGTCGACGACGGCACCGTCCACGTTCACCTCCGGCTGCCCACGTCGTTCTGTTCGCCGAACTTCGCGTACCTCATGTCGGGCGATGCGAAAGATGTGTTGACGGCGTTGCCCTGGACCGAGCACGTTCTCGTCGAACTGGACGACCACCACGACTCGGACAAGATCAACGCCGGGCTCGCCGCCGACGCGGGTTACCGGGGCACCTTCGGGCACGAGGCCGAAGAAGACCTCGACGAACTGCGAGCAACGTTCCGGCGCAAGGCCTACGTGGCGGCGATGGAACGGTCTCTCATGGCGTGGTTGCGCGTCAATCCCGACTCGACCGAGAACGACTTGGCCGCAGTTGTTCTCGGAGACCTTCCGGATGATCGCACGACGACTGCGCTGCTTCGCCGGCGTGAGGCCCTCGGCCTGCGGACCGACCCGGCCGCTCCGGCACTGGTCGATCACACTGGCCGCCCGCACACCGGCGACCTGACGATGGTGATGCGCCGCGCCCGCGCCACCCGCGTCTCGATCGACGGTAATGCGCACTTCTGCCGCGGTCTGCTGCAGACCCGCTACCCCGGGTCGGAGGAGCAGCAAGTACCTCGCACGGAAGGCGCGTTCATTCCCCTCAGCACTCTCACCGTCCAGACCGGCACTACACAGGAGCACTCTTCATGAGCACGATGCGCGCAGTTCAGGTGGTCGGGTACCACAAGAACCTGGAGATGACCGAGGTGCCGATTCCCGAAGTACAGGGACCTCTCGACGTGATCGTCAAGATCGGCGGTGCCGGCGTCTGCCGTACCGATCTGCACATCCTCGAAGGCCAATGGGCCGAGAAGTCCGGCGTCACACTGCCTTACACGATCGGCCACGAGAACGCCGGGTGGGTACATGCCGTCGGGTCGGCCGTCACCAACGTCCGTGAGGGCGACAAGGTGATTCTGCATCCACTCGTCACGTGTGGGTTGTGCCGGGCGTGCCGCTCGGGCGACGACGTCCACTGCGAGACGAGCGACTTCCCCGGCATCGACACCAACGGTGGCTACGCCGACTATCTGCGGACCAATGCGCGAACCGTCGTGAAGATCGACGATTCACTCGAACCGTCCGCAGTGGCGGCGCTCGCCGACGCCGGCCTGACGGCGTATCACGCGGCGGCGAAGGCGGCCCGGCGGCTGACTCCCCGCGACAAATGTGTCGTCATCGGCGCAGGCGGCCTCGGACATATCGGCATTCAGGTGCTCGAGGCGCTCTCGCCCGCCGAGTTGATCGTCATCGACCGCAATGCCGACGCGGTGAAGCTCGCGCTGACTCTCGGAGCCGACCACGCGGTGGTGGCCGACGGCAGTCAGGTCGATCAGGTCATGGAACTCACCGGCGGATTCGGCGCAGAGGTGGTCCTCGACTTCGTCGGCGAGAACGGTTCCACCGCAGAGGGATTGGCCATGACGAGGCGGGCGGGCGACTACCACGTCATCGGGTACGGCGAGAACGTCGACGTACCGACGATCGATCTGGTGTCGGCCGAGAAGAACATCGTCGGCAATCTCGTCGGCTCCTACAACGACCTGTGCGATCTGATGTCTCTCGCCGCCCGTGGCGCCGTCAACCTGCACACGCAGACGTACGCACTGGACGATTTTCAAAGCGCCATCGACGACCTCGACAACGGACGGGTTCGCGGCCGCGCGATTCTCGTACCGTGAAACGGGGTAGTAACCGTCAGCACCACACCGACTACGGTCACATCGAACACAGGGAGCAACGTTGATCTTCATCACCGCCAAGTTCAAGGTCAAGCCAGAGCACGCCGACAACTGGCCCGAGATCTCGCGCGATTTCACCGAAGCATGCCAGGCCGAAGAAGGATGCCTCTGGTACTTCTGGTCCCGCACCCTCGACGACCCCACCGAGTACGTCCTCGTGGAGGCCTTCAAGGACCCTGATGCCGGCGGTGCCCATGTGAATTCGGATCACTTCAAGCAGGCCCAGAAGGATCTCCCGCCGTACCTGCAGGAGACCCCCAAGATCATCAGCCAGGAAGTGGACGGCACCGACTGGAACGAATTGGGCGAGCTCGCGGTCGACTAGGTCCGTTCGCGGTCCCGGACCACCTGGCCCAGAGTCATGACAGCGTCGGCGAACTGCCCGGGTAGCTCCTGGGGCGGGTTGTGGCCGCAGTCGACCTGACGCACATCGATCAGATCGGTGAAATGCGCCGCGTGGTCCGGGCGGCCGTACAACGAGGCAACGGTGTCCTCGGTCGGATCGATCACGACCGTGGGCACCGTGATCGTCGGTTGACGCGTCAGCAACTCCTGCGTTGCTGCGTAGGCCGGATCCCCGGCCTCGATGCCGTACCGATGTCGGTAGGAGTGCACGGACACGTCCACGAAGTCGGGGTTGTCGAACGAGGGCGCGGTGGCCGCGAATTCGGAATCACCGAACCGCCAGGTGGGCGACCAATCCGTCCACAGAGTCTGGGCGATTTCGGCGCGGTAGGCGCCAAGCCCGGCCCGGCCCCGCTCGGAGTGCAGATAGTACTGATACCAGTAGCGCTTCTCGAGGTGCGGCGGCACCGGCGTGGACACCGCCGCCTCGATGTCCTGGATCAGGTACCCGGAGACGCTCACCAGGCCCGACACCAATTCCGGCCACAGCGCGGCGACGACGCAGGCCGCGCGCCCACCCCAGTCGTAACCGGCGACGATCGGTTCGTTCAGGTCCAGCGCGAGGATCAACTCGCGAAGATCGTGGCCGATCGCGGCCTGCTCACCCGAGCGCATCGTGTCCGCGTCGACGAACCGGGTCGGTCCGAAGCCGCGCAGGTATGGCACCACCACGTCGTATCCGGAGTCGGCGAGCAACCGCGCGACGTCGTCGTAACCGCGCGGGTCGTACGGAAACCCGTGCATCAGTACCACCGAGCGACCGGACGGATCACCGACGCGGTCGAATGCCACCTCCAGCACCCCTGCGCGAATCATCATCGGTCCATGTTCGCATTGTCGGGACACGGCTCAGCTGCTGAGCACGTCCTGCATGCCGGGAGCGAGGACGTCGGACAGCTCGGTCCACGGAACGGTGATCGTGATGAGGCCGATGCCGTACGCCCCGACCTGGTAGTCCCCGAAGTGAATGTTCATCCCCTCCGGCGAGGCGGTCCAGTTGCCGAAGTTCGCCACCGTCGGCTCGATGCCCGAGCGCTCGAAGCCGTCCCCTGCGCGCGTGGTCGGAAGAATCTGCGCTGCTCGCTCCGACAGCCGAGCCAGGCCCGCGTCCAGATCGGTGAAGGCATCGCCGAGAGAGATCGGTTGCGCGGTGTCGGCGTCGATCGTCACAGTCGCAATCAGCGAATTGCCGTGCGCTCCGGGCGGGACGGCGATCCAGTCGGTGATCTGTTCGGCACTGATCACGCGCCGACCGACGTAGGTGGTGCCCTGCGCATAGCCGTCGCTGAGGGCGAAGTCGTTCCCGTAATCACCATCGATCTGGTCTTGCAGCGCTGCGCGCATCGACTCGTTGAACTCCGCTGTCACGGCAGGATCGCCGCCGCTGAGCTGTGGAATTGCGACGTCGTACGTCGCACGCGCCGTCGATCCGGTGACCCGGGTACTGCCGACGACATACGGTTCGGCGGCTGCAGTAGACGTGGCCACCGCCGTCGTGGTCGGCTCGGTCGTGGTCGTCGGTACAGCAGTGATCGTCGGTGCAGCAGTGGTCGGTGCGGACGCCGGGGTGGCGGTTCCCGAAGAAGCGCATCCTGCCAGTGCCGCGGTCACGGCGAGTACAGCGGCCATCGAGCGGATTCGAGTCATTACCCACACTAACCACAACTCCGCACCGTCTGCTTCGAATCGGGTGCAGTAAACCGCGCTGAGCGCGGCTGATTGCACCCGATTCGAATACGAAAAAGCCCGACCCCGCGGAGCGGAGTCGGGCTTCTTCAGCGAGGGGGTGGACTCAGAAGTCCATGCCGCCCATGCCACCGGTCGGATCGCCAGCGGGCGCTCCGGCCTTCTCGGGCTTGTCGGCGACGACGGCCTCGGTGGTGAGGAACAGAGCCGCGATGGACGCTGCGTTCTGCAGTGCCGAGCGGGTGACCTTGACCGGGTCGTTGATGCCTGCAGCGAGCAGGTCCTCGTACTCGTTGGTCGCGGCGTTGAGGCCGTGACCGGCGGGCAGGTTGGAGACCTTGTCCGCAACGACGCCGGGCTCGAGGCCGGCGTTGAATGCGATCTGCTTGAGCGGAGCGGACAGTGCGACGCGAACGATGTTCACGCCGGTTGCCTCGTCACCGTCGAGCTTGAGGTTGTCGAGTGCGGGCGCTGCCTGGAGCAGTGCCACGCCGCCACCGGCGACGATGCCTTCTTCGACGGCTGCCTTGGCGTTACGCACGGCATCTTCGATGCGGTGCTTGCGCTCCTTGAGCTCGACCTCGGTTGCTGCTCCGGCCTTGATGACTGCAACGCCACCGGCCAGCTTGGCCAGGCGCTCCTGCAGCTTCTCGCGGTCGTAGTCGGAATCGGAGTTCTCGATCTCGGCGCGGATCTGGTTGACGCGACCGGCGATGGCGTCGGAATCTCCCGAGCCTTCGACGATGGTGGTCTCGTCCTTGGTGATGACGACCTTGCGTGCCTGGCCGAGCAGTTCGAGTCCGGCGGTCTCCAGGGAGAGGCCGACCTCTTCGCTGATGACCTCGCCGCCCGTGAGGATGGCGATGTCGGCGAGCTGCGCCTTGCGACGGTCACCGAATCCGGGAGCCTTGACGGCGACGGACTTGAAGGTGCCACGGATCTTGTTCACCACGAGGGTGGAGAGAGCTTCGCCCTCGACGTCCTCGGCGATGATGACGAGCGGCTTGCCGGACTGGATGACCTTCTCCAGCAGCGGCAGCAGGTCCTTGACGGTGCTGATCTTGGAGCTGACGAGCAGGATGTACGCGTCTTCGAGGACGGCTTCCTGACGCTCTGCATCGGTGGCGAAGTACGCCGAGATGTAGCCCTTGTCGAAGCGCATGCCCTCGGTGAGCTCGAGCTGCAGGCCGAAGGTGTTGGACTCCTCGACCGTGATGACGCCTTCCTTGCCGACCTTGTCCATTGCCTCGGCGATGAGCTCGCCGATGGACGGGTCGCCTGCGGAGATACCGGCGGTAGCAGCGATCTGCTCCTTGGTGTCGATCTCCTTGGCGGACGCGAGCAGCGACTCGGTGACGGCTGCAACAGCCTTCTCGATGCCGCGCTTGAGGCCGAGCGGGTTCGCGCCGGCTGCGACGTTGCGCAGGCCTTCACGGACGAGTGCCTGAGCGAGAACGGTAGCGGTGGTGGTGCCGTCGCCTGCGACGTCGTCGGTCTTCTTGGCGACCTCCTTGACGAGCTCGGCACCGATCTTCTCGTAGGGATCTTCGAGCTCGATCTCCTTGGCGATGGAAACACCATCGTTGGTGATCGTGGGAGCTCCCCACTTCTTCTCGAGTACGACGTTGCGACCCTTGGGGCCCAACGTCACCTTTACTGCGTCGGCGAGGGCATTGAGGCCTCGCTCGAGGCCACGGCGTGCCTCTTCGTCGAACGCGATGATCTTGGCCATTGCGAAGTGATCCTCCGGATTGGGGGTGACACATTGCTGGCCGAGCTCGGTGCCCGCGACGGACGACCAGGGGTGTCGTTGATTCCCCGGCCTCACCGTGTCCCGACCTGGCACTCACGTGTCGAGAGTGCCAACTGCATTTCTAGCACTCGCCCATGGCGAGTGCAAGGTCGACCACAGCTACCGGCCGAGGGGCGAAACCTCGAACCCGCATGCTCGACGCCACCGCCCGGCACCGGTTCAGAGCAGATGCTCGCCCCGAGCCGGCATCCGTCACACACTGTTCACACCTGTACGCATTGTTAACACCCGAATACTGTGCGCAGATCGCTCCACGCCAATACCGTTGAGTGACAACAGCTTCGACGCCCGAAAATTCGGACAAAACCCCGCAAAAGCGACAAGTGAGGATCGAACATGTCCGATACGGTCGATACTTCGTACGACAACTCGGCGATGGACCACGAGGAAGAGGGCTATCACAAGACCCTCAAACCTCGGCAGTTACAGATGATCGCGATCGGCGGCGCAATCGGCACCGGCCTGTTCCTCGGCGCGGGCGGACGCCTCGCCAGCGCCGGACCCGGCCTCTTCCTCGCCTACGCCCTCTGCGGAATCTTCGTCTTCTTCATCCTGCGCGCCCTCGGCGAGTTGGTACTGCATCGTCCGTCCTCGGGCAGCTTCGTCTCGTACGCCCGGGAGTTCTTCGGCGAGAAGGCAGCGTTCGTCGCAGGCTGGCTGTACTTCCTGAACTGGGCGATGACGGCCATCGTCGACACCACGGCCGTCGCGACCTACATGCACTACTGGGGCAGTTTCGAGGTGATCCCTCAGTGGGTCATCGCGTTGATCGCGCTGGTCATCGTCATGAGCGTGAACCTGGTCTCGGTCAAGTGGTTCGGCGAGATGGAGTTCTGGGCAGCGATCATCAAGGTTGTCGCTTTGGTGACGTTCCTGATCGTGGGCATCGTCTTCCTCGCCGGACGCATCCCGGTGGGCTCGCAGATGCCGGGTATCAGCCTCATCACCGACAACGGCGGCTTGTTCCCGACAGGTGCCTGGCCGCTGGTCATCGTCATCTCGGGTGTTGTGTTCGCCTATGCCGCAGTCGAACTCGTCGGAACTGCGGCCGGCGAGACCGCGAACCCGGAGAAGATCATGCCGCGGGCGATCAACTCGGTCATTGCCCGTATCGCCCTGTTCTACGTCGGTTCACTGGTATTGCTGGCCCTGCTGATGCCGTACACCGCCTACCAGGCCGGCACCTCGCCGTTCGTCACGTTCTTCTCGAGCATCGGACTCGGCGGTGCAGGCACCATCATGAACATCGTGGTGCTGACCGCGGCGCTGTCTTCCCTGAACGCCGGTCTGTACTCGACCGGGCGCATCCTGCGGTCGATGGCCATGAACGGCAGCGCGCCGGAGTTCACCAAGAAGATGACCAAGGGTGGGGTGCCGTTCGGCGGCATTCTGCTCACCTGCTTCATCACGCTGTTCGGTGTCGCCCTCAACGCGATCGCCCCCGGCGAGGCGTTCGAGATCGTGCTGAACATGTCTGCACTGGGCATCATCGCCAGCTGGGCGACCATCGTGCTGTGCCAGATCCAGCTGTATCGCTGGTCCAAGAAGGGCATCGTGGAGCGGCCCAAGTTCCGCCTGTTCGGGGCGCCGTACACCAGCTACGCGACGCTGGTGTTCCTGTTCGGCGTGCTGGTCCTGATGGCCTTCGACGCTCCGATCGGGTCGTGGACCATCGCCACCCTGGTGGTCATCATTCCCGCACTGATCGGTGGCTGGTTCCTGGTACGCACCAAAGTGCTCGCCGTGGCCGAGGAGCGAATGGGCTACACCGGCCAGTACCCGGTGGTGGCGAATCGTCCGACCGAACCGGAGGAGTGACACCGCCGTACCCCGAGAAAAGGGCCCCGCATCGATCCGATGCGGGGCCCTTTCTCATCTGGTCAGGAGAACCTGAGCCATCTCGATCGAGTGAACGGCGAACGCCGAACCGGCGGTTCCGGCGCCCCCGCAACGATGGCCGCGGCGACAGCGTCGGCCAATTCCACGCAGGTGTCGAATCGATCCGCCGGGTCCTTGGCCAACGCGCGTGCGACCACCGCGTCGAGCCCCGGCGGCAGTGATCGCCGACGCCTCGTCACCGCAGGCGGTTCGGTCGACAGATGTGCGGCGGTGATCGCCAGTGGCGTCGCCAACGGATACGGCGTCTGCCCGGTGAGCAGTTCGACCAGGGTCGCCCCCAACGCGTAGACGTCGGTCTGCGCGGTCAGCACTCCCCCGCGGAGCAGTTCCGGTGCCGCGTAATGAATGGATGCCAGTACCGTTCCGCCGACCACCAGCGGTGTCGAGTCGTCGACCAGACGTGCAATTCCCCAGTCGGACAACAACACCTGCTCGTAGCCGTCCACGCGCTCGGTGGAGATGAGGATGTTCGACGGCTTGACGTCTCGGTGCAGCACTCCGTTCGAGTGGGCGTAGTCCAGCCCCTTGGCCACCTCGGCGACGATGCGCGCCACACGGGAGACGTCGAGAGGGATCTGTCCGCGAGCAACCAACCGCGCAGCGCTGTATCCGTCGACGTAGTGCATCGACATCCACAACTGGCCCTCGAACTCACCGTGCTCGTGCACCGAGACGATGTTCGGATGCACCAGCAGTGTGGCCACCGTGGCCTCGGTACGAAATTTCGTGCGCAGTCGCGGCGAACGCGAGGCGTCGCGGTCGAGAATCTTCAGAGCTTCGAACCTGTCGTGTCCGCGGCCGAGTACGAGGTACACCTCACTCATGCCGCCGACCCCGAGGCGACGCTGCACGTGAAAACCAGCGAAGTTCGTGCCCGACTGCAACCGACCGGGTGTCACGGAATCACCTGCTGCCCAGCCTCACTCGCGGCACACGGGCTCTCGAGAAAGACGATCGGACGGGTCCGCAGCATCGACAGAACTGTAGTCCGCAAAGAACGTTCCGGCGACTCGGTGGTGCCGCAGGAACCTTCGGCAGTTTCGCCACCAGCGCCGATGTCCCCTATGGTGTTTACCGGTACTTGACCGAAACAAGAGAAATGCAACGGCATACCGATAGTGGTCAGCCGCGATTCGAGCTGTAAGGAAGTCAAGTAAGTGAAAGCAGTCAAAGAAGCCTGGGGAGGCCTGCTCAAGCCGGTCTTCGTCCCCGCATCTGTCGTCATTTTCGTCATGATCGCCTTCTCGGTGATCTACGCCGGCACTGCCGCCGACGCATTCGACAAGCTCAACAACGCCATAACCGATGGAGTCGGCTGGTGGTACATCCTGGCCACCACAGGATTCGTCGTGTTCGCTTTGTACTGCGGACTGAGCAAAGTCGGCAACATCCGACTCGGGCGCGACGACGAGAAGCCCGAGTTCGGCGTTCTCTCGTGGTTCGCGATGCTGTTCAGCGCGGGCATGGGTATCGGCCTGGTGTTCTACGGCGTCGCCGAGCCTCTCTCGCACTACGTCACACCACCCGAGGCCGGCGGTGTTCCCGGAAGCACCGACCCGGCCGCCCGTCAGGCGATGGAGCTGACCCTGTTCCACTGGGGTCTGCACGCCTGGGCCATCTACGTGGTCGTCGGCCTGGGACTGGCATACATGACGTACCGCAAGGGACGCCCGCTGTCCGTGCGCTGGCTGCTCGAGCCGCTACTGGGACGCAAGCGCATCGAGGGCGGTATCGGCCACGCGATCGATGCGGTCGCCATCATCGGAACACTGTTCGGCGTCGCCACCTCGCTCGGTTTCGGTGTGCAACAGATCTCGGCCGGCCTCGAATACCTGGGTTGGATCGACACCAACAACTGGGTGACGGTCATCATCATCGCCGGAGTCACCGGTCTCGCGACGTTCTCTGTTGTATCCGGCGTCTCACGCGGTCTCAAATGGCTCTCCAACATCAACATGGGAATGGCCGCAGCTCTGGCCGTCTTCGTTCTGATTGCCGGACCGAGCCTGTTTCTCATGCAATCCTGGGTGCAGAACCTCGGCGGCTACATCCAGGCGTTGCCCGAATTGATGCTGCGCACGTCACCGTTCTCCGACGACGGCTGGGCCGGTGCCTGGACCATCTTCTACTGGGGCTGGTGGATGAGCTGGGCGCCGTTCGTCGGCATGTTCATTGCCCGCATCTCCCGTGGCCGCACCATCCGCGAGTTCGTGTTCGGAGTGCTGCTGGCACCGACAGTCATCGGATCGCTGTGGTTCACGATCTTCGGTGATGCCGGCATCCTGCGTCAGCGCGAGAACGGCGACCTGTTGGTCGACGGTGCCGTCGATACCAATACGAGCCTGTTCCAGCTGCTCGACACGTTGCCGTTGGCCACGATCAGCAGTGTGCTGGCGATCTTCGTCATCGTGTTCTTCTTCGTGACCTCCTCCGACTCCGGCTCGCTGGTCATCGACATCCTCTCGACCGGCGGCGACCTCGAGCCCCCGAAGATCACCCGTGTGTATTGGTCGATTCTCGAAGGCGTGGCCGCAACGGTTCTGTTGCTCATCGGCGGAACAGGATCGTTGACGGCCTTGCAAACGATGTCGATAGCGACGGCGGTGCCGTTCTCGATCATTCTGGTGCTCGCGTGCGTGTCGATGCTCAAGGCATTCCGCTACGACGTCGCTACCACTCCGCGGTACGTGCGCGTGACCACTACACCGGAGGTTTCGGGCAGCGAGTCGGACAGTCCAGCACAGTCGGCACCACGCAAGAGGGCGACGGCCGGAATTTCGAGCACGTTCGCCGGACTTGCGCCGTCACGGGACGGGCTGACGTCACCTACGCGCAGCGGAACCGTCGTACTTGCGGTGCACGAGGTGTCCACCGAACAGCTCGAGGTTCATCCCGAGACCGGAGCCGTCGAATATTCGAATGACAACGCTCCCGTCGATCCGCTGGGCGGCGAGGTGTTCGACACTCAGGAGTTCGCCGACTCGGCCGAGGGTCAGAAGGACAGCAACCACCCCGGCTGATCGCTAGATCCATCTCTGGCCCTCGCGACAGGCGTTGCGGGGGTCAGAGGTTTTTCGAAGCCCACTCGGTGAGCGCATCGAGTGACGGCAGCAATGCCTCGCCCGACGTCGTGAGGCTGTACTCCACCGAGATCGGCGGTCCGTCCGTCACAGCGCGTGCTACGAGCCCCGCTTTTCCGAGCTCTCCGAGTCGCTCGGACAACACCGAGTCACTGATTCCGCCGACGGCGCGGCGCAGGTCCGAAAATCCCATCGGCCCGTTCATCAGTGTCGCAAGAAGAATTCCGTTCCATCGCTTACCGAGAAAGCCGAAGGCTTTGGTCAGCGCTCCATCACAGGCCCGAGGGTCGTGTGGCTGCTCGTTCGTGACCATGACCCCACCCTACCGAGGTGCTACAGTCCGCCTTGCTACTTCTGAATTACTAGTGGCCTCAGAAATGAAAGCAGGGATCATGTTCATCGCAACCCTCGTCGTCTCGGTTCTGCTCGCCGTGGCGCTCACGTTCTCGGCAATCGGCAAACTGACGAAGAATCCGTCCGTCATTCCGATGCTCGAGCAGGTGGGCGTTCCCGCCGACAGGATTCCGTGGTTGGCCTACGCGGAGATACTCGGCGCCGTCGGCCTCCTCGTGGGGCTGGTGATCTGGCCGATCGGTGTGGCAGCTGCCGTCGGCGTCGTTCTGTACTTCGTCGGCGCGGTCGCCGCACACCTGCGGGCCAAGGACAAGGAATTCGCCCCGGCCGCCGGACTCGCCGTGTTCGCCGTCGTCGCGCTGGTACTACGGGTGCTCAGCGCCTGACCAGTCGTAGTCCATCTGGCCCGCGGTGGCGAGGGCATGATCCGCGCCCGCCCACCGCGCGACCAGATGCAGCGCCAGATCGAGACCGGCGCTGATCCCGGCCGATGTCGCCAGATCGCCGTGATCGATGTACCGAACGCCCTCGTGCACAACGAGTTCGGGCCACCGGGCGCGAAGCAATTCCAGATCTTCCCAGTGCGTGGTGACCGGACGGTCATCGAGCAACCCCGCCGCCGCGAGCACGAACGCACCGGTGCACACCGATGCGACAGTTTCTGCCGTGGGTCGAATTCGCTTCAACCACTCCAGAACTCGGCCGTCCGCTTCGACCGCGTCGACGACGCCGCCGGGAACCAACACCAGGTCGTAGGTCCGTGGATCGTCGATCGTGGTGTCGACGCCGATCCTCATGCCACCTCGGGCGCGTACCGCTCCGTCATCGACCCCGACGAGCGTGACCTCGAAAGGAACCGCACTACCGGCACGTTCGGCCACCCGACCGGCCACCGAGAACACCTCGAACGGCCCACAGGCATCGAGTACCTCGACGTCGTCGAACAGCAGAATCGCAATGGTTCTCATGTTGCCTCAGCTGCTCGTGGTCGAGACGATGACGGGCACCATGATCGCGGCCGTCACCGCGGCATTGACGTCCGAGACCGCTTTGCGCACAGCCGCGCCCGCCCACTCACCCTCGGCAATCTGCTTGGCTCTGTTCTTCAGTAGCTTCTTGTCGGCATCGACGATCACCTTGTGGGTCAGATCGATTGCCGAGATCAGCGAGATCAGGGCAGCCGAATGCGGCGTGGGCGTCGTGCCGTCGACGAGAGCGCTCCGTAGTGCATCTCGCAGGACCTTCTCCCGCGAGGTGTCACGCGCCGGCCACGTCGTCGCCGGAAACAGCCCCCAGACCTTGTCCCGGTTCTCGGTGACGAAACCCTGCGACACCAGACGTGCAGCCAGCTCGTTCACCAGATTCTTCTGCGACTTCTCGATCACCTTCTGCGGCTTCATCGGCCGCGGTGACGTGGCCACGAGATCGAACACCCGACGCAGCAGCGGGTCCGCGGGCGGCTCGCCTGCCACGACGACATGATCCTTCTTGACCTGCTCACCAGGTCCGATGATCCGGAGCGACCCGCCCAGCGCGAGCTCGACGACCAGCGCACCGGCCAGCACCCGCGGTAACTTCGTGCTGTCGGCCGACGGCTTGCCGGAGTCGTCGTCGAGCAACAGCAGCAGCAGGTCCTCCGCAATCAACGTCATGGAGCGAGATTACCCACAAGACGCGCCCGATTTGCGTTGTTCACTTTTTGGAAATGAACTGTTTCACCGGCCCCGACGAGGTCAGTTGACCAAACTCTGCCAGTTCGACGGCACCCGTTCACTGGGGCCCGGAACAGTCTGGTCCAGCGGATGATGCTGCGGCGGAGCAAGTTCGGGCCCGTCGTACATCTGCTCGTCTTCGTAGTTGTAGAACCAGTCCTCCCCGGGCTCGTAACTGCGCACGAACTGATGCCGAGTGGATTCGGCGTGCTTGCTCGCGTGCTGCGACGGCGACGAATCACAGCAGCCGATGTGGCCGCACTGCGCACAGCGACGCAGGTGAACCCACCACCCTTCCGTCTGCGTGCACTCCACACAGCCCGGACCCGACGGCGGAACTGCGGGGTCGATACCTTCGATGGTCATGTTGCCTCCTCGATTGCAGGGTTGACGGGCAGCCTCACGATGAAGCGTGTGTTTCCGGGTTCGGACACCACCTGGAGATCACCCTGATGCTTCTTCACCACGATCCGCCACGAGATGTCCAGGCCGAGACCCGTGCCCTCTCCGACGGCCTTGGTGGTGAAGAACGGCTCGAAAATCCGTGACCGAATCTCCTGGGGCACACCCGGTCCGGTGTCGCAGATCTCGATCTGCACCTGATCCTCGTCCAACGACGTGCGCACGGTCAGCACTCCGGAACCCCCCATCGCCTGCACGGCATTGTCGATCAGGTTCGTCCACACCTGGTTGAGTTCGGCAGCGTAGGCGGGGATGGGCGGCACCGCCGGGTCGTATTCCTTCACCACCCGGATATCGTCACCGATTTTGCGGCCCAACATGATCAGGGTGCTGTCGAGAAGTTCCCGCACGTCGACGGTCTGGTACGGCGCACGGTCCATCTGCGAGTACTGCTTCGCGGCACCGACCAGCGTGGAGATTCGGGTGGTGGAATCCGAGATCTCGTTCATCAGCAACTCGGTCTCGACGGTGTAGTTGAGCCACCTGATCGCACCCTCGAGCATGGCCGGATCGTCGACGGTTGCCGAGACCCGATCGAGCCATGGCACATCGAGCCCCGCCGAGACGAAAGTGGGGGCCAGATCCCAGCCGTCTCGAATATCTTTGTCCTCGAACCATTCTCCGAGTTCGTCCTCGCGGTCCGACGCCTCCATGGCGGTCAACTTGGGTGCCTTCGCCACCAACTCCACGGCCTCGTTCTGCAGTCCGACCAGACGAGAAAGGCTCGCACGGTCGAGGGTGCCGCCGGCGATCATCGCCAATTTCTGCCGCATGTGCCCCACCCGATTGCGCAACGCAGACGTCGCCCGTACCGCAGCCGCCGCGGGGTTGTTGAGCTCGTGCGTCAACCCGGCCGACAGAGAACCCAACGCCAGCAAGCGCTCCCGCTGTTCCACCACCTGTTTGGTGTTCTGATTTCCGAAGAACAACCCTTCGAGCAGGTGCAGGGCCATCGGAAACCACTCGCGCACGATCGACGCGAAGCAGTCCGCGTCGAGCACGAAGAAGCGCGAGGGCTCACTCACTCGCATCGATCCCTGGTAGGTCTGCGGCACCCGATCACCCAGATAGGCCTGCCACGCACCGGCATATACCCCGCGCTGCGACGTTCTGTTGATCACCAGATCCTCGCCGCCCGAGAGCTTCGAGAGCACCACGGCCCCGTCGATCAGGACGTAGAAACACGTCGCCGGGTCGCCCTCTGCATACACCGGACCCGGTTCGATGGTCTCGATTCGACCGTCCCGGCACAGCTCCGCCAACTGAGCGTCGGTGAGATGCTCGAACAGGAACAGGGTCCGTAATTCCTCCGGATCGCATGCGGGCTGCGTATTCGGGTCGCTCCGCAGGCTCCGCTCCTGCCCACTCATGGATTCGCCAGATATCTGTGCACCAGCATCACGGCCATCGCTCCTTCTCCCACTGCCGACGCGACACGTTTGGCCGAGTCGGATCGAACGTCGCCCGCCGCGAACACCCCGGGCACGCTCGTCTCGAGGTGGTGCGGCAGGCGGTTGGCCGTCCACCCGGCAGGCCCGCGTCCGTCGACGACGAGATCCGGTCCGGTGACCACGAATCCATGATCGTCCCGAACGAGCACTCCGTCGAGCCATTCGGTGCGCGGAGCCGCACCGATGAACAGGAACAGATACTGCGCGTCGACGGTCGTCGTCTCCTGGGTGGCTCGGTTGCGCAGCGTGATCGACTCCAGATGACCGTCACCCGACACGCCCGCGACCTCGGTACACGGCCGAACGCTGATCTTCGGATTCTCTTCGATCTGCTTGATCAGGTAATACGACATGGACGCCTCGAGCGAGGTGGCGCGGATCAAGATGGTGACCGACTTGGCCCCGCGCGCGAGGTACACCGCCGCCTGACCGGCCGAGTTCGCGCCGCCGACGATGTAAACGTCTTGCTCGGCGCAACGCGCGGCCTCGGTCATCGCAGATCCGTAGAACACTCCGCGGCCGGTGAAGTCGTCTATCCCGGGTGCATCCAGCCGGCGATACGCGACGCCGGTGGACAGGATGATCGTCTGCGCACTGATGCTGCGACCGTCCGCGAACCGCACGGTGCGTGCGGATCCGTTGACATCCAGACCCACCACGTCCTGGGTGGTGACGACCTCCGCACCGAATTTCAGTGCCTGTCGCCGGGCTCGTTCGGCCAGCTGAGCACCGGAGACGCCGTCGGGAAAGCCGAGGTAGTTCTCGATGCGAGAACTCTGTCCGGCCTGACCACCCGTCGCGGTCCGCTCGATCAACGTGGTCCGCAAACCTTCGGACGCACCGTACAGAGCCGCTCCGAGTCCCGCCGGGCCGCCGCCGATGACGACGAGATCGTAGAACTCCTCGGACGGCGACACCGTCAACCCGAGCCGGTTACCGAGTTCGGCGTCGGACGGTTCGATCAGCGCATCGCCCTCGGTGGTGATGACCACCGGAAGTCGGTCGTCGTCCACGCCTGCCGCGGCCAACAGTCGCGCGCCCTCGGACTCGTCGGACATGTACCACCGGTACGGCAGCTGATTGCGGGCCAGGAACTCCCTGATCTCCGATGACCGCGCAGACCAGCGGTGGCCGACGATCTTGGTGTCCTCGACGGCCCGGTGGTCGTAGGCGCACCAGGCCTCGAGTTGGGCGTCGAGCACGGGGTAGAGCTTTTCCTCCGGCGGATCCCACGGCTTGAGCAGGTAGTAGTCGAGATCGATGACGTTGATGGCGTCGATCGCGGCGTCGGTGTCCGCGTAGGCGGTGAGCAGGATGCGACGGGCCGTCGGGAAAAGGTCCATTGCCTTCTCGAGAAACTCCATGCCGCTCATCTGCGGCATCCGGTAATCGGCCAGCAGGATGGCGACCGGGGTGCCGCGCAGCGTGAGTTCCTTGAGTGCGTCCAACGCGCCGGCACCGGATTCGGCTCGCACGATGCGGTACTGCTCGCCGTAGCGGCGGCGTAGATCGCGGGTTACCGACCTCGATACTCCGGGATCGTCGTCGACGCTGAGAATGACCGGTTTCATGACCCTCCAGGACTGATGCTCACCAACCTCATGAGCATGCCACCGGCCGGCCCCGAATGGGAGGCAAGCGGGCCTGGAAGCAACCGGGTCAGATGCGGCCGCGCCTGATCAGATCGAGTTCGTGGGGAGTGAGGAGTCGTTCGAGCTTCTCGGCGGGCCAGGTGCGTGGGCTCCCACTCATTCTGGCGGTCTTCAACAGGGGTAGATCGCTGCTGGTACGACGCATTATCGACTGTAATTTCACGGTGGATCACTCCGAACAATTTCTTCGTTGGTCCCGACACTCCGCTTGCTACATCGATCAGTGTCCGCTCGGTGTTAACGCAGCGGTGGGATCTCGTGCGGCGTTTCGCTGGCGAAAACGGTTTCCTCCACCCCTACTTCGGGTAAACAGGCGGCCAAATCTACTGATCGGGGAACGTTAGTGAACACGTCGGGAAACTCCACATCGGGACATTCGGGATCGGGTAAATCGTTGGCCGGCTCGGTCCAGGACAACGGTGCATTCGAGAAAGCAGCCCGGGGCGGCCACTTCGTCAGCGGAGTGCTGCACATCCTGATCGGGTACATCGCGATCCGGTTGGCGTTCGGCCAGGGCGGTAACGCCGATCAGTCCGGTGCACTCGCCGAACTCGCCGAGAAGCCAGGCGGCAAGATCGCACTGTGGGTTGCTGTCGTCGCGTTCGTGGCGCTCGCCCTGTGGCGCATCGTCGAGGCGATCATCGGCAAGAAATCGGATTCCGACGAGGGCAGCGTGATGGACCGGCTCAAGGCAGCTGCGCTGGCCGTCGTCTACATCGCCTTCGCATTCTCGACCTACGGTTTCGCGACCGGATCGGGTAAATCCAGCGGGCAGCAGAACGCCGGCTACTCGGCGCGATTGATGGAATCCGGTGGCGGCAAACTGGTCCTGATCGTCATCGCCCTGGTCGTCATCGGTGTCGGCGGATACCACGTCTACAAGGGCGTCTCGAAGAACTTCCTCGACGATCTCGAGGGTCACCAGGGCGGAGCCGTCGAAAAGCTCGGCATCGCCGGATACGCAGCCAAGGGCACAGCGCTGGTCGGTGCGGGAATCCTCGTCGTCGTGGCGGTACTGCAGTCCGATCCATCCAAGGCCACCGGAATCGACGGTGCCGTCAAGACCCTGGGCGCTCAGCCCTACGGACAGGTTCTCCTGATCCTGGCCGGAGTGGGAATTGCACTGTACGGGGTGTACTCATTCGTGCTGGCTCGCTTCGCCCGTATGTGAGCGGGAGGTGGCCGACTGTGTTTGCCGACACACAGGACACATAGGATGCGCACGATTGGTGTAACAGTCAGTTGCAGCTATTCCCTACCTGGAGGCCCCCGTTGAGCAAGACCCTCGAAGCCACGATCGATATCGCCGCGAGCCCCGAGACCGTCTGGTCGATCGTCTCCGACCTTCAGCGCATGGGCGAGTGGAGCCCGCAGTGCAAGAAGATGAAGGTGTTCGGCGGGCCGGTCGGCAAAGGCACCCGGACGCTCAACGTCAACCGCAAGGGCCTGCTCGTCTGGCCGACGACGGCCAAGGTGGTCACGTTCGAGCCCAATCGTGAACTCGCGTTTCGGGTGGTGGAGAACAAGACGATCTGGTCTTACACCCTCACGCCCACCGCCACCGGGACGACAGTCGTCGAGAAGCGTCAGGCACCCAACGGGACGTCGGCGGTCTCCTCTTTGGCGGTCAAGCGCATCCTCGGCGGCACCGACGAGTTCGACGTCGAGCTGGTCGAGGGCATGAACAGCACCCTTCGTCGCATCAAGACCGAGAGCGAAAAGCTGGGCAGAAAATAATTTTTCTCAGGAATGTTTCAGGTTTGTTCCTCTCGGGCATCCGGCGGTTCGACAAGCAAAAGACACGAACGGAAAGTGGGGGCAACACATGTTGGGTCTCGGAATCATCGGCTGGATCATCATCGGTGGACTCGCCGGCTGGATCGGCAGCAAGATCATGAAGACGGATGCTCAGATGGGCATCATCCTGAACATCGTCGTCGGCATCATCGGCGGCCTGATCGGCGGATACCTGCTCAAGGTCTTCGGCGTCGACGTCGAGGGTGGCGGTCTGATCTTCAGCTTCATCACCTGCATCCTCGGTGCATGCATCTTGCTGTTCCTGGTCAAGCTCGTGACAGGCCGTAGCCGCGTCTGATCGACTCGCACCTCCCGACTGCCGGGGCATCTCACGTACGCTGTGAGGGCCTCGGCAGTCGTGCGTCTGCACCTACTTTCAGTACCACGACCTGCCAACACCTGTCCTACGAAAAGTTAGAGGAGACCGTGGCACGCCGTCCCGCCCCGATTGGTCAACCGCCCCGCACCGGAGTGGCTCACATCGTCGACTTGGTTCGCGAAACGGTTCCACCGCTACACCCGGCAGGACTCACGTTCGTGGGTGGTCCGCTCGCCGTCGCAGTTCTCGGCCGCCGATCGAAGTGGGTCCGCAATGCCGGGCTCGTCGCCGCCGGAGCCTGCGCCACCTTCTTCCGCCACCCGTCCCGGGTGCCGCCGAACCGCCCCGGCGTCGTCGTGGCCCCGGCCGACGGTCTGGTCACTCTGGTCGATACTGCCGTCCCCCCGTCCGAGCTCGATCTGGGCTCGCAGCCGGTACCGCGCGTGAGCATCTTCCTGTCGGTCCTCGACGTGCACGTCCAACGCGTTCCCGTGGGCGGCCGCGTGGTCGAGGTCGTTCATCGCCGCGGCCAGTTCAAATCCGCCGATCTCGCCGAAGCCAGCGAAGTCAACGAACGCAACAGCATGCACATCAAGACCGACGCCGGTCACGACGTCGCCGTCGTACAGATCGCCGGTCTCATCGCCCGACGGATCATCAACAATGCGAAGGTGGGCGATTCTCTGTCGATCGGCGACACCTACGGGTTGATTCGTTTCGGCTCCCGCGTCGACACCTACTTCCCCGCGGGCACCACGCTGCTGGTCGAGCGCGGCCAACGCGCAGTCGGTGCCGAGACTGTCCTCGCAGAGCTGTCGCAGTAGCGACATGATCACCAGACGCGCGAAACCGCCTGCTGCAATCCGTCTGCTGCCGTCCGTCGTCACGATCCTCGCGCTCTGCTCCGGCCTGTCCGCCGTGAAGTTCGCGCTCGACGATCAGCTCGGAACCGCACTCGCCATGATCGGTGCCGCTGCCATTCTCGACGCGTTGGACGGGCGAATCGCGCGATTGCTCGACGCCACCAGCAAGATCGGGGCCGAACTGGACTCACTGTCCGATGCCATTTCGTTCGGCGTCGCCCCGGCGCTGGTGTTGTACGTGACATTGCTCGAGGGCAGCAGCGGCGGCTGGATCGTCGCACTGGTCTACGCGGTGAGCATCGTGCTCCGGCTCGCCCGTTTCAACACGTTGCTCGACGAGGACGACACCCCGGCTTACGCCCGGGAGTACTTCACCGGAGTTCCCGCACCCGCCGGAGCCCTCATCGCGCTGGCCCCGATCGCCGCGTTCGAGGAATTCGGCGACGGCTGGTGGGCGTCGTTCTACGTCGTCGCCGGATGGTCGATCCTCACCGCGGCTCTGATCGTCAGCCGCATCCCGACCCTCGCGCTGAAAACGGTCTCGGTGCCGCCGCGCCTGGCGGCCATCCTGCTGGTTCTGGTGGCTCTGCTCGCCGCCGCGCTCATCACCTTCCCGCTGGTGCTCCTCATGGGATTGGTGCTGGCCTACCTGGTACACATCCCGTTCGCGGTGAGATCACAGCGTTGGACTGCCGCGCGCCCGTACACGTGGGACGCCAAGCCTGCCGAACGCCGAGCCGAGCGACGGGCCATCCGCCGCGCTCCGGGCAATGCACGACGGTCGCAGGCACGCTTGGGACTGCGCCGCCCCCGCAGCTGACGACCACGCAGCTGACGACCCCGTTAGGTTGGACGTGTGACCGCATCCCGAACTCCCGAGCTCGTCCTCACCGCACGCCTGAACACCTCGGCGGCCGATGCCAGACGCGGAGTGGTGCGGCTGCATCCGGAGGTACTCGCGGCCCTCGGGCTTCGAGAATGGGATGCGGTGGCGCTCATCGGTTCTCGCCGCACCGCTGCCGTCGTTGCTGCCGCTCCCGAGGGTTCACCGCAGGGCACCGCGCTACTGGACGACGTCACTCTCTCCAATGCCGGGTTGCGTGAGAACGCCACTGTTGCAGCTGCTCCCGTCACCGTCTACGGAGCCAAGACCGTCACGGTGACCGGCTCCGCACTCGCCACCGGTTCCATCTCCGACGACACCTTGCGACAAGCGTTGCTCGGCAAAGTATTGACGGTGGGCGACACGGTGTCTCTGCTCCCCCGCGATCTCGGCCCCGGCACGTCGACGAGTTCGGCTACCCAGGCGCTGTCGAGAACGTTCGGGGTTGCGTGGACCACCGAACTGTTGACCGTCTCGGCCGTCGACCCGTCGGGTGGGCCGGTGAGCGTTCAGCCCAACTCGGCGGTGAGCTGGGGAGTTGGCACCGTGACCGGCTCGGGCACAAGACCATCCGCGTCGGGTCGGCCTGCGCGCGATCCGGTGACGAGAGCTGCTCCCCCACGGGTGAGCGCTGCCGAGCTGGTGGGTGTGAGCACCCAGTCCTCGAAGCTCACCGAGTGGCTGCGGTTGGCTCTGGACGAATCGGAACTGCTGGCCACCCTCGGTGCCTCGCCGCGCCTGGGTGTGCTGATCACCGGTCCGGGCGGGGTGGGCAAGGCCACGCTCGCCCGCGCGGTGATCGGTGAGCGGGCCTGCGTAGTACTGGACGGTCCATCGATCGGCGCACTCGAAGCGTCCGCTCGCGTGGAGCGGGTCACCGCTGCGGTGGACGAACTCGCGGGCTCCGGGGTTCTGGTGATCACCGACGTCGATGCCTTGTTGCCGTCCGATCCCGAACCGGCGTCCACGTTCGTGCTCGACGTGCTGCGCCGGGCCGTCGACACTCCGGGTCTCGCACTGATCGCCACGACGGCACATCCCGACGCCACCGATGCGCGACTACGAGGCCAGGACCTGTGCGATCGCGAGCTCACCCTCACTCTCCCCGACGCCGCCGGCCGCAAGGGATTGCTCGAACACCTACTGAAGAAAGTTCCCCAGGGTGATGTCGACCTCGTCGAGATCGCCTCCCGAACACCGGGGTTCGTTGTCGCAGATCTCGCCGCCCTGGTGCGCGAGGCGGCGCTTCGAGCGGCCGCGCGGGCGTCGAACGATGCAGCGGCTGCCTCGCTGATGCAGGACGACTTGGTCGGCGCACTCCAGGTGATCCGCCCGCTCTCGCGTTCCGGGAGTGAGGAGCTCGCGATCGGAAGCCTGTCCCTCGAGGACGTCGGCGATATGGTCGAGACCAAGCAGGCTCTGACCGAGGCGGTACTGTGGCCGCTGCGGCATCCGGATTCGTTCGCGCGCTTGGGAATCGAACCACCGCGAGGTGTTCTGCTCTACGGCCCACCCGGATGCGGTAAGACCTTCCTGGTGCGAGCCCTGGCCAGTTCCGGGCAGCTGAGCGTCCAGTCGGTCAAGGGCGCGGAGCTGATGGACAAGTGGGTCGGATCCTCGGAAAAGGCTGTGCGCGAACTCTTTCAGCGCGCCCGCGATTCCGCCCCCTCGTTGATTTTCCTCGACGAGGTGGATGCACTCGCGCCTCGGCGCGGGCAGAGTTCGGATTCGGGCGTCGGCGATCGGGTGGTGGCGGCGCTACTCACCGAACTCGACGGCGTCGAACCGTTGCGCGACGTGGTGGTCCTCGGAGCAACCAACCGGCCCGATCTGATCGACCCGGCTCTCCTGCGCCCCGGCCGCCTCGAGCGTCTGGTGTTCGTTCCGCCGCCGGACGCCGATGCTCGAGTGGACATCCTGAAGGCGTCGGGCAAGTCCATTCCGCTCGCCGGTGACGTGGACCTGGAATCTTTGGCCCGCGATCTCGACGGCTACTCCGCCGCAGACTGCGCGGCACTGCTGCGCGAGGCCGCCTTGACCGCGATGCGTCGATCGATGGATGCCGCAGACGTCACGGCCGCCGATGTCGCCACCGCCCGGGCGACGGTCAAGCCGTCACTCGATCCCGAGCAGGTGGCGCATCTGCAGGCCTACGGGTCGTGAGCCGCTCTCACTTCCAGCGGGCGAGAACTTCTTCTGCACGCTTGGCGAGCACCATCTGGAAGATCGGTCCGAAGCTGATGCGACCGACACCGAGGGATGCGAAGTGCGACAGGTCGCCTTCGGCGGGGTTGGCGATGGCATTGATCGGCAGTGGGAGTTCCTCGGCCAGACGCTTGTAATCGGCGTCGTTGTGGAAGCCGACGGGGTAGAGCGAGTCGGCTCCGGCTGCGGCGGCCAGCTTCAGGCGGGCGATGGCGCGGTCGACGCGGTCGCTCTCGTCGCCGATCTCCTTGACGAACAGGTCGGTGCGGGCGTTGATGACCACGTGGACGTCGGTGGCGTCCGATGCCGCGCGCAGTGCGCCGACGAAGTCGGCGTGTTCCTGCGCTTCGCGGAGGCGTCCACCCTCACTGTGCACGGTGTCCTCGATGTTGAGGCCGACGGCTCCGGCGGAGATGAGTCCGTCGATCAGGCGCTTGGGGTCCTCGCCGTAGCCGGATTCGATGTCGACCGAGAGCGGCGCATCGACGGCCGCGGAGATCTGGGAGATGCGGGCGAGGAGTTCGTCGAAGGTGATGCCCTCGTTGTCCGGCTTGCCGATGGAGTCCGAGACGGGGTGGCTGCCGACAGTGAGCGCGGTGAATCCGGCCGAGACTGCGAGGTTGGCGGACCAGGCGTCCCATACGGTCGGCAACACGACCGGATTGCCCGGCTGATGCAGCTCGAGCAGGGTGGTGGCTTTCTGAGACAGGTTCGACATGAAGACTCCTTCGCGGCGGCGGTGGAGAACGTACGTTCTCTCACCCGTCAACGTACCCGCTTCAGTCGATCAAATCGAGTGCTTGCATTCGGTCGAACACCATCAGTGACCCCGGGGCGACGTCGGGCATCGCCGCGTACTCGTCGCGGGTGAAATACCTGATCTCGGCGATTTCGCTGGTCGGCACCGGATCGTCGGACAAATCGGCTAGGAAGCAGGTCATTTCGAGCGGTGTCCCCGCAGCATGTCCCCAGGCCTCGCACTCGAACACTCCGAGGAATCGAGCGCCGATCACCGCTGCGTCCAGCTCTTCCCTGATCTCGCGGTGCAACGCCTGCTCGGCAGTCTCACCGGGGTCGATCTTGCCGCCTGCCATATAGAAGGCGGACTTACCGACCGACCTCGTCTGGATCATTCTGCGGTCCCGAACGTAAGCCAATCCGGCTGTGCGAATCGGCCTCGGATCGCTCACTCGGATCGACTCTCCCTCTCGAAAACATCCGTTTTGTACCGCTGGGGCCGCCGCCGACCACGCAAAGTAGGATGGTTATCGACAGCCAAGGTTCCACCGTTCGGTGGCCGGTTCGTTATTTCTCAAAGCCATAGGTCGAATTTCAGACAGATTCCACACCCTACTCATCGCCGCCCTACGACCACCGCCTCGGCCTCGCAGCCGATGCGACCGAGACGACGGAGTGATTTTTGCTCGCCATTCTTCTTGCGCACGCCGCCGCAGCGCTGCTCGCGCCGCTGCTCGTCCGGTGGTGGGGACGCAATGCATTCTTTCCGCTGGCCTTGGTCCCACTGCTCAGCCTGATCTGGGTGTTCGGTAACTGGAACACCGAACAAAAGCTTCACATCGAGTGGGTTCCTGGTCTGTCGATGGACATCGACATGCGCTTCGACTCCCTCGCCGCCATCATGTCCCTGCTGGTGCTGGGCATCGGCGCGTTGATTTTGCTCTACTGCGCGCGCTACTTCGAGGACGACGAGCCACGACTGGGACTGTTCGCTGCCGAGATGGTCGCGTTCTCGGGAGCAATGTTCGGCCTCATCACCAGCGACAACATGCTGGTGCTCTACATCTTCTGGGAAATCACCACCGTTCTGTCGTTCCTGCTGGTCGGCCACTACGCCGAACGGGCGTCGAGCAGGCGCGCCGCCACCCAGGCCCTGCTCGTCACCACCGCAGGCGGGCTGGCGATGTTGGTCGGCATCATCGTCCTCGGCCAAGCCGCAGGGTCGTACAACCTCTCCGAGGTCGTCGCGAATGCTCCGGGCGGCTGGCTGCCCGGGGTGGCCATCGTGCTCATCCTCATCGGTGCGCTGAGCAAGTCGGCCATCGTGCCGCTGCACTTCTGGCTCCCCGGCGCTATGGCCGCACCGACGCCGGTCAGTGGTTATCTGCACGCCGCAGCGATGGTGAAGGCGGGCATCTACCTGGTGGCACGGCTTGCCCCGGGCTTCGCCGACTCGGGTCCGTGGCGCGCCACCGTCATCAGCCTGGGCCTGCTGTCGATGATCCTGGCCGGGTGGAGAGCACTGCGTGCGTTCGACCTCAAACTCATCCTGGCGTTCGGAACCGTCAGCCAGCTCGGCTTCCTGATGGTGCTGGTGGGCATCGGCTCGGAGAAGGCCATGCTCGCGGGTCTGACGATGGTGATCGCGCACGCGATGTTCAAAGCGACGCTGTTCATGGTCGTCGGCGTCGTCGATCACACGACCGGTACGCGCGACATCCGCAAGCTCGCTCACCTCGGCAAGAAGGCCCCGTGGCTCGCCGCCATCGCCGCGCTCGCGGCCGCCAGCATGGCCGGGTTACCGCCCTTGATCGGTTTCGTCGGCAAAGAGACGGCCTTGTCGTCAGTGATCAGCACTCCGACGCTGAATCCCACGGTCGCCGCCGTCGTGGTCGCCGGCTTGGTGATCGGGTCGATTCTGACCATGACCTACAGCATCCGGTTCGTCTGGGGTGCGTTCGGCCGCAAGCAGCTCAAGCGCCCGAGCCCGTCGGTGAAGAACATGCACGCACCGTCCGCACTGTTCCTGGCCGCGCCGGCGTTCCTGGCCGTCCTCGGTGTGGTCGGCGGCTTCGCCTCCCCCGTCGTCGACCACATCGTCAGTCCCTACGCCCGCACGCTGCCGTCGTACGGCCAGGAGCCCTACCACCTCGCGTTGTGGCACGGATTCAACCTGCCGTTGCTGCTGACGGTCGTCGTGGTCACGGGCGGCGTCGCGCTCTTCGTCGCCCACCGGGTGGTCAACCGGCTCAAGTTCGAGCACCCACCGCTCGGCAACGCCGACCGCATCTACGACAACGTCCTCAAGTTCATGGACACGCTGTCCATCCGTCTCACCGGCACCACGCAGCGCGGTTCACTCCCCCTCACCCAGGGCACCATCCTGCTGACCCTGGTGCTGCTGCCGATCATCGTGTTGATCGTGGGGCAGGAACCGGGTCTGGACTACACGCTGTGGAACACCCCGCTGCAGTTGGTCGTCGGAGTGATCATGATCGCGGGCGGCCTCGGCGCAACCGTCATGCGAAACCGTCTGGCCAGCGTCATCCTTGTCGGACTCACGGGGTACGGCTGCGGCGTCATCTTCGCCATCCACGGTGCCCCGGACCTCGCTTTGACTCAGTTCCTCGTCGAAACGCTGACCCTCGTGGTCTTCGTGCTGGTGCTGCGCAAGCTACCGGCCGAGGTCGACGACCGTGGCTCGGCCGGATCCCGCGGACCTCGTGCTGCGCTGGCGATCGCCGTCGGTGCCACCGTCAGCGTGCTCGGCGCATTCGCGATGAACGCCCGCAGCGCCGCTCCGGTATCGCTGCAGTTCCCCGAGGCCGCCTACGAGCTGGGCGATGGGAAGAACATCGTCAACGTGATTCTCGTCGACATCCGCGCCTGGGACACCCTGGGCGAAATCTGCGTCCTACTCGTGGCCGCGACGGGCGTGGCCAGCCTGGTCTTCCGCAACCGGCGGTTCGGCAGCGCTCCGCGGGTGTCCGACGCCCCCGCATCGAACGCCTCGTCATCGGACTCCGACGCGAACTACGGGGCGGAGACGACGTGGCTGCTGGGCGGCGATCTGATCGATCCGCGTCATCGCTCGCTGATTCTCGAGGTCACGACGCGGTTGATCTTCCCGACGATCATGGTGCTCTCGATCTACTTCTTCTTCTCCGGCCACAACGCCCCCGGCGGCGGTTTCGCCGGTGGACTCACGGCCGGCTTGGCGTTGGTGCTGCGGTATCTCGCCGGTGGCCGCTACGAGCTAGGGGAGGCGGTGCCGATCGATGCCGGGAAAATCCTCGGTCTGGGATTGATCTTCGCAGCCGGCACCGCAGTGGCATCGATGTTCCTCGGTGCACCGGCACTGTCGTCGGCGACGATCGAAGTGACGCTGCCGATCCTCGGTGACATCAAACTGGTCACCGCTTTGTTCTTCGACCTCGGTGTGTACCTCATCGTGGTCGGGTTGGTACTCGACGTGCTGCGCAGTCTCGGCGCGCGTCTCGACGCACAGGTGGAAATGCAGAGCCAAGGCCGAGTGAGCGCCCCATGACCGCTGATCTCGGAATGCTCGTCCTCGTCGGCGTACTCGTCGCCGCCGGTGTCTACCTTCTGCTCGAACGCAGCATCACCAAGATGCTGCTCGGCCTGCTGATGTTCGGCAACGGCGTCAACCTGCTGCTGCTCACCGTCGGTGGGCGGGCCGGTACGCCGCCCATCGTGGGCCGGGACAACTCCCTGGGCCAGAGCATGGCAGATCCGTTGGCGCAGGCGATGATCCTCACGGCAATCGTCATCACCATGGGCATCGCGGCCTTCGTCCTCGCGCTCGCCTACCGCTCGTTCACGCTCAACACCAAGGACGACGTCGAGAACGACCCCGAGGACACGAAGGTCTCCAAGCGGCGGTCGATGGCCGAAGCACCCGACCGTGACCGTTCCGACGATCCGGTGACGGGCGAACCGAGCTTCGGCGGTGATGCGTTCGACTCGAAGGGCAACCCGATTCCGATCGAGCAGATCAAGAACCTCGAAGACCTCGAATGCTACGAGGATCTCCACGACGGCGACTTCGACAACGACGACGACAACCCGGAATTGAGCGGACTCGACGGACTCGATTCGGCCGAAAAAGATCGCACCGCCGAAAAAGACCACACTGCCGACAAGGACGAGAAGAAGGGAGACGACGCATGACGATCTCCCCGGGTGTGATCGATGCCCTGACGCCTCTGCCCGTTCTCATTCCGATGCTCGCGGCGGCACTGACGCTGGTGCTGGGGCGTCGACCTCGCGCGCAGCGTTTCCTCACCCTCGTCGCACTGACCGCCGTGGTCGTGATCTCCTCGATGATGCTCTACCTCGCCGATCGCGATGGCACCAGCGCACTTCAGGTCGGTGGGTGGGATTCACCGCTCGGTATTTCCCTTGTGGTGGACCGGCTTTCGGCGATGATGCTCGTCGTCTCGTCGATCGTGCTGCTTGCGGTCATGGTGTATTCGATCGGTCAGGGCATTCGCGACGGCAGCGAAAATCAGCCGGTCTCGATCTTCCTGCCGACGTATCTCGCGCTGACCGCGGGCGTGTGCAACGCGTTCCTGGCGGGCGACCTCTTCAATCTGTTCGTCGGCTTCGAGGTACTGCTCGCGGCCTCGTTCGTGCTGCTGACGCTGGGAGCCAGTGCGGACCGCGTGCGTGCAGGCGTCTCGTACGTCATGGTCTCGATGGTGTCCTCGCTGATCTTCCTGATCGGCATCGCACTGGTCTACGGCGCCACCGGAACGCTGAACCTGGCCCACATCGCCGTGCGGATGGACGACATCCCGTCCGGCACCCGTACCGCCATCTTCGCGGTGTTGCTGGTGGCCTTCGGCATCAAGGCCGCGGTGTTCCCGCTGTCGACGTGGCTTCCCGACTCGTATCCCACGGCCCCGGCTCCGGTCACCGCAGTGTTCGCCGGCTTGCTCACGAAAGTCGGTGTCTATGCGATCATTCGCGCGCACACGCTGCTGTTCCCCGACGGTTCTCTGGACAACGTGCTGATGGTCTGCGGACTGCTGACGATGCTCGTCGGCATCCTCGGCTCCATCGCGCAGAGCGACATCAAACGATTGCTGTCGTTCACCCTCGTCAGCCACATCGGCTACATGATCTTCGGTGTCGCGCTGTCGACCCAAGCGGGATTGTCCGGCTCGATCTATTACGTCGCGCACCACATTCTGGTGCAGACCACCCTGTTCCTCGTCGTCGGACTGATCGAGCGCCAAGCCGGTTCGTCGTCGCTGCGGCGGCTCGGCGGATTGGCTGCAGCCAGCCCGGTGTTGGCGATCGTCTTCTTGGTACCGGCCCTCAATCTCGGTGGCATTCCCCCGTTCTCGGGCTTCATCGGCAAGGTCGCATTGCTGCAGGCCGGTAGCGCACAGGGCAGTGTGTTGGCCTGGTTGCTCGTCGCCGGTGGCACCGTCACCAGCCTGTTGACGCTTTACGTGGTGGCCCGCGTGTGGACCAAAGCGTTCTGGCGCGCACGCGCCGACGCACCCGAGGGCGATCTGGCGGACAACAGCCCGTCCGCACTGCTCGACGACTCGTCGGACATCCAGTTCGGTGACCGCGAGGACGTCGGCCGGATGCCGGCCTTCATGCTGATTCCGACGATCGGGCTCGTCGTCGTCGGTCTGGCCATGACGGTGTTCGCGGGCCGCATCATCGACATCAGCGATCGGGCCGCAGCGGACCTCCGCGATCGCTCGGTCTACATCGACGCGGTGCGCGGCGCGGAATTCGTCGGCGATCAGGCCTACGAGCAGGCGCGCGCGGACGAGGAGGGCACCCGATGAAGATGAAGATGGACCGCTCGATTCTGCTGCGCCTGTGGACCCTCGCGTGGCTGACGGCGATCTGGGTGTTGTTGTGGGGCAACGTCTCTGCAGCCAACATTCTCGGTGGTATTGCGGTGGGACTGCTGATCATGGTGCTGCTGCCCCTACCACGGGTACCGGTCGAGGGCCGTATCCACGTCTTCTCACTCGTCAAGCTCGCCGTCGTATTCCTTTACTACGCAGGCGAATCCAGCGTCAATGTGGCGTGGTTGGCGATCCGCCCGAAGGCACCGCCTGTCACCGGTGTACTCCGCTGCCGCATCGCGATCAAATCCGATCTGGTGCTCACGCTTTTCGTCGACGCGATGAACCTGGTGCCCGGGACCATGGTGCTCGAGATAGACCGAACCAGACGCTTGCTCTACGTCCACGTGTTGGACATGGGCACTCAGAAGGCCGTGGACGGGTTCTACGCCTACGTCCGACACTTGGAGAAATTGTTCATCGCGGGCTTCGAGCGGGACTCCGATTGGAAGCCCAGCCCCCTGCACTACCAGGAGTACGAGCGGTACCACGGAGTGTTCGGCGACGACCCGATCAATCCCGACTCGGACACTCCCCGGGACGACAAGAAGACCGACGACAAGAGGAAGGGGGATTGGTCGTGACCGTCGTACTCACCGTGGCCGGCGTCCTCCTGATCGCCGCCGCAGTCCTGACCGCATTCCGACTGCTCGACGGCCCGAGCACACTCGACCGACTCGTCGCCATGGACACGATTCTCGCCGTCTCCATGTGCGGCCTGGCTGTGTGGGCCGTCTACAGCCGCGACACCACCCTGGTACCGGCGATCGTCGCGCTGTCGCTGGTCAGCTTCGTCGGGTCGGTCAGCATCGCGCGATTCCGGGTGAGGGACGAATGAGCACCGTAGCCCAGACCATTGCGTCCGTTTTCATTCTGCTGGGGGCGCTGTTGGCGTTCACGGCGGCCGTGGGCATCGTGCGCTTTCCCGACACTCTCTCGCGCATGCACGCGGCCACCAAGCCGCAGGTGGTCGGCCTGATCATGGTGTTGATCGGTGCCATCATCAGCCTGCGCGGGAACGTCGATATCTGGATGCTCGTGCTCGTCGGACTCTTCACGCTGGTGACCGCTCCGGTGATCGCCCATACGGTCGGCCGCGTGGCCTACCGTGAGCAGCGGGGTCGCGACGGCCTGCTGATCGTCAACGAGATGGAACCCGACGAGTCCGATCGGTAGCGAGAGTGAAATCGGCGAAGAACACCGCGTGGAAGCCGAACGCCATGGCAGCCAGGACGCCGAGAACGAGGGGCCCGAACACCTGGGGGTACGACGCGAACTCGGCGGCCAGGTAGCGGTAGCTCAGCAGGAGGGCCGCCATCGCGGCGCATCCGTAGGCCACCAATGTGATGCGCGCGCGATCCCAGCCACGCTCAGGGTCACGGAGGACGGATTCGAGGGTCAGGCACAGCACCGCGCCGGCCACCAGATCCACGCCGTAGTGGTAGCCGAATCCGAGCGTCGCGGCGAGAGTACCGAGCAGCCACAGGGTGCCGCCCGCGCGCAGCCATCTCGGGCCGCGTCGGGAATGGATGAAGATGCTCAGTGCCCACGCGGTGTGCAGGCTCGGCATGCAGTTGCGCGGGGTCTGCGAGTCGAACGGAAATTCGCCGAGCGCGCCCACGGGTGACAGCGCCTGCGACGGCCACGAATCGAACGCGAACATCGGTCCCACCACCGGGAACAGCAGATAGAACACCGGTCCGACGAGTCCGATGAGAAGGAACGTGCGAAACAGGAAGTGCCGCGGCCATGCCGCACCCGCGGCCACTCCGCGGAGCTGATACAGCGCGACGACGATCGCCGCGACCGGAAGCTGAATGTAGATCCAGTGCAGGGTTGCTTCGGCGATCGGACCGAGGCGATCGAGAAGGCCGCCAAGAACCCAGGACGGATTCCCGAGGGCGTGATCGGCTGCGTAGGCGTACTCGTCGAGCACGGTGGGGGCGACGAGGCTGGTGATGTGCAACCAGGCGTCACCTGCCTTGGTCGCGAGCAACAACAGCGCGCCGAGAGCGATACCGCGCATCGCCCGGGCATCACCCCGTCGGACAGCCAGAACCGCGAGGACGACCAACACCAGCGACGGACCGTTGCCGACCGTCGGGGTGGCGTCGAACACGAACCGGAGACCGAGCGCAGCAGCGTCGATCAGCGCGGCAACGGCCAGCGCGCGTAGCCGATGAGCAGTGTTCAGTCCGACTGTGGCCAGGACCAGCGCCGCCCACGGCAAGGACATCGACTTCGGGGTGCCGAACAGGTCGTTCCAGACGCTCGGCAGCGGGCCGGGAAAGTTCCAGGTCGACGCGACGATCTGCAGAAGTAACAGGAACAGCGCGACGAGAGCAGCTCCGACGATCAGGGGGCGAACAGAGCTCTCACGTGTCGACTCGACCTCGACGCTCCCGACGTCCCCCTGCAGCACGTCGTTGATCGTAAACGCTGAGTGAACACAACGTTAAATACAAAGGGTCACAATTGGAGCTCGGTGACCAACGACTCCACGACGGCGCGCAGATCGCCACCGGTCTGTGCGGCCACCGCACGCTGGCGTTGGTAGGACGCCCCCAGCCGGGGAATGTCGGCCACGGCGGCCAGCTCGTCGACGCAGTTCAACCGCACGGCAGTGGGCGTCAACTTCTCGAGCAGGTCGTGCAAATCATCGGTGACCAGGCGCTCGTTGCTGCTCGAGTCCAGGATGATCTCGGCGTCGAGGCCGTACCGGGCCGCGCGCCACTTGTTCTCCTGCACGTGCCACGGCGGGATGGACGGCAGCGTCTCCCCCGCTTCGAGTCGTTCGTCGAGATAGACGATGAGGCAGTGCGTCAATGCGACGAGAGCTGCCAGCTCCCGCTTGCTCGACGCCCCGTCGCACACTCGGACCTCGATGGTCCCCCACTTCGGTGCGGGCCGGATGTCCCAGTGCATGCCGCCGAGTTGCTCGATGACGCCGGTCTTGAGCTGGTCCCGCACGAATCCCTCGAACGCAGACCAGTCCTCGAACTGGAACGGCAGACCGGCTGTCGGCAGTTGCTGGAACATCAGCGCCCGGTTGCTGGCGTATCCGGTGTCGTTTCCCGCCCAGATCGGCGAGGACGCCGACAACGCCAGCAGGTGTGGGTACTGCAGCAGCAGCGAGTTGAGAATGGGAAAGACCTTGTGCGGCGACGAGACTCCCACGTGCACGTGCACTCCCCAGATCAGCATCTGCCGACCCCACCACTGGGTACGAGCGATCAACTCGTCGTAGCTCGGGGAGCTGGTGAGCTGCTGAGTGGACCACTCCGCAAACGGGTGCGTGCCCGCCGAGAACAGGTCGATCCCCAGTGGATCCGCGGCGCGGCGCACCAGGTCCAGTGAGCCGCCGAGATCCTCCATGGCTTCCCCGACGTTCTCGCACACTCCGGTGACGAGTTCGACGGTGTTGCGCAGCAGTTCCTTCGTCACCCGCGGGGTGTCCCCGGCGATGTCGCGGACACCGTCCATGACCGCCTCGGCGGAATTGACCAGGTCTCGCGTGTTCTTGTCGACCAGTGCGATCTCCCACTCGACGCCGAGTGTCGGGCGCGGTGAACTGGCGAAGTGGATCCGGGGAGCGCTCAAACTACTGCAGTACCGCGCACGCAGCCCGAGCACCGGCGTCGCCGGTCATCAGGGTCGTCATATCCGGCACCGCAGCACCGTCGGGCAGCGTGTAGCGCGGCGGGATGTTGGCGAAGTTGTCGGTTCCTTCGTGCACGATCACCGATGTTCCGGCCCCGCCCGCACGCAGATCGTCGAGCGTGATCGCATCGGTCGTGGTGACGAGCCTGCCGGTACCGTCCTCACCGACCTGGATGGACGTCAGGTCACCACTGGAGGGATGCTCGGTGCGGCCGTCGACCTGCAGGTGGCCGCCTGCGGACAGGAATGCACCCGGTTCGCCGCCGGTGGGTGCAACGGAGTTGGGCTCGCAGGCGCCGACGGTATGGACGTGGAAGCCGTGGAAGCCGGGCGTCATGTTCTCGACCTCGGCGGTGACGGTGAGCTTCTCACCCTCGGCCGCGAACGTCACCGTGCCCACCTCGGCACCGGAGGCGTTGCGGAGGGTGCCCTCGATGGTGTCTTCGGAACCCGACTCGGACTCGGCGCGGCCGTCACCTGCAGTAGCGGCCGCCGAGGGATCGGACTCGCCGGTCCAGACCGGCGGGACGGTGCCCGGGGCATCGGACGCAACTTCGCCGTTGCCGCAGGCGGAGAGCCCGAGTGCTGCGATCGCGAGGACCGGCACCGCGTAACGCAACGATCGGGTCGAAGCAGTGCGTCGCTTGAACATGTCCATCGGAAATCGCTCCTCTTTCAGGCAGTTTCGCCGGGCTCGGAAAATAATAACGTGCCACCCGATTCGACCGAACCGGGCACGTCGTGGACGTGCAGGACCAGTGAGTCTTTCCCCGCCGGTCGGGTCCGAAAACAGCTACTGGGTCACGATGACGACCACGCCGACCGTGGATTCCAGCGAGGCCGGCTTGGCCTCGGCCGGAACGCCGAGTTCAGTGGCGATCGACTGCGCGGCCTGCTCTTCGCCTGCAGCAGTTCCGTAGTACACCGCCGTCTGGGCGAACTGCGCCTCGCTGAAGTTTCCGGTTTCGGCGACGTTCCACCCCCCGGCGGTCAACGTGCTGGCGGTGCCGGCTGCGAGACCGGACACGTTGGAGTTGTTCAGTACCCGCACTTCGACGTCGGCGGAGGTTCCCGACGTGGTGGCGCTGCCCGAGGTAGTGGGTGCCGCGCTGGTGGTGGACACGTCACCTGCTGGTAGCTGCGCTGCGGGGGCTTGCGTCGTCGGTGCGGCGGCAACCGCTGCACTCGTGGTCTCGGCCGCAGTCGGCTCGGCGGCCGCCTCGTCGGAATCGGAACCGGTGAGCGAGAGTGCGCCGATCGCTGCGAACAGGATCGCGAGCGAGATCAACACCATCGCCAGAGCGCGGAGTGGTGGCCCGGTCTGTTCCGGGTTGGGGCTGCTCACGTACTCGACCCTAGCCGACCGTCCGATATCGATCGTCGGGACAGCTCAGACGTCGAAACCGAGTCGACGCGCCGCACGTGCCTTCTGCCGGCTCGCCCGCAGGCGACGCAGACGCTTGACCAGCATGGGATCCGCAGCGAGGGCTTCGGGACGATCGACCAAGGCGTTCAGGATCTGGTAGTAGCGGGTGGCCGACATGGAGAAGAGTTCCTTGATGGCCTCTTCCTTGGCTCCGGCGTACTTCCACCACTGCCGCTCGAAGGACAGGATGTCGTGCTCTCGTCGACTCAGGCCGTCTGCACCGACTTCGTTCGGATCCTGCGAGCCGTCCGAACTTCCCGGTTGCTGAGCCTGATTCGAGTCACGCGCTGCTGCGCCGTCCATCCCACTCCTCGACTTCTCGACTCCCTGGGCCTGCACGAACACCGAACTCGTCCGAGACCGACCCTGGGGAAATCTGCTTCCCCCAGTACTGCCGGCACCCGTACGAGCACCGACCGAATTACACAGTTGTACTTCGAGAGTCATTCAACCATGCTCGACGCCTGTGGGACGGCTCCCGCGAGGTACCGGCGCGTGGCGTGTTCGACGAGCACCGGCAGTGCACCCGGCCTCGCACACCACCTACAACTCTGGGTCATTCCGCAGGCTCCACTCCCCACCGCTGGGTCATTCCGCAGGCTCCACTCCCGGTATCCTTGTCGACCATGGCAATTCTTCCCATCCGGATCGTCGGCGATCCGGTGCTGCACACCGCAACCTCTCCCGTCACCGAGTCACCCGCCGAGCTGGCCGAGCTGATCGCCGACATGTACGAGACCCTGGCCGCCGCGAACGGCGTCGGACTCGCGGCGAATCAGGTGGGTGTCGGCAAGCGTCTGTTCATCTACGACTGCCCCGATCAAGGCGCGGACGGCAAAGTAGTCCGTCGCCGCGGTGAGGTCGTCAACCCCGTTCTCGAGACGTCCGAGATTCCCGAGACGATGCCCGATCCCGACGACGACGACGAGGGCTGCCTTTCGGTGCCCGGAGAGCAGCACCCCACCGGCCGCGCCGAGTGGGCTCGGGTGACCGGTACCGACGCCAACGGCGATCCAGTCGACATCGAGGGCCGAGGCTTCTTCGCACGGATGCTTCAGCACGAAGTGGGTCATCTCGACGGCTTCCTCTACACCGACGTGCTCATCGGACGACATGCGCGAGCGGCGAAGAAGGCCATCAAGCGCGCGGGTTGGGGCGTGCCGGGACTGAGTTGGACGCCCGGCACCGTCGACGATCCGTTCGGTCACGACGACGAAGACGAGGACTGACAGCTCGATGACCGTTCCGCCGGGGACGCGGGTGATGCTCCGCTATCGGCTGCCGCCCGGGCACACTCATCCGATGACGGACGTCATCGGCGAACTGGTGTCGGCGGATGCGGTCGCTGTCTCGGTCCGAGCCAAGGACGGCGCTCTGGTGCAGGTCGCCGTCGAACGCGTTGTTGCCTTGAAACCGTTGGGTCCCAAACCGATTCGAACCTCGGAGATTCGGGCACTCGAAGCGGCCGCGGCCGACGGATGGCCGGGTGTGCACCAAGAATGGATTGCCGGCTGGCAGTTGCGTTTCGGGCACGGGTTCACCGGTCGCGCCAATTCGGCGGTACCCCTCGAGCCCGGCGCAACAGCGGACGTCGAGACGGTAGCGGCGATCGCCGCACGATACGAGGCGCGAGGCCAACAGCCGATCCTCGCGCTTCCCGACCGTCTGGCTTCCGCGCCGACTGGATGGCCGACGTTCAACGAGACTGTCGTCATGGCGGCGGACATCTCGAATCTAGTTCTCCGCGAGGGTGATTCGCCTGTCGTCGTATCCGCGGAACCGAACGCCGACTGGTTGAGTTCTCTGCGCTACCAGGGCCGGGAGGCGTCTGCGGGTGCTGCCGAGGTGGTCTCGGCTGTTCGCGACGGAACCGTCGGTTTCGGTGCGATCGGGATCGCCGGAGCCGGTTCGATCGCAGTGGGCCGAGCGGCCGTGACCACCGCCCCCGGCGGTCGTCACTGGGTGGGGTTGACCTCGCTGTGGGTCGCTCCCGAGCATCGCCGCAACGGTCTGGGCACGCTGATGTGCGGCGAGCTGGTGCGATGGGGACGCGAGAACGGCGCGAGCCATGCGTATCTCCAGGTCGCCGTCGACAACGCCGCCGCGCTCGACCTGTATCGAGACCTCGGCTTCACCGACCATCACCACTACCGCTACGCACGACCGGATTCGTGATGACGCGATCGGACCGACACCCTGTCGGATGCGTTCTATAGGGTTCCTTCCCGTGCGCTTGGCTACTTGGAATGTGAACTCCGTCCGCTCTCGTCAGGATCGAATCGTCGATTGGCTGCAGCGATCCGATGTCGATGTGCTGGCGATGCAGGAAACCAAGTGCAAGGACGCACAGTTTCCGTATCAGCGCTTCACCGATATCGGGTACGAGGTGGCCCACGTCGGGCTGAGTCAGTGGAACGGTGTCGCGATCGCGTCCCGGGTCGGCTTGGACGACGTGCAGGTGGGCTTCGAGGATCAGCCCGGCTTCAGCAAGGATCCCGAGGTCGAGGCCGCGGACGAAGCCCGTGCCATCGGCGCGACCTGCAACGGGGTGCGCATCTGGAGCCTGTACGTGCCGAACGGCCGCGAGCTCGCCGACCCGCACTACACCTACAAGCTCGAGTGGCTCGCGGCCCTGAAGGCCGACGCCAAGGCATGGGTGGCCGCGGACCCGCAGGCGCAGATCGCCTTGGTCGGAGACTGGAACATCGCTCCCACCGACGACGACGTGTGGGATCCAGCACTGTTCGAGGGCAAGACGCACACCTCGCAGCCCGAGCGCGATGCCTTCGCGGCGTTCTCCGACGCCGGATTCACCGAGGTGACGCGGCAGTTCACTCCCGAGCCCAGAACGTTCACCTACTGGGATTACACGCAGTTGCGGTTCCCGAAGAAACAGGGTCTGCGCATCGACATGGCTCTGACCTCGCCCGCGTTGACCGCTCGCGTGACCGGCGCATCGATCGACCGGGAGGAACGCAAGGGCAAGGGAGCCAGCGATCACGCTCCGGTGGTCGTCGAGATCGGCTGAGCGGGCCGGATCGAATTGCCGGAGACCGCTCGGGCTGCGATGATCGCTCCGACCGCAATCAGTATTCCGTGGGCGATCCGCACCGCCGGCGGGGTGTAGAACTGCGGGAGAAACAGCACGAATCCGGCGGCGAGAACAATCGCATAGCGGTTTCGTCGAGCGAACAGCACCAAGCCGACGGCGATCGAGACTAGCCCGACGCCGAACATGACCGACTGGACGAGCGAGTAGCGAATCGGATCGGCAAGCTCGATCAGACCGGGGTTCGCGTTCGCGGCGGCGTCGATACCCAGAGCATGCAGCGCAAACGTTTCTGCGCCGTAGTACGGCAGAACCAGCCCGACGCCGATCCAAGTAGCGACCACTGCGGGATCCGACCGTCGACCGCCGTACAGCACGGCCAGTCCGAGTGCGATGAAGCCGAGCATCGCGAAGGTGTGGGCCACTACCCAGCTCGACGATGCGAAGGCGTTCGCTCCTGCAGTGCCCACCTCGTCCGAGTACGGCCGCACTGCGGGGTAGAGGGCGAACATGGCACCGACGAAGATGAACAGGACTGCACGTATGGGAAATACCACCTTCCGAGAGCGGCGCTCTCTACAGGAAGCAGTATTCACCTTAGATGCACATCGAGCAAGAGCAGTGCTCTCTATTCGGCGATCAGGTCCAGGAACTCGTCGTGCTGTGCCAGGTAACGCCGGACGTAGGTGCAGATCGGGACGATCCGCCACTGTCGATCTCGCGCGGTGTTGAGCGAGGCTCGCACCAGCACTCCGGCCCAGCCGCGGTCGCCGTACTCTTCCTTGACGACCGTGTGCATGAGCGCAACGACCGATTCGTCTCCGGACACGTCGTCGCCATCGCCGAACCGATAGCCGAGGATGCCGACCAGATCGTCATCGACGAACAGATCGAACCTGTTGTGATCGGCGTTGTCTTCTATGCGGACGGTGGGACGCTCGACCGGGGTTGCCGCGTCGGAGCGGCGGTGAATGATGTGACTCATGTCACTCATGAGACCAGTGTTGCTCGAGTGTCGCGGGGAAAGTGCACCGATCGACGCCGAGTCGAGTCTGTACTGTGACCAGCTCTACTGTGACCAGCCGGTCCGTTATCGGCCAGGCCTGCGAGTGAGAAGTCAGAGCGCGACGAGCATGTCGTTGTACTCCGGGTTCGCGGCGGCGAATCGCTGCACATAGGTGCAGACCGGCCGGACCTTCCAACCGTAGGAACGAGCGCTGTCGAGCGCACGGCGTACCAAGATGCCGGCCAGGCCCTGATGACCGAAGTCCTCGGTGACGACGGTGTGCATGAAGGACACGACATGCGTGCGGGTTGCGCGCGTGCCGTTCCCTTCCACCTCGAAGAATCCGACGATCCCGACGAGATCGCCGTTCAATCGAAGCTCGAACCGGTTCTGGTCTTTGTTGATCGAGACATCAGCGCTAGGAGAACTCGCAAGCATGGGACGCCTCCTTCGCTGTATGTGGGGTGGTGAACAAATGAATCGAATGTGACGTGCACCACTATTAAACATGCGCGCGGTGGCTCTGTCACCTTTTCTACCAACAAACCTTCGGATGCGTAGGTTTGTCCGTCCATCCCGACTCGAATGCTGGTATCGGTCATAAGTGGCTCTGTTCGGCGTTGTGATACAACAACATTCGATCCAATTGCACATTTTCACCGAATATTCACAGGTTCGGGTTCGGCCACCGAAACCGACACCCGAGCCCCGCCGGTACTGTCGTCTCTCGTGAAGTTCTTACCGCTCACGCCCAACGGCGAGACTCCCGTCCGTGCGCTGACGATCGCCGGAACCGACTCCGGCGGCGGTGCCGGAATCCAAGCGGACAGTCGCACGATGGCGATGCTGGGTGTGCATGCCTGCGTCGCGGTCGCGGCGGTGACCGTGCAGAACACCGTCGGCGTGACGGGCTTTCACGAGATCCCGCCCGAGATCGTCGCGGCCCAGGTTCGCTCGGTGGTGTCGGACATCGGCGTCGGCGCGGCGAAAACCGGAATGCTGGCGTCCACCGCAATCATCGAGGCCGTCACATCCGTGTGCACCGAGGTGGGAATCGGGCGCGATCGACCCGTACCGCTGGTCGTCGACCCGGTATGTGCGTCCATGCACGGCGATCCACTGCTGCACGCGGAAGCACTCGACGCCGTCCGCCACACCCTGTTTCCCATCGCGTCGCTGGTGACTCCCAACCTCGACGAGGTTCGGTTGATCACCGGCATCGAAGTGATCGACGACGCGTCCGCGCACCGCGCTGCCGAAGCCCTGCACGGCCTGGGCGCACAGTGGGCCCTGGTCAAGGGCGGTCACCTGCGCACATCCACGCACAGCACCGACCTATTGTTCGACGGCGATACATTCCTCGAATTCACCAGCGAGCGCATCGACACCGGCAACGATCACGGCGGCGGTGACACCCTGGCGGCCTCGATCGCGTCGGCGCTCGCCCACGGTTACTCGATGCCCGACGCGGTGGCGTTCGGCAAGGAATGGGTCACTCGTTGCCTGGCCGCGTCCTACGACCTCGGCGCCGGCCACGGCCCGGTGTCACCGCTGTGGCGACTGCACGAGACGGAGAATGCGTAGGTCGTCGGGTGCGCCTTTGATCTTCGGAGCGAAGAAGCTGCGGCGATACGGCTTGGCGACCACATTCAGGGCGTCGAGCACCTCCGGCGGGACCTCGTCGAGGGCGGCTGCGGAGATCATCACGTTGCCGTTTCCGCCGGTCTGCATCACGCGGGCCGCGACGGTCACATCGACTCCGAGCCAGTCCGATCCCACCTGACGCGGGCTGCCGGTGTGGATGCCCACTCGCATCGTCGGGGTGTAACCGTCGACCTTCACGCTGCTCAGAGCCTCGCGTGCCGCGAATACAGCATCGACGGCTTTGCTTGCATCGTCGAACACGGCCATGATGCCGTCGCCAAGCCTCTTCACGACGTGACCGCCGCGGAACACAACCTCGGGTTCGACGGCTTTGCTGACCTTGCGGAGCAGCGTCAGAGTGGCGGTATCGCCGGCGCGCAGAGACCACGAGGAAAACCCGACGAGGTCGGTGAACACGATCGTGACACTGTGTTCGCCTCGACCGCGGCCGGCTCGCTCGAGAATCGCCTGCCACACCTGTAGGGCACCCAGTCCCACTTCGCGGGATGCGCCCGGTTCGTCGTCGAGCCCGTTGGCTGCCAGAAACCGATCGGCAACGCGCGCGACGGCCAGTGCTCGCCCCGGTCCGTCGATCGACAGCGGGTCGCCGAACGTGGGGTCACCGGGTAGTGCGCGACGCACACGCCGAACCGCCCCGACCACTGCGGGCGCTCGGTTGGTGGTGCGGACCCACTCCACCACCGAGGAGACGACTGCGTTCACAGCATCGAGCGTAACCCACGGTTACACATACTTAGCCTCACCCTTCGGCGCGTGCGGCCTCGCGCGCGGCACCCACAGGGACTCCGTTGGGGCCTTCCACCGACTGCGCGTAGACGCCGATGCCGTAGGCGACGGCGGCACCGTTCTTCGCCAGTGCCGCGCGGTCCACGTTCGCCAGGGTGTCCTGATCGGTGTGGTAGTTCTCGTCGAAGGTCTGATCCGCGGTACCGCCCCACTTCTCGGCCTGCTCGGCGGTCTTGTTCTCGTCCGCGCCGCTGAAAACACCGCCGGCGGGAATGCCGACCTCGATGAAGGGGCCGTAGTCCGAGCGTCCATCGAAATCGGTGCCGTCGACGGCGATGTCCTCGTCGGCCAAGCGCTCGACGAAGGTGCGCTCGATGGCGTCGGATCCGGGCGGTCCGGCGGGCTCACCGACCTTGTCCGAGTCGTCGCCGTCGTAGGCGAGGTAGCCGGCGTTGTGCGATCCGATCATGTCGAAGTTCAAGTACAGCGCGATGTTTCGCTTGTCCTCGTCGGACAGGCCCTCGACGTACTTGGTGGAACCGACGAGCCCGTTCTCCTCGGCACCCCAGAATGCGAACCGAACCGCGTTGGTCACGTCGGGCGCGCTGCCCATCTGTAGGGCGGTCTCGAGTACAGCGGAGGTTCCGGTGCCGTTGTCGTTGATGCCGGGACCCTCGGGGACGCTGTCCAGGTGGGCCCCCGCCATCACCACGTTCTCGGTCGAACCGGTGGTGGTCTGCGCGATGATGTTGCGGCTCATGGTCGTGTCGGTTGTCGTCACGAGGGTCAACGTGACCTCGGGGGCTGCGAGGACCGCTGCGCCGTCTTCCTGGCTCACCCCGCCGGTCGGTATCTTCGCGGTCTCGGAATCACCGAGTGTTCCCGAGTCCAGCGGTCCCGCTTCGTTGTTGACGATGATCGCCGCTGCCGCACCCAGTTCTGCGGCCACGGTCTGCTTGGCTCCGAACGGGCACACCCCTCGCGGTACCACGGCCACTGCTCCAGCCAGGTCCAGACCGGCGTAATCGGCTGCTTCGCATCCGTCCGCACCGGCGGGGGCTGCAACGACGCGTGCGGTGATGCCCTCGGCGGGCGTGGTGGGCGAATAGCTGAGCGCGAACACCGGAATCTCGGTGCCCGCGAGCGAGAGAGTTTGGGTCTGCGCCTCGAAGGTCTCGAACTCGAATTCCGGAGTGGTGACGTCGAAGCCGGCCGATTCCAGTTGCGAGACAACGTAATCGACGCTTGCGTCGTATCCGGCGGTGCCGGCGGCGCGGTTACCGTCGTGCGCGGCGGCAATTGCTTCCAGCTCTTCGAGGTGACCGACAAGGGCGTCCTCGGTGACCGCCTCCGACAGGCCCGGCCCATCGGGTGTAGCGAAAACTCTGGCCGGTTCCTCGTCCGAGGTGGACGAGCAACCGGCCAGAATCAACACACAGATTGCGCCACCTGCAAGCAAGGAAATCCGCATAGCGGACACCATACCCAGATGCGCCTCGGGCGTCAGGCGTCCCGACGATTGACGACGAACACTGCCACTCCGAAGATCACCGCGGTGAAGACGACGAAGTAGACGAGGCTGCCGATCGGACCCCAGTGGAAGTCCGTTCCCGCAGATCCGCCGAGGAAGTGATCGGCGTTCTTGAACGGCAGGAACGGCTGAATTTTCTCGCCGACCTTCGGGATGATGCCGACGAGATTCTCGATGAGCAACGGCCACAACAACAACACGGCGATGGCACCGGCGGACTGGCGAATCAGCGCACCCACGGCAACGGCCAGCACGATCTGCACGAACGCCAGGATGGCGGTGCCGTAGACGACGCGCCAGGTGCCGTCGACGTCGAAACTCAACAGAGCCCCGGCTTGCTCACCTGCGATGGACTTGGCCAGGAACAGCGCACCGAAAGCCAGTATCAGCGACAGTACGGCCCCGTACACGCCGACGATGAGTGCCTTCGCACCGAGCACCGTCGCCCGGTTCGTGACTGCCTGGAACGTGGTGCGGATCAGGCCGAAGCGGTATTCGCTGGTGACGGTCAGTGCGCCGAGGATCATCAGCACCATGATGCCGAGTCCTCCGACGCCGCTACCGACGACGTCGTACGCGGTGGTCGGCGGAAGTCCTTCCGGCGCATCCGGGCCGATGGCGGTCTTCGCGGCCCACCCCAGGATGGCTCCGAACCCGAGTCCGAAGACCACGACGATCGCACTGCACCACCACGGCGACTTGGTCGAGGTGAACTTGATCCTCTCTGCTGCCAAGACGCCCATCAGAGTGACCCTCCCATCGCTTGCTGAGTGTTCTGGTCGTCGGCTCCCGAGCCGTGATATTGCACTGTGTCTCCGGTGAGTTTCATGAAGGCTTCCTCGAGCGAGCCGCGTTGAGAGGCCAACTCGTGCAGGGTGATTCCGGCTCGGCCGGCGAGGTCGCCGATTGCGTCGGTGGTGGAGTTCAACACCACGAGCGACGGCTGCAATTCGTCGGTCCGGTCGGGCTCACGCACGGTGAGGCCGGCGGTGGTCAGGACCTTACGCAGTCCGTCGAGCTGTGGGCTGCGCACACGAACCGAGGCTTCGGAGGCGTGGTCGATGAATTCCTGCACCGAGGAATCGGAGATCAGCTTGCCGCGTCCGATGACGATGAGATGCTCGGCCGTCTGCGCCATCTCCGAGAGCAGGTGGCTCGACACCAGGACCGTGCGGCCCTCGGCTGCCAAGCGCTGCATGAACTTTCGGATCCAGACGATGCCCTCGGGGTCGAGTCCGTTGACCGGCTCGTCGAACAGCAACACCTTGGGGTCACCGAGAAGAGCACCGGCCAGACCGAGCCGCTGGGACATGCCGAGCGAGAACCCGCCCGCATTCTTCTTCGCCACCTCGGACAGCCCCACCAAACGCAGTACCTCGTCGACGCGGGACTTGGGTATGCCGTTGGAGGCAGCCATCCATTCCAGGTGTGCACGTGCAGACCGATTGGGGTGCACCCACTTCGCGTCGAGCAGGGCACCGACGGTCCGCAGCGGCTGCTTCAGGTGGTTGTAGCTCTTGCCCTCGATGGTCGCCGTGCCCGAAGTGGGTCGGTCGAGCCCGAGAATCATGCGCATGGTGGTCGACTTACCCGCGCCGTTGGGGCCCAGGAAGCCGGTCACGATCCCGGGTCTGATGGTGAAGGTGAGGTTGTCGACCGCCGTCACCGCTCCGTATTGCTTGGTCAATCCTGTCACTTCGATCATGGGATCAACCTTCCCCGATCGACGGAGTCCACACATCGCCCCACAGTCGACTTCTCCATCATCCTTTCGGATGACACACACCCTGAGACAGTTGGTTGTATCGGTGACAGGCAGTCGCAAACGCGCGCGCGTTCGCCAGACGCCCCCGGTATCGTCACACCAGATCGCGCGCGTTCGACGAATGCGCGCGCGTTTGTCAGATGCCGCCCACCGACCTCACATGGGCGAGCTGGCTTGCGCCCAGAATCGTTTGGGGATGCGGCCTGCGTGCCGGGCCTGGTAGCCCGCGGCAACCGCGTGGCGCATCGCCGACGCCATCAGGGCCGGGTCCTTCGCCCGCGTCACTGCGGTCGCGAGCAGAACTGCGTCGCATCCGAGTTCCATTGCCAGTGTCGCATCGCTGGCGGTGCCGATGCCGGCGTCGAGGATCACCGGCACCGACGCGGCGTCGACGATCATCTCGATGTTGTGTGGGTTCGCGATGCCGAGACCGGTGCCGATGGGCGAGCCGAGCGGCATGACGGCCACGCAGCCGATGTCCTCGAGTCGCTTGGCCAGTACCGGGTCGTCGGTGGTGTAGGGCAGCACCTGGAAGCCGTCGTCGACGAGTTGTTCTGCGGCCTTGACCAGTTCGATGGCGTCGGGCAGCAGGGTTCGCTCGTCGGCGATCACTTCGAGTTTGACCCAGTCGGTCTCGAGCGCTTCCCGCCCCAGCTGGGCGGTGAGCACGGCCTCGGCCGAGCCGCGGCACCCTGCGGTGTTCGGCAGCGGTGCGATGTTGAGCCTGCGCAGCAGATCGAGCACGCCCGTCCCACCCGCAGCGTCGACGCGGCGCATCGCGACGGTGGTCAGTTCGGTTCCGGACGCGACGAGGGCTTCTTCGAGGACGGCGAGATTGGCCGCTCCCCCGGTGCCGGTGATGAGACGAGAGGTGAACGTGCGATCGGCAATGACCAGCTGCTCAGCCACCCTGCACCGCCGTGAGAACGTCGATGGTCCAGCCCTTTTCGATGTCGGTGGTGTCCCACCTACTCTTGGGCAGCACGGCACCGTCGACGGCAACGGCGATGCCCTTCTCCGGCATGCCGAGGAATTCGAGCAGTCGACGCATGGTCATGTCCTCGGTGAGCAGATGGTCCTCGCCGTTGACGGTGATTCCGATGGCAACCTGAGTCATGTTGTCCTTTCTATCCGTGTGCTGAAAATATCCGAGAAGCGTTCGGGTGTGGCAGCTTTCGCCTCGGGCAATGTCTCGCCCGATATCAGCGCGGCGACGGCGTCTGCGGTGATGGGGGCGAGCAGGATGCCGTTGCGGCCGTGGCCGGTGGCGACGATCACCTGGGCAGACAACCTGCCGATGATCGGCATTCCGTCGGGGCTCATCGGCCGCAATCCCGCAGCGGTCTCGTACAGTTCGTACTCGCCGATGCTCGGCATGAGGCGTTCGGCGTCGGCGATCAGGTCCCGTACACCGGCCACGGTGACCTGGGTATCCTCACCGGATTCGTATTGTGTTGCGCCGACGACCAATCCGTCGCCGCGCGGGACCAGGTAGATCGGGCGACCGTGCACGGTTCCGCGGATGGTGCGGTGCGGCGGCGGCGCGGCGCTGGGCCGACGACGCAGTCGAAGGATCTCGCCCTTGACCGCGCGGACCGGCAGCGTCGGCCACAGGGCGGCGCAGCGAGAACCGGCGGCCAGGACCACCTGATCGGCGTCGGGAATGGCGTCGACCGTGGATTCGACGAACTGCACGCCGGCCTCGAGACATCCCTGTTCGAGCGCGGCGACGAGGGCCCGATTGTCGACGGACAACTCGGTCGGAGCCAGTAGGCCGAGCCGAATGCTCTGGGCCAGTGCAGGTTCGAGCTCCCGCAGCTCGGTGCGCCCGAGAATCTGCAGTTCGTGTCCTTGCTCGCCCACCCACTCTGCGACGGTCCGCAGATCGGCGGCATCGGCGGAGTCGAGGGCTACTGTCATCGATCCGGTCGCGGAGAACACCGACGGGCCGGGGAGTCGTCGGGCGAATTCCGGCCACCGTTCCAGCGACGCAGCACCGAGGTGCAGCAGTTCGTGTTCGCCGGGCCACCCCTCGGACAGCGGGGCCAGCATGCCGCCGGCCACCCAGGACGCACCTTTGCCCAGAGCCGGATCGTGCAGCACCACCCGGTGACCGTCCTGGCTCAGACGTAGTGCCGTAGACAGTCCGATGACGCCTCCGCCGATAACGACGATATGCACGAAATTCACATCCTCACTCCCTGCGCCCGCATGATCGGGTTCAGGTATTGACGGTAAGGGCGGCGAACCCACTCTCAGCCCCACGATCCAAGGGACTCCCGCGATTTCTCGGCCACTCCGTCGTCGGTGGCAGCCACCATGAGAATACAGTTCGATACGTGCACCCATCTCAGAACGTCCGCAACCAGACTCCTCGCGAGCGTCTTGCGTCCGCTCGCCTCTACCTGTGTACCGATGCCAGGCGCGACAAGGGCGATCTCGCGCAGTTCGCCGAGGCCGCGTTGTCCGGTGGCGTCGACATCATCCAGCTGCGCGACAAGAACTCGGCCGGTGAGCGCCAGTACGGGCCGCTCGAGGCCAAGGACGAGCTCGCTGCGCTGGCAATTCTGCTCGCCGCCACCAAGCGTCATGGAGCACTGCTGGCCGTGAACGATCGCGCAGATCTGGCCTTGGCCTCCGGCGCGGACGTCTTGCATCTGGGCCAGGGCGACCTACCCGTGCACTACGCCCGCCAGATCCTCGGCCCGGATGTCGTCATCGGCCGCTCGACGCAGAATCGCGCGCAATCCTCGCTCGCCGCGATCGAGGACGGCGTCGATTACTTCGCCGTCGGGCCGGTGTGGCCGACGCCCACCAAGCCCAACCGTTCGGCCGCCGGGCTCGAGACTCTGCGCGCCACCGCGGATGCGTTGCCGGAGCGGCCGTGGTTCGCGATCGGCGGAGTCGACGCCACCAATGTGGATCAGGTCAGAGCAGCGGGAGCCGAGCGCATCGTGGTGGTTCGCGCCATCACCGAGGCACGCGATCCGCAGGCGGCCGCACGCTCGCTGGTGCAGGCGCTACAGGCCTAGAGCCAACCCAGTACTGCGGACGGCGTCAGTACCTGCACCGACTCGGGCAGCCGATCGCGCAGTCCGCGGTCGGCGGTGACGAGGGCGGTCAGATCCCCGCCCAGGCGGGCTTGCTCGGCGAGGGTGTCGTCGCCGCTGCCGTCGGCGACGATGACCGGGATGCGTGGGTCGTCCACCACCGCTCCACGGGCTCGACCTTCTAGAACAGCTTCGATGCGGGTGACCCAGCCGTACTGCCCACCGGGTAGTTCGACGGTCCGCGGCAGCGTGGCGGCCAGCGACGTGAGCAGCGCCCCGGTGGAACCCTCCCGGTCCTTCCACCAGCCGTTCGGCCGTGACCCCAGCACGTTGGCGGTGTCCAGCAACACCCGCAGCGGCACGGTGCGCAATGCCGACCAGCTCGACGCGAACCCCGGGTGCAGCGGGAGTTCGGCAACAAGCGATTCCGGCACCCAGCGCAGTTCGGTGCTCTCACCGTTGGGCACGGTGGTCAACGGATGATCGGTATCGGCGACGACGGTGGTGTACGACCAGCCGCTGTCGACGCTCGCAGTGACGCGCTCGGCACGAACGTGCAGCTGCTCGGCTGCGATTCCGGCTTCCTCGTGCGCCTCGCGTACGGCCGCGTGCTCGGTGCTCTCGTGTGAATCACGGGCCCCGCCGGGCAGCGCCCACGTTCCGCCCTGGTGGCTCCACAGCGCACGGTGCTGCAGCAACACCAGTGGTTCTCCGGTGTCCGACGGCGCCCGAAGCAACAGTCCGGCGGCACCGTGCTTCCCCCAGTGGCGAGAACCGTCGTCACCGATGACCCACCCGTCCCCGTCACCTCGCATGCACACCACCCTAGGCGAACGATCGGCCGAGAGTGACTGTGCAGTAGTGGCTGCAGTAGGGCCCGCCTGCTTATATGCTCGGGTGCGTGATCGCGGCCGGCACCACCCCCTCCGCTGCCGTGCCTCCGACAACGGCCACTCCCGTCGGTGCTGTCGCCGGCAAGCCGCCGGTTCGATACACGATGCGCTCGACGCCTGCGCGGTTGGTCGCGATGGGTACCGCGCTGGTGGTGTTGGCGCTGACGGTGGGGAATCTGGCGTCCACGGCCGTCACCGAGCGGGTGGACACCTTGGGCACGCTGCTGGTGCGGACCGAGCCGTTCGCCAACTCGGCGCAGAATCTTTACGGAGCCTTGTCGGTGGCGGATTCGACTGCGGCAACCGCGTTCATCGCCGGCGGCCTCGAACCGGCAGAGGTGCGCGAACGCTACTCGCAGGCGCTCGGCGAGGCGTCGTCCGAACTGATCGCAGCCTCGGCCGGAGTGACCGAGGCCGACGAGGCCACGAGCGCGGTGCTGACCCAGATTGCGGCCGGATTACCGGTGTACAGCGGTCTGGTCGAGACGGCCAGGGCCAACAACCGGAGCGGAAACCCGGTGGGAGCGGCGTACCTGGGCGAGGCGTCGACCATGATGCAGACCAGCCTGCTCCCGTTGGCCGAGAAGTTGTACACCGAGCAGGCGTCACGGGTGTCCGCCGATCAGGAGCGGTTCACCAGCCCGCCGTTCTTCGCGATCGGTTCCGTGGTGTTCCTGCTGATGATGACGGGCCTGGCTCAGTGGTACCTCTCGCGGACGACGCGTCGTACGTTGAACGTCGGATTCCTCGGTGCCACAGTCGCTGTCGTCGGTTTGCTCGGGTGGATGTTGGTGGTGGGACTGATTTCCTCCATAGCTACCGACCGCGCTCTGGACCGTGGCGTGGGACCGCTGAAGTCGTACACGACCGGGTTCATCATGGCGCAACAGGCCAGGGCGGACGAGACTCTCGATCTCGCGCGCCGCGGCGGGAGTCGGGATTACGGAGAATCGTTCGCCGCCAGCGTCTCCCGAATGTCGGAGATGTTCGAGGGCGACACCGCGGTGATCGATGCACTCGACACGTGGTCCGCCTCGCATGCGCGGATCGATTCCGCGCTCGAGGTCGGTGACTTCAACGGTGCGGTCGGCATAGCCACCGGTACCGGGGAGTCCGATTCGGCGGCTGCCTTCACCGCACTGGACGGCGTACTGGTCGACGGAATCGAGAATGCTCGACGCGAACTTCGGTCCAACATCGACCGTTCGGTGTGGGTGTTGTCGGGCTTGTCCAACGGCGCGTACGTGCTCACCGTCGTCGCGTCGGTCGCGTTCGGTGTAGGCCTGTTCCCCAGGCTGCGTGAGTACCTGTGAAGCGCCTACTCGCCGCCGGGATCCTGGCGACCGCACTGTTGGTCGGCTGCGCTCCGCCGGAAAGCTCTGCGCCGCAAGTCGATACGACGTTCACCGAACCGCCACTCCCGGACGGCGCATCCGTGGCCGCCCGACCCACCGAGACCTCGGCCGACGACGAGTGCGCCCGCCCCACGGCCAGTCTGCGCCCGCTGCCCAGCGGCACCGATGCGCCGTCGGTACCGCAACCGACCATCGACGCTCTGCGCGCGAAGGGCCGCTTGGTCGTCGGACTGGACACGGGCAGCAACCTCTTCAGCTTCCGCGATCCGATGAGCGGTCAGCTGGTCGGCTTCGACGTGGACATAGCGCGCGAGATATCTCGAGACCTGTTCGGCGATCCGAACCGGTTGGACTTTCGGATCCTGTCCTCGGCGCAACGGCTGGAAGCTCTGCAGGATTCCTCGGTGGACATCGTGGTCAAGACCATGACCATCACCTGCGCTCGCCGCAAGGACGTCCAGTTCTCCTCCGTGTACTTCCAAGCGCAGCACCGGATCCTGGTGGTACAAGGGTCCGGCATTCGGAACATCGGCGACCTGGCGAACAAGCGCGTCTGCGCTGTCGAGGGCACCACGTCGCTACGCCGCCTGCAACGGCAACAACCTGCCGCCACCGTGGTCACGGTTCCGATGTGGTCGGATTGCCTTGTCGTGCTGCAGCAAAGGCAGGTCGACGCCGTCAGCACCGACGACGCCATTCTCGCCGGTCTGGCGGCGCAGGACCCGTACCTGGAGATCGTCGGCGACAGCTTGAGCCCCGAACCGTACGGTGTCGGCATCAACCGAGACAGCGAGGATCTGGTGCGATTCGTCAACGGAACGTTGGCTCGCATCCGCTCCGACGGCACCTGGAACCGCCTCTACAACCGATGGCTGACGGTGCTCGGCCCCTCCCCCGGTCCGCCCACCGCGTCGTACAGCGATTAGGGGCGACATGGACGACGACGATCAGCAACCCACGGCACCGGCCGACAAGACGCAGGCAGTCCTGCGTTCCGACACCGGCGAACGCACCCAGGCGGTGTCGAGAAACCCGGACCCGTCGCGGGCACCGATCGACGATCGCACGGCACGGACGCCGGGGCCCGGCGCGATCGAGCGGGGAACGGCGAAGTCGACCGCGGCACAGAGTGCAACCACGCGCGCCCGGACGGGAAGGTCCAGATCCGGTCGCTCGCGCAGCGGCAGTGTTCGGCGTCGACTCGGCGGTGGGCTGGTGGAGGTGCCCAGGGTCGAGCCGGTCGATCCCGAAACTGCGGTGATGTCGGATCCGACGGTGCCGCAACAGAAGCGGTTCTGCTGGAAGTGCAATGCCAAGGTCGGACGCAGCGAGCCTGGGGAACCCGACATCGCCAAGGGCGTGTGCCCGCACTGTGGCACCACGTTCGACTTCACGCCTTTGCTCGAGCCGGGCGATCGTGTGGTCGGCCAGTACGACGTTCAAGGCTGTATCGCGCACGGCGGGCTCGGCTGGATCTATCTCGCCATCGACCGCAACGTCAGTGACCGGTGGGTGGTTCTCAAGGGACTGTTGCATTTCGGCGACGAAGAGGCTCATGCGGTCGCGGTCGCGGAGCGCCAATTCTTGGCCGAGGTGGCTCATCCCGGCGTCGTCAAGATCTACAACTTCGTCGAGCAGCCCCGCAGCGATGGCTCGACCGTCGGTTTCATCGTCATGGAGTACGTGGGTGGACGGTCGTTACGCGACATCCTCGGCACGTGCGACGGCGGACGGATGCCCGTCGAGCAGGCACTGGCCTACGTCCTGGAAGTGCTGCCCGCCCTGGGTTATCTGCATTCCATCGGCTTGGTCTACAACGACCTCAAGCCCGAGAACATCATGGTCTCCGACGACCAGATCAAGCTCATCGACCTCGGTGCGGTCGCAGGTATCGAGGACTACGGCTACCTGTACGGCACGGTGGGCTACCAGGCACCGGAGATCGTCAAGACAGGACCGACGGTGGCGTCGGACATCTTCACCGTGGGCCGTACGCTCGCCGTCCTGACGCTGGACATGCCGTCCAAGAACGGCAAGTATCTCGACGGTTTGCCGGCGGTCGCGGATTCGGAAGTACTACAGCAATTTCCGTCGCTGCACCGACTGCTGTTGCGTGCGACGCACGAGGACCCCACTCGGCGCTTCCGATCTGCGGACGAGTTCGCCGGGCAGGCCACCGGAGTGCTGCGCGAGATCCTGGCCATCCGCACCGGCGTCGAGCGTCCCGGTCTGTCCACGGTGTTCAGCCCGCCCCGCACCACCTTCGGCACCGAGCAGTCGGTGGGCCGCACCGATACCTACGTCGACGGTACCGTGCGCCACGAACGGATGACTGCAGCAGAAGTTGTTGCGGCGCTTCCCGTTCCATTGGTCGACCCCAACGACCCCAGCGCACCCCTGCTCGCGGCGGCAGTACACGTCGAACCGCAACAGACCCTGGACTCCCTGCAGCACGCCAAACGCAACGGTATCGAACGTGTCACTGCAGGCGCAGACAAGTCATCGGATTCCACGCTCTCCTCGGCACCCGTCGAGCTGGGGGTGGAGATCACCCTGGCGGAGGTCAAGGCCCACCTCGATCTGGGGAACGTCGTCGAGGCGACCGAGATTCTGGCCAAGGTGCAGTCCGAGGACCAGGCCGCCGATCCGTGGCGGGTGCAGTGGTACGCGGGCCTGATCGCCTTGCTGCATCACGAATACCATTCGGCGTTCACCAGTTTCGACAACGTACTCGGGGCGATGCCCGGCGAGCTGGCCCCCAAGCTGGCTCTGGGAGCCACCTCCGAACTGCTCGGTCATGTCGCCTTGGGCAAGGACGACGAATCCGAGAAGTGGCGGGCCCGAGCCGAAAGCCTCTATCGGGCGGTGTGGCGCACCAATCGAGGCATCGTGAGTTCGGCATTCGGCTTGGCCCGGCAGTTGCAGCGCCGCGGTGACCAGACCGGAGCCATCGCTGCACTCGATCAAGTGCCGATCAGTTCACGGCATTACTCGATGGCGCGCATGACCAGCGTGTTGACATTGCTGATGGATCGGTCGCGAGCAGAACTGTCCGAGGCCGACTTCCGATCCGCTGCCCGCCGAGTTGCGTTGCTACCCAAGGCGGAGAGCCGGGCACTGCAGATGCGGACGCTGGTGCTCGCGATGGCCCTGGACTGGATCGTTTCCGGCCACGCCGCCACGGCCGAGCGGGAACCGATACTCAGCGTCCCGTTCACCGAGGACGGGCTGCGGCGCGGCACCGAGAAGGGCCTGCGGGCGCTGGCCCGCAACGCCACCGATCGCGCACACCGCTTCTCGTTGGTGGATCTGGCGAACGCGATCCGGCCGCGTTCACTGTTCTAGTCGCCGCTACGAACCAGATCGTCCGTAGCCCGGGCGATCGCCAACTCCTCGTTGGTCGGCACCACCAGCACGGTGACGGTCGACGAATCGGTCGAGATGACCCGAGCGTCCTTGCTGCGCACAGCATTACGCTCCGGGTCGATCTCGATCCCGAAATTGGTGAGGTTCGCGAGGGCATCGGCACGCACGGCCGCCGCGTTCTCGCCGACCCCCGCAGTGAAGGTGATGACGTCGAGTCGGCCGAGACCGAGCATGTACGCGCCGACGTACTTGCGCAGACGGTGGATGTACACGTCGTAGGCCAGCCGCGCCGACGCGTCGCCGTCGTCGATCCGTTGCTGCAGTTGCCGGAAGTCGTTCACTCCGGAGAGCCCGATCAGGCCGGAACGACGGTTCAGCAGGCTGTCGATGTCGTCGACGCTCATACCGGCGCTACGGCGCAGGTGCATGATGACGCCGGGATCGATATCGCCACTGCGCGTACCCATCACCAGCCCTTCGAGCGGAGTCAGGCCCATCGAGGTGTCGACGGCCTCGCCGCCGGACACAGCCGAGGCCGACGCACCGTTACCCAGGTGCAGCACGATCTGGTTCAGCTCCCCGAGATCGCGTCCCAGGAACTGGGCCACCTGGCCGGAGACGTACTGGTGCGAGGTGCCGTGGAAGCCGTAGCGCCTGATGTCGTGTTCGGCGGCGACGGCCGCGTCGATAGCGTAGGTCGCGGCCGCGTCGGGCAGAGAATGGAAGAAGGCGGTGTCGAACACCGCCACGTGTGGCACGTCGGGCAGCTGCTTCCTGGCGACGTCGATGCCGAGTACGTTCGGCGGATTGTGAAGCGGAGCAAGGCTGCTCAGATCCGAAATCTGCTGCACGACGGCGTCGTCGATGATGGTCGGCCGATAAAAGACGGTGCCACCGTGGACGACGCGGTGCCCGACGGCGGTGACGTCGGAGCCCAATTCGATGCCGGCGTCGGCCAGCATCTCGAAGGCCAGTGCCAGACCGGCACCGTGATCCCCGATGTGCTGTGTTCGCTCGCTGCTCTCGCCCCGGTGGTCGAGTTGCACTCGGCCGTCGGACTCACCGATGCGCTCGACGAGCCCATTGGCCACCGACTCTCCCGATCCGGGATCGACCAGTTGGAACTTGACGGACGACGATCCGGAGTTGACGACGAGGATGCTCATGCCTGTGCCTCCTGCGGCGAAAGGCCTTGGGCCTGAATGGCGGTGATGGCGACGGTGTTCACGATGTCTTCCACCAGGGCCCCGCGGGACAGATCGTTGACGGGCTTGCGCAGGCCCTGCAGTACCGGTCCGACCGCGACGGCACCGGCACTGCGCTGGACAGCCTTGTAGGTGTTGTTACCGGTGTTGAGGTCCGGAAAGATGAACACCGTTGCGCGGCCGGCCACCTCGGAGTCGGGGAGCTTCGATTTCGCGACCGACGGTTCGATGGCCGCGTCGTACTGAATCGGGCCCTCCACGAGAAGTTCCGGGTTGCGTTCGCGCACGAGGGCGGTCGCTTGCCGAACCTTGTCGACGTCTGCACCCGAGCCGGATTCTCCGGTGGAGTAGGACAGCATGGCCACCCGCGGTTCGATACCGAACTGGGCCGCGGTCTGCGCCGAGGACACCGCGATGTCTGCGAGCTGCTCGGCCGTCGGGTCCGGTACGACGGCGCAGTCGCCGTAGGCGAGTACACGATCCGACAGGCACATCAGGAAGATCGACGACACCGTCGACACGCCCTCGGTGGTCTTGATGATCTCGAACGACGGCTTGATGGTGTGTGCCGTCGTGTGGGCGGCTCCGGAGACCATGCCGTCGGCGATTCCCTTGTGCACCATCATGGTTCCGAAGTACGAGATGTCGGCCATGGTGTCGCGAGCACGCTCGATCGTCATTCCCTTGTGCTTGCGCAATTCGGTGTATTCCTGCGCGAAGTCCTCGGTGTAGTCGCAGTTCTTGGGGTCGAGGATGGTTGCCGAGTCCAGATCCACTCCCAGTTCCGATGCACGGCGTCGGATCGGGCCTTCTTCGCCGAGGATCGTGAGGTCCGCAACCTGACGTTGCAACAGCCGTCCGGCGGCCCGGAGAATCCTGTCGTCCCCGCCCTCGGGGAGCACGATGTGCTTGCGATCCGCGCGGGCCCGGTGAATGAGCTGGTACTCGAACATCTGCGGTGTCGTGATCGTCGGGATGGCGATATCGAGCCGTCCCAGCAGGGTTTTCGCGTCCACCCGCTGCTCCATCAAGCCCAGCGCGGTGTCCACTTTGCGCTGCGATCCCACAGCCACGCGGCCGCGCGTGCGCGCCGCAGCCGACGCGGTGTCGAAGGTTCCGAGCTCGGTGGTCAGAATGGGTAGCTTGGGTCCGAGCCCCGCCACCAGTCGTGCGATCGCCGGATGCGGCTCGATTCCGCCGTTCATGATGATGCCCGAGAGCGACGGAAAGCCTTCCGCCTCATGTGCATTGACGAGTGCGAGCAGGACGTCGGACCGATCTGCCGGGGCGATGACGACAACGCCTTCGGTGAGCCGCTCCAGAATGTGCTCGGCCGTCATCCCACCGACCATCACCCGCATCGCTTCTCGCTGCAGCAACGACGAATCGCCGCTGTAGAGGGTGCCGTCCACCGCGTCGAGCAACTCCGCCATGGTCGGGGCGACGAGCAAGGGGATTTCGGGCAGGCTCCACGCCGGGACGTCCACCGTCGCCAACGCATCGGTGACGGCATCCAATTGATCGGGATCGCACCTGTTGGCCACGATCGCAGCGAGATGGGCATGGTGCTGGCGCAGTTCGGCTTGGCACAGGGTCGCCAGTTGAGCGATCTCGTCGGGGGTGCGATCGGACCCACGCAGCGCGAGCAGCACGGGGGCACCGAGATTGACGGCGATGCGGGCGTTGAAGCCGAGTTCGCTGGGGCTGCCGACATCGGTGTAATCGCTACCGACGATCACCACGGCGTCGCACTGTGCCGCCACGTCGTGATATCGACTGACTATCTCGCTGAGCGCGGCATCCTGATCGGAGTGCACCTGCTCGTAGGTGACACCGAGCGACTGCTCGTACGTCAGATCAGCAGTGGTGTGCTCGACGAGAAGTTCGAGAATGTAGTCCGGCTCGTCCGTGGAACGAGCGATGGGCCGGAACACTCCGACCCGGGCGGTTGTCGCAGCGAGCATCTGCAGCACACCCAAGGCGATCGTGGACTTGCCGGAGTCTCCCTCCGGGGACGCGACATAGATGCTCGAGGGATACATGTCTGCCGTCTCGGCGTTGGTGGACTCAGCCATGGGGCCAGCCTAATGGGACGCGCGCGGCGCGGGTGGTTCCGTGGGATTCACGCGTACGGCGGCGTCGGCGGTTGACACCGGACGCACTGCGGATGTCCTATGAGCCATGGCCGAATCACCGTTTCCGGATGTCCGTTGGGGCAGCGAGACATCGTTCATCCGCAAGCCCGCTGTGAAGTTCGCGTCGACCAAGCCCGGTTCTTGGATGATCAGGAACCTCGCGGGCGTCGACCGGTGGTTGCTGACGAAGTCGAACGGCCGCTTCACCGTCCTCGGCCCCATCGCGGCACCGGTGGTCTTGCTGACCACCACCGGCCGCAAATCGGGCAAGCCCCGCACGAGTCCGCTGCTGTACTACCGCGAGGGCGACAAGATCTTCGTCGTCGGATCGAATTTCGGCCAGCAACACCACCCGGCATGGACGTCCAATCTCCTGGCCGATCCGAAGGCCGTCGTGGCCATCGGCGGCAAGAAGATTCCGGTGACGGCCACCCGCATCACCGGCGACGAAAAAGCGCGGATCTACCGACAGTTCGACGCGATGGTCGAGGTCTACGGCGAGTACGAAACCAGGACCGACCGAGACATGCGATTGTTCGCGCTCTCGGCCGATCGCTAGCCTCTCGGGACCTCAGCCGAGCTTGCGCAGGCGCGGCGCGAGGTCCTTCTCGAACAGTTCGAGGAACCGCTTCTGATCGTGGCCGGGTGCGTGGAACACCAGGTGGTTCAGGCCGGCGTCGGTGTACTGCTTGACCTTCTCGACGGCTTCGTCCGGATCCGATGCGACGATCCAACGCTTGGCGACCTGTTCGATCGGCAACTCGTCGGCGGCCTTCTCCATTTCCATCGGGTCGTCGATGGAGTGCTTCTGCTCCGGCGTCAGCGACAGCGGTGCCCAGAAGCGGCAATTTTCCAGTGCCAGTTCAGGATCGGTGTCGTAGCTGATCTTGATCTCGATCATCTTGTCGATCTCGCCCGCATCGCGCTCTGCCTTGCCCGCGCCCTCTTCGACGGCTGGAAGCAGCTTGTCGGTGTAGAGCTCCATGCCCTTGCCCGAGGTACAGATGAAGCCGTCGCCCGCGCGCCCTGCATACCGCGCGACGACGGGTCCGCCGGCCGCGATGTAGACCGGGATGCCGCCCTCGGGAACGTCGTAGATCGACGCGCCCTTGGTGGTGTAGTACTCCCCCTCGAAGTCGACGCGATCGCCGAGCCAGAGCTCGCGCATCAAGCGCACCGACTCACGCAGCCGTGCAAAACGTTCCTTGAACTCCGGCCACTCGCCGGTGAATCCGGTAGCGATCTCGTTGAGTGCCTCGCCGGTTCCCACGCCCAGCATGATGCGTCCGGGATAGAGACATCCCATCGTGGCGAACGCCTGCGCGATGACCGACGGGTTGTAGCGGAACGTCGGCGTCAGCACCGAAGTACCGAGCTGAATCGTCTTCGTCCGCTCACCGACGGCGGTCATCCAGGCCAGCGAAAACGGGGCGTGACCGCCCTCGTGACGCCACGGCTGAAAGTGGTCACTGACGGTCGCGGAATCCATACCGTGCTGCTCGGCGAGAACACCGAGTTCGACGAGCTCCCGCGGCCCGAATTGCTCCGCCGATGCCTTGTACCCGAGCTTGAGACCCTGCGCCACGCCGAACTCCTGTCGTTGGTCGTCTAGTACTTCGATTGTGCACCCGTAGCGGTTGGCGCTGCGCCCCTAGGGTCATTCCGCAGGCTCCACTCCCCACCCGAGGGTCATTCCGTAGGCTGCACTCCCCGCCCAAGGGTCATTCCGCAGGCTCCACTCCCGCTACTGGATCCCCAGAACCGTGACCACGGCAGCCAGTACCGCGACGGCCGCAATTCCGACCGCGAAAATCCACAGGTCACGGGATTCCGGCATCGGCGCTCCACTTTCGAGGGCGGCGCGCACCCGCATCCATCTCCGCAGTCCGACCACGGGTGCGGCGGCGGACAGTGCGATGAGGATCAGTCCGAGTGCGGTGCGCACCCAGCCGGTGCTGAACTCCGGAACCAGGTGAACGATGGCGATCCCGCCCGCGAGCAAGCCGAGTGAGGTGCGTAGCCAGGCAAGAAAGGTGCGTTCACTGGCCAGAGTGAATCGCTCGTCGGGGCGAGTCACGCGGGAGCGGTGATGCGCTCGCGGATGAGACGGGCAACCAATTCAGGATTGTCGGGGGTGAAGACCAGAGAGATGCGGCGAATGGTGAGCACCACTGCAGTGTCCTTCTTGGGACGCAGGACGTCCAGCGGGAGCCACTGGTCTGTTGTCGAGGCGCCCCACAGCCGCCAACGTCCGTTCCAGTTGCCCAGCACGGCGGTGTCGACGGCGCGGATGTCGCCGTAGGGGACGAACTTCTTCGTGGCGAGGGGGAAGTAGTAGTGCCTCAGCGTGACGCCGAACTGGTCGAGTAGAACCAGCCCGTCGTCATAGATGACGTCGCGATTTATTTGCACAGGTAACGATAAATCTCCGAGACGTGAGTGCACAACGGCGGCCTTGATTTCGCGCATCTCGCCGATTCATAGCCGCTTTCGGTCCCGTGCTGTTTGCTTCACTTTTCTGTCGGTGGGTCGAGTTACTGTTCTTTTTGTTCGAACATGTGTTCTTGTTTCGGGTCACCGGGGGGTGAAGATCATGGCCGTACCGACCGTGTCAGTGGATGCGTTGGTCGCTGCTGCGCGGGAGGAAAATCGGCAGGCCGCCCGCAAGATAGCCGCGTGCTACCGGGTGCATTGCGAGTGGATCACCCACGATTCCAAGCACAAGCACTACAGCCGATATGGACGCACCGAGATGGCCGTCGCGTTGGGCTGCTCGGCGACGGTCGCCGAGGCGTATGTCTCGGTCGGGGTCGCCCTGCACACCCGCCTCCCCCTGGTGAAGAAGGCATTCGAGTCCGGGGAAATCGACCTCCCGCGCATTCGGACGGTGTGCCGAATCCTCGACAACCTCTCGGACGACATCGTGATCTCCGTCGAGGACGAGATCGTCGAAGCGGCCCGACGGTCCTCGCCCGGTCCCCTGGAGAAAGAGATCTGGGACATCCTGCTGCGAGTGGCACCGGAGGAAGCAGCAGCACTACGGGAGTTCGCGAAACGATTCCGGCATGTCTCCTACAGCCCCGCCGGTGAATTGGCGCGCATCCGAGCGGAACTGACCGCCCCCGAAGCTGCTGCGGCGTGGCAGCTGCTCGAGGAGATGGCCGACACGCTCTGCCCGAAAGATCCGCGCGGTAAGCAGGAACGTTTGTGTGATGCGTTCATGGCCCGCATGCACGGCGTACCCCGACTGGTGTGCCGATGCCAACGCGAGGACTGCCCGAAAGCCGATGCAGCATTGCCGGATCGTCGGGTGCCGCTGACGATGATCACCGTCGACATCGCCACCCTCCTCGGGCTACTCGCCAATCCGGCGTACCTGGCCGGGCACGGATCCATCGACCCCGACCTCGCGCGGGAGTTGGCGCGCAACAGTCAGTGGCAGATCCTGCTCACCGACGCCGTCACCCTCGCCGAGAAACTCGGCCTCGCCCACCAGAACCCGGACACCGGGGAATGGGAACGACGCACGAACGACGAAAACTCAGGGACGGCAACAGAATCCGAGACAGACACACACACGAACGTAGGTTCGGCTGCCGATTCTGATGAAACAGGGTCGGCGGCGAATTCTGGGGCAGAGGCTGCTTCCTCGACCGAACAGATTTCGACCAGTTCGCCTGCACCGGCACACGTGCCGGGGAACACCTCGGCACCGGCACCAGTCGCACCGACAGACGAAGTCGACCAGACCGAGGAAGGCAGCCGGTCCGAGGACAACGACAAGACCGAGGACAACGACGAGACCGAGCAGGACGGCCGGTCCGAGGAGAACGGCGAGACCGCACCCGCAGCAGCGTCCGCCCCGTCAGCAACCCCGCATCCACAGAGACCCGATCCCGTTCGGAGACACGCAGCAACTCGCGCTACGGCACCGCTGACCGACCCGCCATCGGATCCGATACTGCGAGCCGACCCAGAGGCAGCAGCAGTGCCGGTCCCCGCCTCAGCTCCACGCGCACCTGAGCACTGGACGAATCCTGCACCTGACCCTGCACCGAAATATAGCGAACACCGCTCGCCCGCAACAACATCCGCTACGCCAGCAGCCGAAGGCCCGGCACCAGGACTAGACTCGACCGCCGCTGCCAGCATTGACCGACATCAGCGCCGCCTGGGATCACTGGCCTCCGCTGCGGCTCGGTTCTGCACCCACACACCCGTAGGCAAGGGCACACGGCACAGCTCTGCCCTCGATCCGGCCGCTCACAACCGCTCCGCCGGCACGTCGATCGGCGCATCAACAGTGCGCTCACCGGCAGACATCTACCTCGGCAACGCATCCCTCGCCGCAGCCCTGGAAGCCGCCATCGCCGCCGACCCCACCCTCGGAAAATCCATCGGACGCGACCCGCTCACCGACCGCGCCCTGATCTACCGACCCGATGCCCTCACCACCGCCGCAGTCCGACTCCGCGACCGACACTGCCGCTTCCCCGACTGCCACCGACCCGCCGCACACTGCCAACTCGACCACATCATCGCCTTCGACCACACCAACCCCCGCGGCGGAGGCTGGACCACCATCAACAACCTGCACTGCCTCTGCGAATACCACCACACCGTCAAAACCGCCGGCTACTGGAAAGCCGTCATGCTCCCCGGCGGCGCGATCCTCTGGACCTCCACCTCGAAAACCACCCGAATCACCCTGCCCGCGAACGGCACAGCCGTGCCCGTCATCGGCAACGACCTCCGCCCACACATCCCCACCAAGCCGAGACGATCCGGCATCATCGCCTACCCCGACCCAACGAACCCACCCGACACCGACGAACCTGCAACCGACGAAGCAGAAACCGAAAGACCAAAAGCCGAGGAACCAGAAGCAGCCACCGAAACCGCTGCCGACGACACCGAAGAACCGCCCTTCTAGGTGTCCGCTCCTCGGCCGGCATTCGCCGAAACCGGCGCAGGTGTCCGAACCAACGTCAGCTGCGATGTCCGACGCAGCTCGAATCCGATCGAGAGATAGAGGTCGATGGCACGCACATTCGCAGCAGATGCATGCAGAAACGGCTCTTCCCCGCGGGCGCGGATACCGTGGGCGACCGCGCGCACCAAGTCCGTGGCGAGACCCTGCCCTCGGAACGCAGGGTCGGTGCACACCGCACTGATTTCCGTCCACCCTGGCGGGTGCATGCGCTCACCCGCCATAGCGATCAACGCACCATCACGTCGAACTCCGAGATATGTACCGAGTTCGATCGTTCGGCGCAGGAACGGTCCGGGCTCGGTACGGCGAACCAAGTCGAGCATCTCTGGGACATCATTGGCAGTCAGCTCGACGGCCTCGCCGAAAGGCCGCGTCTCGAGGTGCGTTCCGATGAGCTGCACCAGACCGAACGCCTCCACGCGCGACCACCCCTCGGGCAGTGTCCGCTCCGGACCGTCCAGTCCCACCACGGTCCGAGGGCCGAACAGGGCTTCGATGTCGTCCCAGTCCTGCCGATCGAGCACGTCGGGGTGCGCGAGAAACGGAGACACCTCGGGATCCGCCCGCGTTATCCGACCGCGTCGGATCGCAAAGCGCGAGAGCGCACCGTCGAGAGAATTGCGGACGGGGTCGTCGAGAGGATGGGCAGACACAGCAAATAGAGTCGCACGGACGGCGGACGGCCAACGCACCCGTGAAGCAACACCAATACTTATACCGGTATAGTTATTCGTCACACGGCGAAAGGCATCACATGATCGAGATACTCCCACCCAGCAAAATCCCCCTGGCGCGCGAATCCGGCGCTTTGGTCGCCGAGATTCTCGAGACCGTCCGCGAGCGTGCCACCGTCGGCACCAATCTGCTCGAGATCGATCAGTGGACCAAGGACATCATTCTCGGAGCCGGGGCGACGTCCTGCTACGTCGACTACGCACCGTCCTTCGGTCGCGGCCCGTTCGGGCATTACATCTGCACTTCCGTCAACGACGCTGTGCTGCACGGACTTCCGCATGATTACGCATTGGCCGACGGCGATCTACTCACGCTCGATCTCGCCGTGGTCCTCGGTGGGGTGGCGGCGGACTCTGCCATCAGCTTCGTCGTGGGCGAGTCTCGACCCGAAGACACAGCGATGATCGACGCCACAGAACGGGCTTTGGCCGCGGGAATCGCAGCGGCGCGTCCGGGAAACAAGATCGGCGATATCTCACACGCCATCGGCACGGTACTCAGCGCGGCCGGTTACCCGATCAACATGCAGTTCGGGGGCCACGGCATCGGGTCCACGATGCATCAGGACCCGCATGTGTCCAACAACGGACGCCCGGGCCGCGGCTACGGCCTTCGCCCCGGACTGATGCTGGCCCTCGAGCCCTGGATCATGGAAGACACCGACGAACTCGTGACCGACGACGACGGATGGACTCTGCGCAGTACGACGGGATGCCGCACTGCCCACAGCGAGCACACGGTCGTCATCACCGACGACGGTGCCGAGATCATGACCAAGCGGGCCTGACTACAGGCGCTTTTCGAAGGTATTGGAGAACGGCAGCACTTCGTAGGGAGGGAACACCGGGATTCGGGTCCATCCGCTCTTCTCGTACAGCCGAACCGCATCGGGCTGCCTGTCCCCGGTCTGCAGAATCAGCCGCCGCAGGCCCTGGTCACGAGCGGCATTCTCCGACGCCTCCAGCAGAGCAGCCGATACTCCCGTGCCGCGATGATCGGGTTCGACGAACATGCGCTTGAGTTCGAGATCGGATCCGTTCCACCGCAGCGCGGCATGCCCGACGGCATGTTCGACGCCTTCCGAGTCACGGCTGTACACGACGAACGTTCGGTGCACGGTGGTCTCGTCGACGGCGTTGGCTCGAGTTTTCGACATCAGAGCGGCTCGGTCTGCGTAGCGGGGACCCACCTCGGCGGCCATCGCCGCGCGCAGGGCTTCGGCGTCGGGGTGATCCCAGTCGACGGCTCGGGTGAACAGGGCGGTTCGGGGCTGCGCTACATCGGTCACGCCCGATCGCAGCACGTCGACGGTCATGGGGTCAACAATTGCGATCACGGTGAGCGCATCTCTGGCGCACGAGCCCGCCGTCGATCACCCTGTGACGGTGAACAAGAACTGTCGCTGCCCACGCTGACCAACTGACCGGTATCCGCAGCACACCCTTGTCTCAGGAGCTCTCCAACATGACCACCGAAGCCACCGTCGTTGTCCGTATCTCCGATTCCGGAACGTCATCCCTGCAGGGATTGACCCGACCGCAGTTGCACGCACTCGCCGAGGCACTCCGCAGTGTCACCAAAGGTTTTGCGCCGCAAGCGAAAATCCTCACTCGCTTCGATGTGCAGGCAAACGAGCTGAATGCGCCGCTGGTGATCGACCTGCCCGCGCGTGACGTGATCCTGAGCGGCAAGAGCGTGAGGCTCAGTCACACCGAGTTCGAGATCTTCGCGTATCTGGCTCAGCATCCGCGCGTCGTCGTCGCGAGATCCGAACTCAACACTTCCGACGGTGGACGCAGCGTCGACGTCCACCTGTCGAGGGTGCGCACCAAACTCGGCCAGTTCGGTCGATTGATCACCACGGTCAGAGGAACCGGATACCGCTTCGATCCGGAACCGGGAATCCGCGTCATCACCCAACCGGCGGTATTGCGAAGCGCCTGACGTCAGGCGGGCATCAGACCCTTCATCTCGGCTGCGAAGCTCTCAGCACCGAGCCCATCGACTCTGTGTGGCCCAGGCTCGTCCCGAACTGCGAACCACTCGACCGACGCATCGACACCCGGCCACCGAGGAATCACGTGCACATGCAGGTGGGGATGACTGTGCCCGATCGCCGCGACGTACACGTACTCGGCACCGAGCCGCGTGAGGGTGCGTGAGACCGCCGTGACCGTCTGCCCTACCTCGGCCGCTTCCACGTCGGTCAAAGTCCCGAAGTTCGGGGTGTGCCGAATCGGCGAGACCATCGAATGTCCCCGAAGCACGAGGCCGTCGATCGACTGTTCCGGAAGGTGAAACGCCACGACTCTGTCCGACGCATGGAGAAAGTCCCCGGGTAGCTCGATCTCTCCGGTCACTTCCCTACAAAGCAAACAGGTTTCGTCCATGACAAGCGTCGAGAATAGCGGTAATGTCTCTGTCACACAGCATGACTGGCGAAGGTGGAGTTACCACCGGGGAGTGCTGCGATCAGTTCAACGAAGGAAGCGCCGACCGCCTGGGTGTTTCACACGACCATCGTGTGGAGGACCGATGAAAATTTTGAACGGCGCAATGGTCGCAGCAGAGATCCTGGCGCACACGGCGACGCGTGCAGAGGCACTACTCGAAAGCAACGGTGCCACCGCAGTTCTGGCCACTGTTCTCGTCGGGGACGACCCCGCATCACGGACATACGTGAACATGAAGGCGCGGCGTTGCGAGCAAGTCGGCATCAGGTCACGACGCGTCGAATTGGACGCCGGAACGACAACGTCCGAGTTGATCGCCGTCATCGAGAATCTATCGGCCGATCCGGAAGTGAACGGAATCCTGCTGCAACATCCCGTTCCCGAAAACATCGATGAACGTGCGGCATTCGACGCCATCACGCCCGCCAAGGACGTCGACGGCGTCACGACGGCGTCCTTGGCTGCAACGGCGTTCGGCGGGGTTGGGTTTCGATCGTGCACGCCGGGAGGAATTCTGCGCTTGCTCGATGCGTACGACATCGAAATCTCGGGCAGGCGCGCCGTCGTGGTCGGCCGCAGCCCGATACTCGGGCTACCGGTGGGCCTCTTGCTGCTCGGCAGAAACGCGACAGTCACCTACTGCCACTCCAGAACCGCTGACCTGGAGGCCGAGGTGGCGCGCGCAGACATCGTGATTGCCGCGGCCGGGCACGCCGAGCTGGTCCGAGGCTCGTGGATCGCCCCCGGTGCCGTTGTAATCGACGCGGGGTACAACGCAGGCAATGTCGGCGACGTGGAATTCGCGGCCGCCGCGGAGCGTGCGTCGGCGATCACTCCAGTCCCCGGAGGCGTCGGGCCCATGACCATAGCGCTGCTGCTGGAGCAGACGCTTACTGCGACAGAGCGGCAGCTCTACGGCGACGGTTTCGCCGCACCACCACGAAGACCAACAAAGCAACCAGAACCACGGCGATGATCGCACCGAGTGCCGTAGCTCCACGGAAGCCCGGCGCACTGGTGTCGAGGGTGCGTTCGCCGGCATGGGCTGCATTGCTGGTACCGAGGACGATGGTGAGGGTCAACAGGTTCGGGATGGCGGTCACCACAGCCAGGATCACCGAACCGATGGCCAGCGGCTTGCCCGCTCGACCCTTGCGGACCGACCAAGCGCTCCAGAAGAACACCAGGGGCGCGAACGTGCAGACGATCCCGAACAGCAGGCCCCAGAGAATGCCCTTGGTGAACGTACGGTCGGCCAGATCTTCGACCCGAAGACTCCACCAGCGCGGAAGAAACGCCGCCAGAATGAAGTAGGCGATCAACAGCAGAACGATTCCGGCTCCGACGAGGATGCCCCGCCTCTTCCAGTTCGCCGAGCTGGTCGACGGTGCGGGCGTGGTCGGATCGGCAGTCATGAGGACATCGTAGATCGTGCGAGGCGGTACCCCACTCGAGTCGAGACCTGATCGTTAGCAGGCAGGTCCACAGAGAACGGCACTAAACTGCTCGGTCATGGTCGCCGACTCTCTGCGCAGCTGGCTCATCGACTCGGATCCAGCGCTGCGCTGGCAGGTGGAGCGTGACGTCGTGGACGAACCCACCGACGTAAGGGAAGCGACTCGCGCCCGAGTGGCTACGGAGGGTTTCGGCGCGCGGCTTCTGGGGCTGCAGGATCCGGACGGTCAATGGGCGGGTGGTGCGTTCTTCCCGGCGAACTTCGACGGTGCCGCGACTCCGGGGCAACCGTGGACCGCAACCACGTGGTCGCTGAATTCCCTCCGCGAGTGGGGTCTGGACCCCGCGGTCCTGCGAGCAGGCCGCACGGTCGAGTTGCTCGACGAGAACAGTCGGTGGGAGTACGACAACCTGCCGTACTGGGGCGGCGAGGTGGACTGCTGCATCAATGCGTGGACGGTCGCCAACGGGGTGTGGCTGGTGGCAGAGGTCAGCGGCATCGCCCAGTGGTTTCTCGAACATCGACTGCCGGACGGCGGATGGAACTGCGAGTGGGTCGAGGGATCGACCCGGTCCTCTTTTCATTCGACGCTCAACTCGTTGAAGGGCCTGTTGGAGTGCGACATTGCGTTCGGCGGAACCGACGAGACTCGCGCAGCCCGGCGCGCAGGTGAAGAGTATCTGCTGGAAAGAGAACTCTTGTACAGATCGTCCACGGGCGAGAAGGTCGGACCGTGGGTGGACCAGTTCTCCTACCCATTCCGTTGGACCTACAGCGCGCTCAACGCTGCCGACTACTTTCGGCAGGCCTCCCTGTTCGATGGGACAGTGCCGGATCCTCGGTTGACGGAGGCCATGGGAACAATCAGGGCCGCCCGCCAAAGCGATGGAACGTGGGTGCAGGGTCGTCCACGTCAAGGACAGGTCTGGTTCGAGATCGACGCACCTGAGGGTGAACGCTCGAAATGGCTGACCCTGATCGGAACCCGAGTGCTGACATGGTGGGATTCCCAATACGGCTGATCGCCTGGCCCCGGCCCGGTCGGTAGCTCGAGCGATAGGGCCACACTGCTCGAACCGACAGGCCCAAGCACATTCCGATCCACATCCAGCTCAGCTGGCCCGTGAACCATGTGACACCTGCACCGGCCACAGTGACGACGGTGCCGAGTCCGATGCGCACCAGATTCAGCGCGTAGGCGCCGCGCCCGAATTCGATTCCGTCCCTGGTGAATGCCACCGCTCCCACCACGAAGCTCAGAGCCGAAAGCCCCCAGATCGACCACGCTGCCGCCTGCACCTCCGTCGACGCCGACAGCAGCCGGGTAGCCCCGGAGCCCACTGCGAGAACGCCGACGGCAGAGACACATCCGAGTACTACCGAGCCGTTCAGAACGGTCTTCTCGACAGCTGTTCGCTCGCATGTCGACTGCGCCGACGCGACCAGAATCTGGGCCGCCGACTTCCAGCCTTCGACGGCCAGTACCACCAGCAACCACACTTGATGGACGACCAGGTGTGCGGCCGCGTTCACGTCCGAGGAATGCACGGCCGCTGCCGTCAACGCCAGAGTGGCTCCGCCGAGCATGGTCGATCGCACCGCGAGTAGGCCCGCCGCCGTGACGGACGCCTGCCAGTGATCGACTCCATTGTTCGACAACGGCTTTCGCCACGACCACAAGTCTCGCCGCTTCGTCACCCACAATCCGACGAGGACGACGGCCGATTGCGACAGACCCGACGCGGTGCCGATCCCGATGATGCCGACATTCGAGGATGTCACTGCAATGATGATCCCGACGTGTATCACCGCTCCACCCGACGCAAGCACGGTGACGTCGGGGACGCGTCCGGCCCCGCGAAGTGCGCCGTAGCCGGCGAGTACAACGGCCGACACCGGCAAGCCTGCTGCACGCACCAGCAGATAAGCACGGGCATCGCCCTCGGTCATGGTCACTGCGAACAGTGTTACTGCACAAGCGAGTACGAGTCCCCACACCGCAGCGATCGCGACCGATCGCCGTACCGCCGCCTGTACCCGGGCCCGGTCCCCTGCTACTCGGAGCCGAGCGATCTCGGTGGTCTGGGCGAACATCAGCGGGGTGAGCAGCCACGTCGTCGTGGTGACCACACCGGAACCGAGGGCAAGTGCACTCTGTTCGGACACCCCGAGGTACCCGGCTGCCGCGGTGTCGGCGAGTCCGCTGAGCGGCTCGGCCAGCAGCGCCAAGCCTGCCAGCCCTGCCAGTCGCACTGCCGAACGGAGGATCGCCGGGTTCACGACACCCTGCGTCGGTGGGTCTGTACATGCATGCGAGTGGCACACCGCCGGGTGCAGAAGCGTTGCCGCGCAGAGCGACTGAAGTCCACGAACGCGTGCCCACAGGAATCGCACACTCCCAATCGCAACGCACCGGACGGGTCGGCCAATACCGTCGCGAGCGCGACCAGACAGTTGGTTCGCAACCGTTCGGCAACCCCGGAGCTCGTAGCGTCGTAATGCAGGTGGGGGGGCGAAGTCATCCGAGATCGATACGGTGACGCGAACATCGATCGATGCCAATACATCGTTGAGCAGGTCGGCGGCCGACGCCGCATTCTCGGCCTCGAAGACCGGCAGAATCTGACGAGCACACCGCTCGAGGACCTCACGGGCATGGGCAACTTCGGCAGTACCGGCAGCCCCGCGGTGTCTGACGGGCAACGATTCTCGGGCCAGCAGTGCGGCCACCCAGTCGAGAGTCATACCGTGCGATTTCCACGCGTTGACGATCTCGGCGGCCAGCTCGGCAGCAGGTCTGTGAACGGTCATGCCGCCAGCATGCAGTAAGCGTCTACTTCAGTTCAACGCTTACATGTGAACGCCATCAGCCGCGGATGCCGAATTCGACGGCCGCGTGGGTGCACGCAGGCTGCGATCCGAGATGATCGATCATTGCCGCCAATCGTGCTCTGAGCCAGGTCATGCGTGTGACGCTAAGCAACAGAACGCGATCGTGCACCCGTTGCGATCACGCTGATTCGAACGCCGGCTTCGGCGTTATCGATTCTCTTCCGTCGATCTCCAGGAAGATCCGGTCTCCCGCTCGAAAGCCGGTCGCACGTCGACGGTGTCGTACACGATCGACAGCGTCGTGATGCGGCCGTCGCCGTCCAACTCGGCGACATCGACGACGTCGAACGGAGCAGCCACCCCGGACGGCAGCCGCCAGTCGAAATGGAACCAGAAGGTCACGAGCGGTGTTCCCGCCGAGGTGCGCCCCTCTGCTACGCCCTTCGACGTGAGCTCGGCGCTCGAGGTGTCGATGAACAAGGCCCGATAGAAGTCGGGTGCGGGGGTCGGGCCGTACAACGGCGAATGCACGACGGCTCCGGACGCGAACAGACCAAGAATTGCATCGAGGTCTGCACGATGCAGGGCGTCGAGGTACGTTTTCACCAGGTCTTCCGTGGCCGAGTTCATGAGTCCCACGCTAACCGATCGCAGCAAACCAGCTTTCCGTCAACCGATTTCGTGAAATTCTGGCGTGATCCGAAGTCCCGCGACCAAGATTCGCGCCATTTTTCGTGGGTCGTAGCGGGGGTCCGCCGCACCGATGCACAGGTTGCCGACCGCGCGCATGAGCTCCACGGCGGCCTGCCCCGGTGCAATTTCTCCCGAAGCAACAGCGGCCTCGAGCAGTGATTCACATACGGGAATCAGCCGGTCCAAGAAGTAGCTGTGCAACGTCTCGAATCCGCCGCTGTCCGATTGCATCGCTTCGGCCAGACCGTGTTTGGTCACCAGGAAGTCGACGAACCGGTCGATCCAGAGCGTCAACGCCGCGTGCGGTGATTCCCCACCCGCCAGCAACTGCTGACCCGCGACGACGCACGCCTCCACCTGATGCCGGAAGACGGCAACGACGAGGTCCCCTCGCGTCGGGAAATGCCGATAGATCGTTCCCACGCCGACGCCGGCGCGGCGGGCGATCTCGCGCACCGGCACCTCCACTCCCGAATCGACGAACGCAGCCGCGGCCGCGTCGAGCAGGGTCGCTTCGTTCCGCCTCGCATCCGCCCGTTTTCTGGGCTGCTCGGTTTCGGCTTCGGTCATGTTTCTCCAGGTATCGACAAACGGAACAGTGTTCCGTATGTTGTTTTACGGAACGTTGTTCCGCTTACCCACAGAGTAGCCCCACAGAGGCCACAAGGAGATCACCATGCAGTACCGCACGTTGGGACGCACCGGCGTCCAGGTCAGCACACTCTCGCTCGGCGCGATGAACTTCGGAGCCATCGGGCGCACCACGCAAGACGAGGCCACTACGATCGTCGATGCTGCACTCGAGGGCGGCATCAACCTCATCGACACCGCGGACATGTACAGCCAGGGGCAGTCCGAGGAGATGGTCGGCAAGGCCATCGCGGGTCGGCGCGAGAACATCGTGCTGGCCACCAAAGTGTTCAACCCGATGGGCGACGAACGCAATCATCAGGGCAGCTCTCGCCGTTGGATCGTCACCGAACTCGAGAACAGCCTGCGCCGACTCGGTACCGATCACGTCGACCTCTACCAAATACACCGCTGGGATCCGACAACGAGCGACGACGAAACCCTCTCCGCGCTGACAGACCTGCAGCGCGCCGGGAAGATTCGATACTTCGGCTCCTCCACCTATCCTGCCTACCGAATCGTGCAAGCGCAGTGGACCGCTCGCGAACACCGTCTCGCACGGTTCGTGACCGAGCAGCCGCCGTACTCTATCCTGCAGCGCGGCATCGAATCCCACGTCCTTCCCGTCACGCAGGAGTACGGAATGGGCGTACTCGTGTGGAGCCCGCTGGCGGGCGGCTTCCTCTCCGGAGCCATCCGAGCCGGACAGGCGGCCACCACCAACCGCGCACAGATGATGCCCGAGCGTTTCGGCACGGACACCCCCACCGGGCAGACCAAACTCGCCGCCGTCGAGAAACTGGCGACGCTCGCCGACGACGCCGGACTGACGTTGATCCAACTCGCACTCGGTTTCGTGACGGCCCATCCTGGAGTCACCAGCGCGATCGTCGGGCCTCGTACCGTCGACCATCTGCGCTCGCAGCTTGCTGCCGCCGACACCGTCCTGCCGGCCGACGTCCTCGACAGAATCGACGAGATCGTCGCTCCCGGAGTCGATCTCTCCCCCGGTGACAAGTTCGACACCCCGCCTGCTCTGCTCGACGCCTCCCTGCGGAGGCGGTGACGTGGCGAGTTTCGGGCTGATGACGCCTCCGCAGAACGTCTCCTACGCCGACCTGCTTCGGGTGTGGCGCGAAGCGGACAGCATTCCCGAGATCGAGCACGCGTGGCTGTTCGATCACCTCATGCCCATCGGTGGAGATCCCGACGGCCCCATCTTCGAGGGGTGGACGATGCTGTCCGCACTGGCCGCCCAGACCGAGCGGATGCGAGTGGGACTGATGGTGACCAGCAACCGCATTCGTCCGCCGGCCATCCTCGCGAAAATTGCCGCGACGGTCGATGTGGTGTCGAACGGAAGGTTGGAACTCGGCATCGGTGCCGGGTCACGGCCGAGTGTGCCGATGGCGAGACGGGAGTACGACGGCAACGGTCTACCGTACAGCGACGCTGCCGATGCCGTTGCGCGGCTGGGTGAGTCGCTCACAGTGATCCGCAGGCTCTGGACCGAGGACGAACCGTTCGACTTTCACGGCACCCACGTCGACCTCGTCGGGGCCTTCCAGAATCCCAAGCCGATTCAGCGGCCCGGCCCACCGATCGTGATCGGCGGGCGGGCAGCAGGAGTGCTGCGCCTCGTCGCCGAGCACGCCGATATCTGGAATATCCCCGGCGGGGACCTCGACGACGCAGTGGGCCGGGCGAGGCTACTCGACCGGTTCTGTGCGGAGATCGGGCGCGATCCCTCGGCGATCACCCGATCGATCGCTCTCGGGGTGTCGTTCGAGGAATCCGAGAAGACGAGAAACGATATCGGTGAGGCCATCGCCGCGGGGTTCGATCACGTCGTTCTCATCGTCCCTGGCCCCTACCCCGACGGGGTTGCGCACCGAGTGACCGAGGAGTTCATCAGACCCTTCGCACACTCCTGAAACCCAGTGCGACAGAGCCGACAGGTCACGGAACCAGGATGAACTTTCCGCGCGGATGCGTCGATTGCAGTTCGGCGTGCGCCGTGGCGGCGTCGGCGAGCGGGAAGGTCTTGGCAACCGTCACCTCGAACACGCCTGCGCCTGCCTGCTCCAGAAGCAAAGGCGAAGCGAGGCGTCGACGCTCCATGCTCGCCGGCCCACCGACGGTGAGAAACCCGTCCGTCGATGCCCGTCCGAAGGCTGCCGTGCTGACCAATCTCGCTTTCCCCGTGAGTAATTCGAGTGACACGTCGACGGCCTCGTCGGTACCGACAGTATCGATCGCCGCGTCGATACCGTCGGGTGCCACCGCTCTCACTCGGTCGAGTAAGCCATCACCGTATTCGACGGGCACACCACCGTAGGCTCGGAGGGCATCGTGGTTCTGTGACCGCGCAGTCCCGATGACGGTCGCGCCGCGCCCCAGAGCGAGCTGCACCACTACCGACCCGACGCCGCCTGCCGCTCCGTGTACCAGAACGGTGTCTCCACTCTTCACACCGACGGATTCCACTGCGTCGTAGGCGGTTCCAGCAACAGAAAGGGTCCCCGCAGCAACTTTCCAGTCCAGGGCGGTCGGCTTCGGGAACACGAATCGCGCGGGCACCAGAATGCGCTCGGCGTACGTGCCGTTGTGGCCGGAGACCACCACCTCGTCGCCGACGGCAACAGGCCCACCCGGGCCTTCGACGTCTCCGCCGACCGCCAGCACGATGCCCGACGCCTCGCTGCCCAATGCGATCGGGAGCTTCGACGCGTCGGTTCCGAATTCACCGCTGTAGCTCTTGTAGTCGAAGGGGTTGACGCCGATTGCCTTGACCTCGACCAGTACCTCGCCCTCGGTCGGCTCGGGCAGTTCTCGGTCGACGATCTCGATGACCTCGGGACCGCCGTACGACGTCGCCACTGCTGCTCGTGTCATGCTCTCCCCAACGTCCCGTCCAGTGCAGATGTTCCGGTCAGACCCGCAATCGCGGCAGACCCCATTCTTTACCCAGCAGTTCGTACGAGTGCAGCCGGTCCTCATGGTCGTGCGTCGCCGAGGTGATCACCAATTCGTCGGCGCCGGTTGCATGCTGCAGCTCGCCGAGTTTGTCGGCGACCGTCGCGGCAGACCCGACGATCTGCGTGTCCACACGATCGACGATGAGCTGATATTCCTCGTCGGTCAGAGGTGTCACACTTTTCGGATCCGGATACTCGATCGCCCCCAGGCCGCTCCGGATGCTGTGCACCCAGTGCGGAAACGATGCGGCCAACTCGTGCGCTCGAGAATCCGACTGTGCAACAACCACATCGGCCGACACCGCCACGTACGGCGAGGACAACCGAGCCGACGGCACGAAAGCACGGCGATACTCGTCGATCGCCTCCAGAGTCGTTCCCGGGCTGAAGTGATAGCTCGCCGCGAACGGTAGACCGCGAGCACCGGCCTCCCGAGCGGTCGGACCGGCGCTGCTGCCGAACAGCCACAGCGCCACGTCGGCCCCGACACCCGGGCGCGCCGTCAGCGGCACCCCGTCGCGCTCGTAGGTACCGGCAAGCAATGCAGCGAGATCGTCGAGTTGCTCGTGGAAATCCGGGGCTTGGGCGTGAGGTTGCTGCAGCACCGCCAGCGTCGCAGCCAGCAGCGGGGTCTTGCGCGGGGCCGCCGCGGCGGGAGCCGCCGGGAACAGCCCTGCCGCCTCCGACGACACCGCGCGCTCGGGCGCAGCGTGCTGAGCACCGGTCAGTGCTGCGGCTTTGCGCTGGCCGGACCTCCCCACACCCAGATCGATGCGACCCGGGTACAGCGCGTCGACTGTCCCGAAGGATTCGACGACAGCAGCGGCTGTCGTGAAGCCGAGCTGCACTGCAGCCGAACCGACACGAATCCTGTTGGTGGCAGCGGCAATCAGACCGATCAGCACTGCAGGTGAGGAACTGGCCGCCGCCACGAAATGGTGCTCGGCAACCCAGTAACGCTCGTAACCCCACTCCTCGGTCTGGCGGGCCAGGTCCAGGGTGTTGCGAAGCGCTTGCTGGACGGTCGATCCCTCGCTGATCGGGGACAGATCGAGAACCGACAACGGAACTCGCGTCATCTCGGGTTCTTCTCCCCGGCCTCGACGGCAACCGTCAGCCGGTTCTCGGTTGGTGCGACGGGGCACGTCGCGTAGTCGGTGAACGCACACGGAAGGTTGGCTGCCCGGTTGAAATCGAGAACGACGGCACCCTCTACCGGTGCGGCGACTGCAAGAACCCGCGCAGCCGGATACGTGGTGACACCACTGGTCGCGTCGGTGAACAGCACCTTCAGATCATCGCCCACACCCCCGAAGGCAATCAACTGCTCGGGGGTGCCCGCCAACTCGAAATCGAGAGTCCCGACGGCCGTGTGGTGGTGTTCGAGTCCTTCGACCACGGCTCCGGTCGTGACGGTGACCGGCGAGTCGTACGGGGTGAACCTCCCGGTGGCGACGAACTTCTCGCTCGGTTCGTAGGCCGGGATACCGTTGTAGGACTGCAGGGTCTGCGCTTTCGGGTCGTGTACTCGCAGCGCAACAGAACCGGTCCGACGGATCACCTCGATTCGCCGATCGCCATCCGCGACCAGGATGCCCGGCGCGCCCTCCACCGGATTCAGCGTGCTCACGCCGTCGAACTCCTCGACGGTCACCGAATCGGCGTCGGCCTTCCAACGGCCGGGAAGATCCGCCACGGACTCGAATTCGTCGGTCAGCCAATACAAGCCGGTCAACGCCACCCAACCCAGTGGATCGCCGTAGGACGCTTCCCGATCGGCATGCCATTGCTTCCAGTCCTGCTCGAAATCGCTCATGATGCTCGCACTCCTTCTTGCTGTTCGTACGGGTGGCGCAGACCGAGGTGGTCACGCAAGGTGTTTCCGGTGTACTCGGTGCGGAAACTGCCGCGGTCCTGAAGTTCCGGAATCACCTTGTCGACGAATTCATCGAGGCCGGCCGGGGTGATATGCGGGACGAGAATGAAGCCGTCGCTCGCATTGTTCTGCACATAGCTGTCGATCTCGTCCGCCACCTGCGCCGGGGTTCCGACGAACTGCTGCCGCGTCGTCATGGCGATGATGAGCTCACGAATGCTCAGGTTGTCCGCTTCGGCGCGCTCGCGGTACTTCTGGGCGATGGTTCGGGGGTCACCGTGGCGCGCACGGCCACGAGTGATGGATACGTCCCCGCTGGGTTCGATGTCGGGCAACGGGCCGTCCGGGTCGTACGCAGACAGGTCCTGTCCCCACACCTGTTCGAGGAACGAGATGGCGGTTCTACCGCTGACCTGTTGGTGCCGGATGTGGTCCGCCTTCTCGGCCGCGTCCTGCGCAGAATCCCCGAGCACGAAGGTCGCCGCGGGCAGCACCTTGAGGTCGTCGTGCTCGCGGCCGTACTTGGCGAGCCGACCCTTGATATCGGAGTAGAACTTCTGACCGTCCTCGAGCGTGCCATGAATGGTGAAGATCGCGTCGGCCTTCGCTGCTCCGAACTCTCGGCCCTCGTCGGAGTCGCCCGCCTGCAGCAGCACCGGATGTCCTTGCGGACTGCGCGGCAACGTGAACCGGCCCTGTACGTCGAACTGAGGACCCGAATGCGAGACCGTGCGAATCTCGGATTCTCGGCCGAAGACACCTCGATCACGGTCGACGACGAACGCGTCGGTCTGCCAAGAGTCCCAGAGCTTTCGCGCGACGTCGATGATCTCGTTGGCACGCACGTAACGGTCGGCACGATCCAAATAGCCGCCCCGCCGGAAGTTCTCGCCGGTGAACGCATCCGAGGACGTCACCATGTTCCATGCCGCCCTGCCGTCGGACAGGTGGTCCAGCGACGAGAATTGCTTGGCGAGCTCGAACGGTTCGTTGAATGTGGTGTTGATCGTCCCGGCCAGTCCCAGCTTCGTCGTCACCGATGCCAGCGCATTCAACACCGTGAGCGTGTCCGGTCGACCGACCACGTCCAGATCGTGAATCTTGTTGCGATGCTCGCGCAGTCGCAGTCCTTCGGCGAGGAAGAAGAAGTCGAACAGCCCGCGCTCGGCCGATTCGGCGAGGTGCACGAAGGAATCGAACTCGATCTGGCTCTTCGATTCCGGATCGGCCCAGACGGTGGTGTTGTTGACGCCGGGGAAATGGGCACCCAGATGTATCTGCTTCTTCGTCACAGGCTCTTCCCTTCGAGTGCATAGCGATTGTCGGGACGCGTCAGGCCGAGGCGCTCGCGCAGAGTCGATCCGCTGCGGGTATCGGTTGCCGGGAGCGCTGCCAGTCCCGACGGCAACGCGAGGGGTACCAACGTCACCCCGTCCAGTCCGGCGGCTTCGATGGAACCGAGCAGGAGATGCAGGCCCGCGAGATCGCCGATATGCGATACGGACTCAGCTTCTCTCACGTGCCCCGCCCAGTTGTCGAGCTGAGCGAGTTCCTCGGCGGCAGAGTCTGATACCAAGCTCTCCACGTCCAACAAGACGAACACCTCGGCCGGGTCACGACCGTCGGCGACGACGGACCGCCGGATGCGGGCGGCGGCAGTCGCCGCGTCCTCGACCGTGTCGGCGGCGATGCGGACGATGTCGGCGCGCGCAGCGGCCACCGCGACGGACTCCTCGCAGTCGGCGCGGATCACGACGAGGGGCTGACCTTGCGGAGATCTCGGAGTGATCGACGGACCCTTGACTGAGAAGTTCTCCCCCTCGAAGTCGATGTAGTGCAGCTTGTCTCGGTCTATGAATCGGCCCGACTCGACGTCCCGGATCTCCGCGTCGTCTTCCCAGCTGTCCCACAGCCTGGTGACAACCTCGATTGCCTCGTCCGCCTCACGCCACAGGCTGCCGTTGTCCTGCTCCGCTTTACGTCCGAAGAGCGCTGCCTGTTCGGCCCCCGGACTCACCTCGACCTGCCACCCGGCCCGGCCGTGAGAGGCGAAATCCAGGCTCGCAATCTGCTTCGAGATGTGGAAGGGCTCGGTATGGGTGACGGTGATCGTGGGCACCAGCCCGACCTTCTCGGTGAGGGCTGCCGCACGTGCTGCGATGGCTGCGGCCTCGAGCGTCCGACGGTCGAACGAATCGCCCAGGAACACCAGATCGATGCCCGCTCGGTCTGCAGCCTGGAGCTGGTCTATCCAGAACCCCGCTGTGAAAACCTCTTCGGCGCGCGAATCCGGGCGACGCCAGGCCTGCGGATGGGCACCGGTGCCTCTCGGCTCGACAGTGGTCAGAAACAGTTTGTCAGACACTGGTGCTCGCTTTCTCGTGCGCGCGTCCGGGAATGGCCCCGAGTAGCTCGCGGGTGTAATCCTGCTGTGGATTGTCGAACAGTGCTGCGGTATCGCCGTATTCCACGATGACGCCGGATTGCATGACGGCCACGGTGTCGCTGATCTGACGGACGACGGCCAGATCGTGGGAGATGAAGAGGTAGCTCAGGCCCAGTTCGGACTGCAAGTCGTGGAGCAGGGTCAGGATCTGTGCCTGTACCGATACGTCGAGTGCCGAGACCGGCTCGTCGAGCACCACCAGCTCGGGTGCCAGCGCCAATGCTCGGGCGATGGCGACGCGCTGGCGTTGCCCACCCGACAGCTCGGCGGGCCGGCGAGCCAGGTAGTCACTGGTGAGTGCCACCTGGTCCAGCAGCGTCCGCGCACGCTCGGAACGCTCACGCGAGGAACCGACCTTGAACGCGTCCAACGGTTCTCGTACGATCTCGCCGACGCGCAGCTTCGGGTTCAGTGACGCGTACGGGTTCTGATAGACGATCTGAACACGTCGCCGCAGTTCACGCCTGGCCTTGCCACGCAGACCTGTGATGTCCACGCCGTCGAACGTGACCGAACCCGACGACGCGGTCTCGAGACCGATCGCGATGCGCGCCAACGTGGACTTACCGGACCCGGACTCGCCGACGAGCGAGACCGTCCGCCCGCGTTCGATGGTCAGCGTGGCTCCCTTGACCGCGTCGAGGTGAACGCCGCGGCCGATGGTGAACCGCTTCGAGACGTCGCTGACCGTCAGGATCGGCTCGGCCACCGTGGTACGTGCGGGTCGGATGGACGTGTTCAACGACGGTGCCGCAGCCAGCAGCTGCCGGGTGTACGCATGCGTCGGGTTCGCCAGTATCTCTGCGGTAGGGCCGGTTTCGACAATCCGGCCTGCGCTCATGACGATGAGTCGATCCGCTCTGTCCGCGGCCACGCCCAAGTCGTGAGTGATCAGCAGAACTGCAGCACCGGTCTCGGCGATTCTGGCGTCGAGATGGTCGAGAATGCGTCGCTGCACGGTGACGTCGAGGGCGCTGGTCGGCTCGTCGGCGATCACCAGTTCCGGTCGGCATGCCAGCGCGATTCCGATCAACACGCGCTGACGCTGCCCACCGGACAGGTCTTGCGGATATTGCCGCGCGCGCACTTCGGGGTTGTCCAGACCGGCTTCGGTGAGGATGCGAATGGCCTCGACCTTCGCGGAGCGGCGACCTGCGAGGCCGTGCACCCGCAGCACCTCGGCAACTTGATCACCGACGCGAACCACCGGGTTCAGCGAGGTCGTCGGATCTTGCGGTACGAGCCCGATGTGTCGGCCACGCAACCGATTCAACGTCTTGTCCGAGGCGGTGTCGAGTCGCTGGCCGTCGAACGTCACCGACCCGCCCACGATGCGCCCGGATCCCGAGAGCAAACCGATGAGGGCATGCGTAGTCGTCGATTTCCCGGAGCCCGATTCACCGACCACGGCCACTACTTCGCCGCGGTCGACGGTGAAATCGATGCCGGAGACGGCTGTGGTCTCGCCGTAGTTCACGTGCAGGTTCTGCACTTCGAGGATGGGACTCATTGCGATCGCCTCTCGAGTGCATGACCGAGACGGTGTGCAGACAGTACGACGGCCACGATCACCAACCCCGGCAGTGTGGTCATCCACCACGCGGTGGCCAGGAAGTTGCGTCCCTCCGATATCAGCGATCCCCATTCCGGGGTGGGCGGAGCAGCGCCGAAACCGAGGAAGCTCAGCGCGGATACCGCAAGAACTGCCATACCGAACTCGACTGCCGCAAGCGCGATCACCGGGCCGTAGGAGTTGCGGAGGATGTGCCTACGGAACACGTCGAACCACCGCACACCCGAGGCGTAGGCCGCTTCGACGTACAGTGATCTGCGCACCCGCAGCACCTCCGAGCGCATCACTCTGGCGAAATTCGCGATCAATGTGACACCGACGGCGATAGCGACATTGACGGTGCCGAAGCCCAGAGCTGTGACCAATGCCAACGAGAGCAACAGCGTCGGAATCGACAGCAGCACATCGACGATGCGCATCAGCACCGCGTCGACTATTCCGCCGACGGCACCGGACACCAGACCGATGATCGAGCCGACCACCAGCGCGATACCGACTGCCAACAGCGTTGCTGTCAGCGACAGACCGGAACCGTGCACCACTCGGGTGAAGACGTCGCGGCCGATGTTGTCGGTGCCGAACCAGTGCGACGCGCTCGGTGCCTGCAGCTTGTCCGCCGGTGTACCCACTAAAGGATCGCCACTCGCGAAGACGGATGGAAACAGCGCGAAGCCCAGTGCCAGCAGCAGCACGATCACGGATGCACCGAGCCAGAGATGTTTCAGTACATTCCGCGGACTCCGGCGCCGTGTGGCGGCCGGTGCGTCCTCGGCTGTTGCGGGAGTGTCCGAATGGACCGCCGGTTCACGAATCAGTATGTCAGACATGAGCTTTCTCCGGTTCTGCACTGGCCTGCATCGGCCGGTATTCGCGCACGATGCGTGGATCGATCAGCGGATAGAGCAGGTCGACCGCGAGATTGACCAGGACGAAGACCAGCGAGGTCAGAACGACAATGCCCTGCACCACCGGAATGTCCTGCGCCAGCACCGACGTCTGAGTCAGCCGCCCCACTCCGGAGCGCGAGAACACTGTCTCGACGACGACCGATCCGGCGAGCAGCGTCCCCACCAACACACCCGCGATCGTGAAAGCAGGGATGGACGACAGCCGTAGGACGTGCCGAGTCTGCACCCGTAGCCGCGAGGCACCCTTGGCGCGAGCGACATCGACGAACGGTTGTTTCCATGTGGTGGCCATACTGGTGGCGAGCACCTGAGCGATGACGGCACCGGTCGGCAGTGCCAGTGTCACAGCAGGCAGCACCAACGATGCCGCGCCGGCGTCACCGAACGCCGGGAACCAGCGCAGTCGGAACGAGAACAGTTGCAGCAGCAGTAGTCCTACCCAGAAGGTCGGCACAGCCACTCCCAGCGGGGGAAGCGCGAACAGCAAATTCTTCAGCCATGGGATCTGGGTGTACGTGGCTGCGTACGCCACCGCGGATCCGAATACGACGGCCAGCACCAGGGCCGTCCCCGCCAGGCCGAGTGTGCTGGGCACCGCGTCGAGGATGGCCGTAGTCACCGGCTGACCGGTGGCGATGGACAATCCGAAATCACCCTGCACGGCACCGACCAGCGAGTGCCAGTACTGCACCAGCACCGGCTGATCGAGACCGTAACGAGCCTGCAGCTCAGCGATGGCTGCAGCGTCGGCCGGGGTACCCGAGCCGGCCGAATCCACGGCAAGACTGACCGGGTCCGACGGCAGCAGGAACAGCACGATGAACGAGATGGTGAACGCCGCCCACAGCACGGCCGCTGCTTGCAGTACCCGCTGTCCGATGTAGCGGGTCATGCGCTCAGCCAGGTATCGAAGAACTGCAGCCGCGCCGAGGCCTCGAAATTCAGATCCTGCACTTTCGACGCCGCGCCGACCGCCTGCGAAAGCTCGATTGTGGGAATCCACAAGCCGTTGTCCAGCACCTGCTGCTGCGCCGTAGCGAGAATTCCGTTGCGCGCCGGCACGTCCGTGGCCCCGAGCTGATCGGTCAACGATGCATCCAGATCAGGGATCGGGCCGCGCGCGTTCAGGTTTCGTCCGTCCACCGCAAACGAGGTACGCAGAATGTCGCCGTCGGCGCGGGTGCTGTTGTAGTACGTCGCGTCGTAGTCCTTCGTGCCCTGCCGTGCCGTCGCCTCCGAATTGGAGACCAGCTCGAGCTGTAGGTCGACGCCCACCGCACGCAACTGCTGCTGGGTCAGCTCCAGAATTGCCTGATTGCCGGCGAACACGGCCGAGTACATGACCTTGAAACTCAGCTTCTCGCCATCCTTTTCGCGGATCCCATCTGCACCGGGAGTCCACCCCGCATCGTCGAGCAGCGATGTCGACTTCTCGGGGTCGTAGGTGACATCGGCGAGTTCGACGAAGCCCGGAGTGGCGCTGGCCAACGTGCTTGTCGCCGTCCGGAAGTCCGGTCCCAGGACGGTGTCGACGAGTTCCTGACGGTTGATCGCCGGTACCAGGGCTGTGCGGACGGCGGGGTCCCGAAGCGCACCGCGGGTGACGTTGGGCTGAATGCCGAACGGAACGCCCGGGTTGGGGGCCGTCAGGATCCGGCCACCGGTCGCCTCGATCTGCGGCGCATCCTGCGGTAGTGCGTCGCTGACGGCGTCGAGCTGATCGGAGGAGAGGCTGCCGGTACGTACACCCGACTCCGGCACGATGGTGAACTCGACACGGTCCAGGTAGGCCTCGCCTGTGTGACCGAACGCCGCAGAGCCCCAGGCATATCCGGATCGCTTGGCCAGCGTGACGGAGCGATCCTGCTGATAGTCCGCGTAGGTGAACGGTCCCGATCCGATGTTGGTACCCAAGCACCGTGACTCTGCCGACTGCGCCGACGTCGCGCTGGATTGAATTCCGAGCTGAGGCGTCGAACTCGCCTGCAGGAACTGTGCATTGGGTGCCGCGAAGTCTATGCGGACCGTCAGCGGATCGATGACGGTTGCACCCTGATATCCGGTCAGGTAACTGGCAGCCAGAGGCGCTTTGGCCGCACCGAGAGTGCCGGTGATGGCGTCGAAATTCTCTTTTACGGCGGCGGCGTCGAGCGGCGTGCCGTCACTGAACGTCACACCGTCCTTCAGCTGGAACGTGAAAGACCGTGCCTCGGGACCGACTTCCCAGCTTTCGGCCAACCACGGTTCGATCTCTCCTGTCTCCGGATTCTGGTCGGTGAGAGAGTCGACCACTTGCCGGGTGACATAGATCGTCTGGTTGGTGCCGGACTGGGCCGGGTCGGAGCAGGTGGGAGCGCCGGACAGGCCGTAACGCAGCGTGCCGCCGGACTGCGGGGGTCCGGCATCGGCAGCCGAGGTGGTAGCGCTGCCGGCGCATCCGGCAAGCAGTGTGGCGGTGGCGGCGAGAACTCCGGCCACCAAAAGTGCAGGGCGAGTGGACACGTGGGTGTCTCCGGTATCTTGTCGATCGCACGAGAACTCCCGCGTCCGAGCCACGTGTGCCCAGGAAGGAGTTGGTGCAGATGATGAGGTGGTGTCGAAATGTACGGTGCTGAAATGTCAGCTGAGACAGGTCGAACCGTTCAGACGGCACAGATCGACATGCAGCCGACGGCATCCGTCGACGAAACCTGAGGCGACTCGGGTATTCACGTGCATTCCTCCATCGGTCCCGGCGGTAGCACCCTCACCCGACGAGTCGGGGGGTTGCTGCGACGTCATAGAGCCAGGTCTCTCGGTCGCTCTGGATGGTCCTACGGTTACCGATACTACGAGAGGCTCGGCGCAGTTGCCAACCGGGGTGGAGATCGACGCTGATTTCCGGTGCGCTTCTGCATCGACGTGAGAGTGTAGAAGTATGCGGGACGACGCGGAAATTCCCTTGCACGGGGGCAACAGGACTGCCGTTCACCGGGTAGCCGAGACGGTGCGTCGAACGGCGGGAGACCATTCGCCTGCCGTGCACTGCCTTCTGAAAGAGTTGGAGCACAGGGGTTTTTCCCACGCTCCGCGTTTCTTGGGGATGGATGCTCAGGGTCGGGAAGTACTCACCTACCGGCATGGAATTGCCGGCAACTACCCGATGCCCGCGGCCATTCGTAGTGTCGATGCCCTGGAGAGTGCTGCCCGCATCATACGAAAATTGCACGACTCGACCATCGGTCTGCAGTTGCCGGACGGCCATGCTCGACACCTTCCCGAAGGCGTCGAACCCGAGGTGATCTGTCACTGGGATGCAGCTCCGTACAACTTCGTCTTCGACGGTTCCGTGGCTGTCGCGTTGATCGATTTCGACGAAGCCGGACCGGGACGACGCATCGACGACATGGCCTATTTCGCCTACAGATTCGCGCCGCTTTGCAGTAACGACAACTTTTCCGACGGAGGGTGGGAGCCAGACACCGACCGGTGGGACAGGCTGCGCCGGATTTTCACGACGTATCCCACCCCTCGGGCCGACGAACTCTCTGACATCGTCATCGCCAGACTCGAGGTGATGAGGCGCGCAGTCGAAGACGGACCGAACCACGAGCACGGTGCACTGTATTCGCGAGATCAACTGTTCATCGATCGAAATCGAGACCGCATCGGCGACGCCATTGCGGCTGCTGCCGAAGCCGTCCTGGAATCCGAAAGCTCGCTGTGAGGACTACCCTGCCCGGGCGAAATGCTGGCTTGCCAGCAATTGGCACAGAGTCGAGGCACGCTGCCCGGCAGGGGAATCCGGGATGTCAGACGGCAACAGCAAGTGCGGCGTCGTCATTGTCGATCGATTCTGAATCGTCTTGCTCAGTTGTATTCGACTCACCGCCCCGCATGTACTCGACCCAGTAGCCGACTGCGTCGCCCGCGGAGGCAAACCGGTCCAACACATCCATGCAGAGCCAGGTTGCAACCGAGAAATCCTGCTCTATCCCGTCGAGCCCGATCAGTGCCAACTCCTCGCCCACGGCGATAAGGGCGCGATCGACGTCGGAATTACTACGCTCGAGCCATCGCAGTGCCCGTCGGAGATACTCCCAGTCCTCAGCTGGCACAGACTCGCTGACCGACTGCCTACATAATTCGGCCGTCGCAACGAGCGCCTCTACAACCCGTGTCGATACCGAACCACCCAGTTCGACGAGCATGCCCCGATCACTATCGATCAACTGGGCGATGAACCGCCAGCGATCGGAAGTGGACGCACCCTACGGCCACAGATCACTCGCACCGAATTGAAGTCGGTTGATCAATTCCTTCGGCGTACTCCACGAAACGGCGAAGCCACATGAGTCGTTCATGTCGATCATCCCCACTGGGTCAACACACAACACTGGACACCGGCTCGACAATCGAGTTCGGAGATACTGCTCGTCATCGATACAAAGCAACGCTGCTGTGGTCGTTACGTCCACCTTGTTGAGCATTGAACAACGTCACCAGCATCTGCGCGACTCGTCCCAGCTCGAAATCGACAACGTCACACCGAAGGTCCACGTGTAATTCGCCACATAGCGCCACGTTCCGTTTACCGATGGCCGTTCAGGCTGCCGGTGACTACTGCGAACGTGTGTTCGAATACTTGTCGGTGGGTCGCGATAGATTCCGGTCATGCTTTCGGGGGACGGCGGATCAGGGGTGGACGGCATCGAGACGGTGCCGCCCGCCCCCGACGTGTCCGATCCAGAGCTAGCTGCATTGGTCGATGCGGTCGAGTCTGCGGTCGCCGCGTTGGCCGGCCAGGCATCGGTGGCATGGACCAACGCTGATCGTCGTGCGGTCATCCAGCGGATGGAGTCCGTGTCGCGGTCGCTGCCGGCGCATTCGCACACCTGGCTCAACGAGTTGATCGCTCAGCACGGTCTCGATGTGTATCCGGGGTCGGTGCCGTGCTCGGTGGCGTGGATGTTGCGGATCACCCCACGCGCAGCCGGTGCTCGGGTGCGTCTGGCGGCGGAGTTGGGTGACCGCACTGCGCTGTCCGGTGAACCCTTGCCGCCGTTGCTGCCGCACACCGCGGACGCGGTGCGGGCGGGATTGCTCGATACCAAGCATGTGCAGATGATCCGCGAATTCTTCAAGCATCTGCCGGCCAGTGTGGACCCGCAGACCCGCGATCTCGCCGAGCAGCAGTTGGTGGGGTTCGCCTGCACCAGGCGGCCCGACGATTTCGCGCCTTTGGTGGCGAACCTGGATGCGATCTTGAACCCCGACGGCGACTTCGACGAGGACGAAGACGAGGACGGTAAGCCCAGGCCGCGGAAGCGGCGGGATGCGTTCTTCTACCTCGGTGAGCAGGGCGCCGACGGGATGTCGGAAGGAAACTTCTGCGTCGACTCCGAGCTACGCGCTTACCTCGAAGCGTTGTTCTCGAAAGCGGCGAAGCCGGGAGTGAACAATCCTGCCGACCCGACATCGGTGGTCCACAAGGATGAAAGTGACGACGAGTCCGGCGACAAGGGCGGGAATGAGAGTCGCAGGGACAGCAGTGGCAAAGTGCCGAAGCCCGAACCTATTGCCGACGATGCCGATTCCAGTGATACCGGACTGTGGCATGACAGCAACTGCGACGGTGACGACGACTGCGGTGGGTGTAGCAGCGTCGAGGGCGAGTGCGGCCAGTGCGGTGCCGACTGTGCTTGCGACACAACACCCGACGACCCAGCAGGACTCGACGACGCAACCGGTGATGTTCCCCCGGATCCCGCGTCACCGGATAGCGCAGTGAGGGCTGCTGCCGCCGCCCGCGATACCCGCAGTCAACGCGAACGCCACCACGACGCGCTGAAGATGGCGCTCCGGCACACCCTCGCCTCCGGGACCCTCGGCACCCACCGCGGACTACCCGTCACCGCCATCGTCACCATGACCCTCAACGACCTCGAAGCAGGCTGCGGCTACGCCAAGACCGCCACCGGATCCCGCGTCTCCATCCGCGACGCCATCCGCATGGCCTCCCACGCCCACCACTACCTCACCCTCTTCGACGACAACGGCAGAGCCCTCTACCTCGGCCGATCCAAACGCATCGCCTCCGCCGACCAACGCATCGTCCTCATCGCCCGAGACCGCGGCTGCAGCTTCCCTTCCTGCACCCGCCCCGCCACCTGGTGCCAAACCCACCACCTCGATGACTGGACCGACGGCGGACCCACCGACATCGACTCACTCACCTTCGCCTGCGACATGCACCACGCACTCGTCGGCACCGGCCCCGGACAATGGGCCACCACCAAAACCGCAGCAACACACAGATATCCAGGCCGCACCCTCTGGCACCCACCCACCGCAATGGACCCCCGACGCCGCGGACTCATCAACCACGCACACCACCCCGAGGAAGTCCTCTACCCACCCGACCACCACAACGACACAGGCGACACAGACGACACCGGCGACGAGGAACCACGACAACCCGCATGACGACCAACACCAGCGTCAGGGCACAGCTCTGCCTGCTGCTGCGCAGGCCTACGCCGGAGCAAACGGGATTCAGTGCGAGAACCCAGTTGCCCCCACTATTGATCAGGTATTCGATGAGAGCAACGTTCACCGGAAGGGCGCAAGCACATGGCGTACGACGAACTCCTCGCAGACCGCGTCCGCGACGTTCTCACTGACCAGGAGAGTCTGCGCGAGCAGAAGATGTTCGGCGGTCTTGCCTTCCTGGTGCGAGACAAGATGGTGGCGTGTGTCGGCACCGGGAATCGCGCCCTGCTGGTTCGGGTGGACGGGGCACGCGAACCCGAATATCTCGAGCGCGATGGAGCCCACCACGCTGTGATGGGCAAGGGCCGAACGATGGGTGACGGGTGGATCACCGTCGATGCAGAAGCTCTGTCGAGCGATCCGGGCCTCCAGTTCTGGGTCGGTGCAGCACTCGAGTACAACGCCGGCAGGGCGGGCTGACAGTCGCTGCTCGGCGGTACTGCAACGCCGATACCCAACGCCGATACCGCAACGCAACGCCGATACCGCCGCGTCCGGCATCACCGAACCGGGCTCAGTCGAGGTTCTTCTCGAAAGGATGTGGTCCGATTGCCCGGGACGGCAACGTCCGGTCGTACAGCGGTGTGTAACCCGTCGCCAGGTACAGCGCCACTGCCTCCGGTTGATTCCACCCCGTCGTCAGGTAGATGCGGCGATACCCGCGCCCCCGGGCGCTGCGCTCGAGTTCGGCCACCACGAGTGTGCCCAATCCCCTGCCGCGTTGCTCCTTCGATGTCCAGATACGTTTGAGCTCAGCGGTTTGCGGGTCGTACCTCCGGTATGCACCTCCAGCGACAGGAACCCCGCCGGCCAGCGCTATCACCAACACGCCGTCCGGCGGTGCGAACTCACGAGCGGGATAGGACTTCAATTCCTCGTACTGGACCCCGGGGCTACGCCCGTAACGGGACGAATACTCGATCGCCAATTCCCGCAGCAGAGGCGTCGCCAGGGGATCGTGCTGCTCTACCTCGACGAACTCGACGCATCCTGGCTTGGCATCGCCAGGACGAGTGTTCGTATCGAACGTTGCGCTCATGTGCTTCCTGTGTCTCGATTACCCGTCGACCAGATCGGCTACCAGTGCCCCGACCGCCGGGGCGAACTTGAACCCATGACCCGAGAAACCTGCCGCGACAACGGTGTTGCCCTTCCGGCCGATGGCGAAGTTGGAATCCGGCGTACTGGTGTACAAACACGTCAGCGGATCGGCTGTATCGGCGTACACCCCCGGCAGCCACGTGCGTGCATAGTCGACCAGGCGGTCGACTCCTGCGGGGTCGGCCACGAAGTCGCGGGTGTCCGGGTCCACCACCGGACCGGTGGCGTGCTCGCCGATCTTCACGCCGTCGACCGACGACAGGCCGTACATATCCGTACCCTGAAATTCGGCACCCGGGTGATGAATGAAGCTCGGCCACTCCAGTTCCGGATGAACCGGAGCGAAGTGCGCCGGCTGCTCCTGAGTGGTGACCAGCGGCGGAAGCGTCAGCATCGGTGCCACCTTCGTCGTCCATGCGCCCGCTGCGACGACGACCACGTCGGCTGAGTAGACGCGAGCGTCGGTGACGACCTCGCTGCCGCGTATTTCCCGTACCGGCGTCTCGTATTCCACGATCGCGCCACGTGCGAGGGCGGCTCGCGTCGCGGCGGCAACACTGCGGTCTGCGTGTAGTCGTCCGGCACCGGGGTGGTACAGAACCGTTGTGTCGAACCGTAGACCCGACCAACGTGATTGCGCCGCAGCAGGTTCTAGTACCTCGTACTCCAGCCCCGCTCTTGCCAACGCGTCGATACGAGGCCGTATCACGGACGGGTCGCCGTGATCGACTGCACCGGTCAGCTCCAGAAGCTCGGTCTCGGTCGCGCGCTCCAACTCGCGCCACAGGCCGAAGGCGCGAGCGGCGAGAGTCACGTAGTAATCGTCGACGTACGCGTGTCGGTAGATGCGCGACGTTCCATGCGAGGCACCTCTCGTGTGACCTGCACCGAACTGTTCGAGGACTGTCACATCGTGGCCGCGTGCTGCGAGTTGCCACGCGCTCGATGCTCCGATGACCCCGCCACCGACGATTACCACTCTCATCTTCTGCCTAGCCTTCCTTACGTGGGAGCCCCGGCGGATTGACCACCGACTCCGGCACGGCCTCGGACTGCAGGCCCCACCGATCGATCACCTTCTGGTAACTGCCATCGTCGATGGCATGCTGCAGTGCCTCACGGATGGCCCCGATGAGACCGTTGTCCTTCTTCGTCAGTACCGCGATCTCACCCTGCAACGCATCACCGGCCCCGGAGAAGGTGCCGACGATTTTCGATTCTCCACTGGTCGCGGCGTGGTAGACGGCAGAGGGGTTCGGCCCGAGGTAACCGTCGATGCGCTGGGATCCCAGTGCCAGGTAGTAATCGGAGGTGTTCTGGTAGTAGGCGAGCTCCGCCGGCGCGAGGCCCTCGGCCACATTTGCCTCGTTCCAGTCCACCAACAGCTGTTCCTGGTTGGTACCGGACCCGACGCCGATCTTCTTGCCCGCGATGTCCTGACGCTTCTCCACCGTCCAGTCGGCGTCCTTCTGGGTTTCGAGTGCAAGATTGTCGAGCCGGTAGGTGGCGAAGTCGTACTTGTCCTTGCGCTCCTCGGTGACCGTGACGTTGGAGATGAACACATCGTTCTCGCCGGAATCGATCTTGACGAAGTTCTGGGACCAGTCCGCGACCTGGAGATCGACGTCGAGGCCGAGGATGTCGGCGATCAGGTACGAGAAGTCCACCTCGGACCCCACGATGGTGGTGTCGTCGGTGGCGTAGAACCGCAGCGGCGGTGCTGTACCGCCCGCTCCTGTGACGATCAGGGTTCCTCGGTCTCGAATGGCCTGTGGCACTTTTGCAGCGATCTCGTCGACCTTGTCGACGCGGACGCGGTCGGCCTGCTCGGGCGACAGATCGAAGGTTCCGCCATCCTCGGTGACGACCTGAGATTCGGTAGTGGGTTCGCTGCATGCAGTTGCAGTGAGCGCCAAGACCGCGAATGCGGACGCTACTACTGCGAACCGACGAGATGATCTGGACATGACTGTTCCTCGTTCGTGTGCTGGGGAAGGGAAGCGAGCTAGAGAACGTGAGCGAGGAACGACTTGGTGCGTTCCTCCCTGGGTGCATCGAGAAGCTGAGCAGGAGAGCCTTGTTCGACGATGACGCCGCCGTCCATGAAGACGACCGTGTCCGCTGTCTCACGGGCGAAACCCACCTCATGGGTGACGATCACCAATGTTGCACCCTCACGGGCGAGGCCGCGGATGACTTCCAGCACCTCGCCGACGAGCTCAGGATCGAGCGCCGAGGTGGGCTCGTCGAACAGAATGACTTTGGGGCGCAGAGCAAGTGCGCGCGCGATGGCGACTCGCTGCTGTTGCCCGCCGGACAGTCGACGGGGGTAGTCGTGCGCTTTCGTGCGAAGTCCGACTCGTTCGAGGAGGGCCAGCGCTTCGGGTTCGACGTCGGAGCGTTTGCGCTTCTGGGCAGAGATCGGGGCCTCGATGACGTTCTCGAGAACCGTGAGATGGGGAAACAGGTTGAAATTCTGAAACACGAAACCGATCTGGGATCGCTGCCGCAGAATCTCTCTGCTGCTGAGCTCGTGCAGTTTGTTGCCCTTGCGCCGATATCCCACCAGTTCACCGTCGACCCGAACGGTCCCCCGGTCCACCTTCTCCAGGTGGTTCAGAACCCGCAGCAAGGTGGATTTTCCGGATCCCGATGGTCCGAGTATCGCGGTGACCTCACCGGGACGGACAACGAGGTCCACACCTTCGAGCACGTCGAGACCGCCGTAGGACTTGTGCACGCCGCGTACCTCGACGGCAAACGCCGTGTCCGATCCGGGGGTGGTGGTATCGCGTGTGGTCATCGGGTAGCTCCTCGCGGGGCAAGGGTGATCTCGGCCAACTTCTTTCGCAATTTCTGGACAGGAGTGCGTTCGATGGTGCGCACTGCACCCTTGGCGTAGTGCCGCTCCACGTAGTACTGCACCACCGAAAGAACTGAGGTGAGGATGATGTACCAGACGGTGGCCACCATGAGCAGCGGTACCACCCGGCCGCTTCGGCCGTAGATGACCTGAACCTGGTAGAACAACTCGGCGATGGCCATGACGGAGACGATCGAGGTGCCCTTGAACAGGCTGATCACTTCGTTGGCCGCGTTGGGCAGAATGCCTCGCATGGCCTGCGGAAGAATGATCTTGAAGAACTCTCGCCTCTTCGGAATACCGAGCGCTGCAGCAGCTTCGAGTTGACCTTGGTCGACCGAGATGATGCCGGCACGGACGATCTCGGCCGAGTAGGCCGCTTGGTGCAATGCCAGACCGATGATGGCCGCCGTGGATCCGCTGATGACGTTGTTGACGTCGAACTCGAAGAAGCTGGGGCCGAATGGTATTCCCAAAGACAGAGTCCGGTACAGGTACGCGATGTTGAACCAGAACAGCAGCTGCACGATCAACGGGATCGAGCGGAAAGCCCAGATGTAGAACCAGGAAATGACTTGCAGTACAGGGTTGTCGGACAGACGCGCGACCGCCAAACCGATACCGATAGCGAAGCCGATCAGGGTGCCCCAGAACGTGAGCTGGATGGTGAGCCACAGGGCCGAGAGCACTGATTGTGCAGTGAAGTACTGAGCGAACGTGCCCCAGTCCCACCCGGGATTGGTGGCGAAACCGTGCAGGAACTGGGCGACCACTACGAGCGTGGCGATGCTGATCGCCCAGCGCCACGGGTGCAATGTCCTGGCCACGACGAGTTGCTCGTCGGCAAGTTCGTCCGTCGCGTCCACACTGGGACGAGAATCGAGTTGTGTCACCGGAACCGCCGGGTCGGATGGGCAGCGATCATCGCCGAATAGCCTTTCGTGGTTTTCGTGCTGTGGGTACGCGAATCGGTCAAGCGTGCGTACAGATACAGATGTTCATCGGCCGTGCCTCCATCGGTCCTGGCGGTAGCACCCACACGCCGTAGGGCGGGGTTGCTGCGACGTCATCGAGCCAAGGTCTCTCGGTCGCTCTGGATGGTGACAGGAATGTATAGAACCACAGATCGAAAAGTCAAGTGCGCGTCGGCATTCCAGTTGAAATCACGTTGATTTCAACCCTTGCCACCCGGCCGATCGGCCAGGTGTCAGCCGAAGGCACCCCGGTATCGGGCCGCCGGATGCGACGCGGGCAGAGTGTCGCGTCCGGTGAGTTTGCGTCGCACGGTGCCGTCTTCGTAGTCGCGTTGCGCAAGGCCCCGGCGCTGGAGAACAGGCGTCACCTGCTCGATGAACTCCACGTAACTACCCGGGATCGTCGAATTGATGACATTGATTCCGTCGACTCCGACCGAGCGCCACTGCTCGAGCCGATCTGCAATCGAGTCCGGCGTCCCCACCACACGGCCACTGCGGCTCCGCATTCGAGCCAGATCCCGAACGGTGGGCTCGCGATCGGGAATGGCTTCTCGGAGCCATTGCAACGTACTCAGCGACCCTTGCGCCTCGACCTCACCGATCGGTGTTTCGAGATCGTAGAAACCGAGGTCGATACCGATTCCACCTGCAGCGTGCGCGATGATCATGGACTCGTCGATGTATTCGTCCAGCTCAGCGGCCTTGCGTGCCGCTTCGGCCTCGGTACTCCCGATGACGAACGACAGGCCCTGAAAGAATTCGAGGTCCTCCGCGGCCCGACCGGCCTCGACCACCAGCCGCCGCGTGTCGGCAATCAGCGCCTGAGCGGCTTCGGGTGACGGGGATGCAATGAACTGCGCCTCGGCGTTACGCGCCGCGAAGCGTCGGCCCGTCGGAGACGATCCGGCCTGGAACAACAACGGGGTCCGCTGCGGAGACGGAGCCACGAGATGCGGGCCCTCGACGCGGTAGCGCGCACCGACATGATCGATCTTGTGTACCTTCGAGAAATCGCTGTGCCGTCCGGATGCTTTGTCCTGCAACAGAGCTCCGTCGTCCCACGACCCTTCCCAGAGCTTGTACACGACGTCGACGTATTCGTCGGCCCAGGCATAGCGATCCTCGTGCAGAGCCATCTCGCCGAAGCCGAAGTTGCGCCAAGCGTTGGGCGACATACTCGTCACGATGTTCCAGGCGATGCGGCCGTCCGACGCGTGATCGAGCGTGGACATCTTGCGCGCGAAGTTGAACGGATGCTCCTGCAGAATGGACGACGTCACCGCGATCCCGAGATGCTCTGTCGCATAGACAATCGCCGACGCGATCACGGTGGGATCGTTGCTGGGAATCTGCAAACCGGATTCCACGAATTTCTCCCACGACCCCTGATAGTCGTCGTACAGACCCACGACATCGGCGAAGAACATAAAATCGAACTTGCCCCGCTCGAGTTCTTTCGCCAACGACACCCAGTGCTCCAGCGAGGAGAACTCGGTCTGCTCCGCCTCCGGCTTGCGCCACGCGCCGTGCACGATGTGAGACGTGGTGTTCATGACGAATGCAGAAAACCTGAGCGGACGGGTCATACAGCCACCATGCCACGAACACCGCGGACCGAGCAGAGCCCCTCGAATCAGCCTGATTCCAACCATTGTGTCGCGTCCGCGATGCAGCGAGGGTTCGAACGGCCAGGTGCGGGATGCGTCTCGCGCAGCGTCGACGAAAGGAACGGGTCGCCAGGATGCCGAACAGCTCTGCCACGTCGAAGAACACCGCAATCACCAAGATCGAGCGCGCAATCTCGTCCTCCCCCGCCGAGTCCTGGGACTGGCAGATCGATGCCGTGTGCCGGGGCCGAGACTCGGAGATGTTCTTCTCGCCCTCCGGCGAGGGGCGAACGGCGCGTCGCCGACGCGAGGATCGCGCCAAGCAGGTGTGCGCCGGCTGCGGAGTGCTCGACGCATGCAAGCGGTTCGCGTTGGCGGCCAACGAACCGTTCGGCGTCTGGGGCGGCACCACGGCCCGCGAACGCCAGGTGCTCAGAGCCACCTCTCGACGCGCCGCAGAACTACAGGCGAGCTGAGTAGCAGGAGCGAAGCCGGCGGAACGAGGAGATAGTTCTGCGGTCCAGCCTGCGCGCGACCGGCGTAGTTCACAATGGTGGAGTGACCGATATCGAGAAGCCCCAGCAGTGGACGTACCTGATGGACATGGACGGAGTTCTCGTCCACGAGGACCACCTGATCCCCGGTGCCGACACGTTCCTCGCCGAACTGCAGGCCAACGACATTCCGTTCATCGTGTTGACGAACAATTCGATTCGCACACCCCGCGACCTGCGAGCTCGTCTGGCATTCACCGGCCTGGACATTCCGGAGAAGTCGATCTGGACCTCCGCTCTGGCCACCGCGACATTCCTGGGTAACCAGCGGCCGGGCGGCAGCGCCTACGTCGTCGGCGAGTCGGGTCTGACCACGGCCCTGCACGACATCGGCTACACGCTCACCGACTCGAGCCCGGATTACGTGGTGCTCGGCGAGACCCGCACCTACTCGTTCGAGGCCATCACGACAGCCATTCGTCTCGTCGAGAAGGGCTCGCGCTTCATCGCCACCAACCCCGATGCCACCGGGCCGTCCCGCGAGGGCTCGTTGCCCGCCACCGGATCGGTGGCCGCACTGATCACCAAGGCCACCGGCAAGGAGCCGTACTACGTCGGCAAGCCCAATGCGCTGATGATGCGGTCGGCGCTGCGGGCGATCGGCGGCCACTCCGAGAACACACTGATGATCGGTGATCGCATGGACACCGATGTCCTCTCCGGACTCGAAGCCGGGCTGCAGACCATACTGGTGCTCACCGGAATCTCGACGGTCCAATCCGTCGAGCAGTATCCGTACCGCCCCACCAAGGTCCTCGACTCCGTCGCAGACCTGGTGGGTCGCACTCAGAACCCGTTCTGATGGCCGTCGAGTTCGTACTCTCCCGGCAGGATCACCACGTCGTCGGACTGGGCGTACGCCACGCATTCCCCGATATCGCCGACGCGGTGGCCGCGGTACGCAAGGGCCGAAACATCGTCGGTGCGTTACCTTTCGACATGTCCGACGCCACCGCGCTGATCGAACCGGAAGAGTTCTATCGACTGGACGGGCCATGGCTGACGACGGACACCCTGCCGCCGCTACCGGGGGTGACCGTCGCGCGTCAGGTTCCCGACCCCGACGTCCATGTGCAGCGGGTGCGCGATGTCGTCGAGCAACTGAAAGCTGGTGTGGCCGAGAAGATCGTTCTTGCTCGTGCCATCGAAGTGAGCGCGGATGCGCCGATCGAGCCGGCCTCGGTGTTGAGCGCGCTGGTCTCTCGTGATCCGATGGGTAACGGCTTTCTGGCGGACCTGTCTCCCGCAGGTAGAACCGGCGTGCAGATCGTCGGCGCGAGCCCGGAACTGTTGGTCCGTAAGCGCGGCAACATCGTCACCTGCCATCCGTTCGCGGGAACCGCGGCGCGTTCCACCGATCCGGACGAAGAGGCACGCATCTCCGCGGCGTTGGCGGCCAGCGCCAAGGATCAGGCCGAGCACCGATTCGTGGTCGACGAGATCCGTGCTGCGTTGGAGCCGTTCTGCGAGACGCTCGATGTGCCCGAGTCACCCCAACTGAGCAGCACGCCACAGCTGTGGCACCTGTCGACGCCCATCGTCGGCACGTTGGCCGATCCCACGACCTCGGCGCTCGACCTCGCGCTGGCACTGCATCCCACCGCTGCCGTCGCCGGCGTTCCTCGTGCCGCGGCCATGGCTGCGATCGCGGACGTCGAGGGCTCCCGCGGGTTCTACGCCGGAGCCGTTGGGTGGACCGACGGCAGCGGCGACGGCGAGTGGGTGGTCACGATCCGCTGCATCGAACTCGCCGCAGACGGACTCACCGGAACGGCCACGGCCGGCGGCGGCATCGTCGCGGATTCCGACCCGGACGCCGAACTGGACGAGACCACGGCCAAGTTCCGCACCGTTCTCAGCGTTTTCGAACGCTGAGCTACTACTTCAACGCCTGGTCCAGGTCTCCGATCAGGTCTTCGGTGTCCTCGAGACCGATGGAGATACGCACGACGCCGTCGGTGATGCCCACTGCGGCACGACCTTCCGGCCCCATCGCGCGGTGCGTGGTGGTGGCCGGATGGGTGATGAGCGATTTCGAGTCTCCCAGATTGTTGGAGATATCGACGATGCGCAACGCGTCGAGCACCTCGAAAGCGCGCTTCTTGCCTTCGCCCTCCGGTGCGTCGAGCTCGAATGTCACGACGGTACCGCCGCCCGACATCTGGGATTTCGCCAGCTCGTACTGCGGATGTGATTGCAGGAACGGGTATTTGACCCACCGCACCGCAGAGTGCCCTTCGAGAAACTCGGCGATCTGCATCGCAGAGTTCACCGAATGTCGTACGCGCACCGGCATCGTTTCGAGACCCTTGAGCAACGTCCACGCGTTGAACGGGCTCAGCGCCGGCCCGGTGTGCCGCATCAACGTCTGCACCGGTCCGTCGATGTACTCCTTCGATCCCAGGATCGCGCCGCCGAGCACCCGGCCCTGACCGTCGATGTGTTTGGTGCCGGAATACACCACCACGTCGGCACCGAGTTCGAGACTGCGCTGCAGCAGCGGCGTCGCGAACACGTTGTCCAACACCACCGTTGCGCCCGCGGCGTGCGCCATCTCGGACACCCGACGCACATCGACGAGCGACTGCATCGGATTGGACGGGGTTTCGAAGAACACCGCGGTCGTGGGCACCGACAGTGCCTGCTCCCACTGCTCGAGGTCCTCGCCGTCGACGAAGACGGTCTCGACACCCCAGCGCGGCAGGATCTCGTTGCACACCACGAAGCAGGAGCCGAAAAGGCTACGCGCAGCAACCAATCGGTCACCGGCCTTCAGCAACGCACCGAGCGCGGTGAACACTGCGGACATTCCGCTGGACGTGCCGAAACATGCCTCGGCACCCTCGATCAGACGCAACCGCTCCTCGAACATCTTGACCGTCGGATTGCCGTAACGGGAATAGACGAAATGATCGATGTCACCGGTGAACGCCTGCTCGGCGGCACCGGCACTCTCGTACACGAAACCCGAAGAGAGATACAGCGCTTCAGCGTTCTCGTCGAAGCCGGATCGCATCAGGCCGCCGCGTACTCCCAGCGTTCCCTGACCCACACCGTCGGGTAACGGCTTCTCGAAACCACCGCCTTTGGGAAGGTTGGTCACGACTGCCGCCAGGGCAACCCGACCGCACGCCAACCCGTGGCTCCGCGGTGGCCTTCGGCATCGGTGGCACCTTCGAAACCGTCGAGCACGTTGTAGGACGGGCCGATTCCCGCTGCGGTGGCGGCCTCGGCGGCACCGATGGATCGCTGACCGGAGCGGCACAGGAACACCACCGGACGATCGCCGTCCACGCCTGCGGCTTTCAGATCACCGACGAAGTCCGTGTTGCGGGCGCCGTCGGGGTAGCTCACCCACTCGATCAGGTGCGTCGGGCGATCGATGCCCGAGGTGTCGGGCACGCCGACGTACTGCCACTCGGCACGAGTACGGACGTCGACGAGAACGGCATCGGGGTTGCTCTGCAACAACTCCCATGCCGCCTGCGGGGTTATGTCACCTGCGTAGGTCACTGGATCAGCCTTCCGTCACTTGCCGTTACGTCACACATACCGAGATCAGACATTGCACACCAACCATGTGTCGTCGACGCGAATGAGCTTCCACTGGTCGTCGGTCTGCACGCCGGATTTCTCTTCCTTCAGCGGTACCGTCACCACACCGCGGTCGCCGTTGACCTCGTACCCCGTGGGCACCCCGTCGATGGACGTCTCACCGTTGCGCTCGACCTCGCCGGCCCGGTCGGTGCGGTACTGCGCGTCGTCACCGGGAATCAAGCGCCCAACCTGATCGGCGCAGGTGTGCGCACGCAACAGGTCTGCGTCGCCGGAGTTCTGCGCTTCGACGAAGCCGTCGACGGCGTCGGTGAGCAGTTGCGCCTGCGTCACGTTGTTCTCCGCGGGCGCGAACTTGGATGCCGCGAAGATGCCGACGAGCAGTACCGCGACAATGCCCACGGCGATGATGAACGGCCAGGCGTTGGGCGGACGCTGCTCACCGGAGTCGGCAGCCGCCTGGGATGCGTTGTTACGCGCTTCCTCACGACTGTCGACCCACTGCTGCCTACGTTCACTCCACGACGCCATGCGCCCAATCTTCCTCGATCCGACGGGCCCGGAACTACCGGGGTCCGACGGGAATGTCGCCGCGCAACGTGATGCGGTGCATCTTGCGGTGCTCGGTGCCGTAATCGCGATTGGCGTAATGCGAGGTGCTGCGGTTGTCCCACAACACCAGATCTCCCAGCCGCCAACGGTGGCGCACGATGTGCTCGGGCTTGGTGAGGTGCGCATAGAGCAGGTCCAGGATTCCGCGGCTCTCGGCCTCCGACACCCCCACGATGTGGGAGGTGAAACCCGGATTGACGAACAGCCCCTTGCGGCCGGTTTCCGGATGCACCCGCACGACGGGATGTTCGACGGGGACCAGTGCGGTGACTTCCTTGCCGTCCCACACGTTGCCCTTGCCGCCGCGCTTCTGCGCGAGGTAGTAGCCGAACTCGCGATTGCCGTCGTGAATTGCGCTGAGCCCGTCGATCATTCGTCGAACCGGCGCGGACAACGACTCGTAGGCGAGTTGACTGTCGGCCCAGTTGGTGTCGCCGCCGTGCGGAGGTAGCACGACCGGACGCAGGATCGAGCCCATCGGGGGTCGTTCCATGAACGTGACGTCGGTGTGCCAGACGTCGGCGAAACCGTTGTCCTGGCTGTCGAGGGCGTACACCTCGGGGGCGACGTGCCCACTGTCGTGCACGGGGTGGCCGGCGGTGAGGTCACCGAGCCTGCGGCCGAACTCGATGTGGGCTGCGTCGTCGATCGACTGGCCGCGTAGCACCAGAACCTTGTGCTCGACGAGGGCCGTCCGGATGGCTTTTATCTCGGCGTCGGACGCGGTCGCGACGTCGAGTCCGATGACCTCGGCCCCGAAGCTGGGGCCGAACTTGTCGAGAGTGAGCGAAACGGTCTGTTCCAGAGTTGTCATGTGTCCTCGAATCTGTGCACGGCGAGAGGGCTGGATCAGGCAGCGCTGCCGTCGAAAGAGGGTCCTTCTCCCGGTAGATCTCGTCCGGGGAAAGGGATTGCGTCGGGTCAGGTCACCGACAACACATGTTGGTGCAGGTACGACAGAAGTCGACGGTGAACCGTCGGACCAGGTATGTCGTCTGCACGGGTCAATTCCTACCGGAACCCGGGGAATACGGCAAGTTGCCCAGTGCCCCAGCTCAGGTTGTCCTTAATTTATGCTGGGGTGTCCGCACTTCCCTCGAAGAAGGTAGCTCGCTGCACATGACTGATCAGACTCGTCCACTC